>DPJL01000137.1:1118-32762 GCA_003543035.1 Micromonosporaceae bacterium | reverse complement strand
CCGGGGGGGGGGGGCCCGCCGTCATCGCCTACGGCACCAGCGGCTATCCCAGCAGCACCAGCCCGGGGCCCGCCGATCGCGGGACCAGCTTCTTCGGCGGCGGAACCTCAGCCCGCACCAGGCTCCAGCAGACGATCACGTTGCCGCTGGTGCCGGAGATCGATGCCGGACAGGCCCGCTTCACCTTCGGCGGCTGGCTCGGTGGTTACGCCGGTCAGGATGACGGCGTCCGCCTGTCGCTGGAGTTCCTCGACTCCAGCGGTCTACCTCGGGGCGTCGCCGTGCTCGGCCCGGTCACCGCCGGCGAGCGCAGCAGCACGACCGGCCTGTGGCAACGGATCGCGACCGGCATCGTGCCGCCGGGCAGCCGCACCGCACGCGTCCTGCTTCTGTTCACCCGCGACGGCGGCACCTCCAACGACGGCTACGCCGACTCACTCACGTTGACTCTGAGCACCGGCGGCACCAACCTGGTCACCAATCCCGGCGCGGAGAACGGCCTCACCGGATGGTCCACATTAGAGGGTGCGCCGACCGTCATCGTCTACGGATCCAACGGCTACCCGACGCTCACCGGACCAGGGCCTGCCGACCGAGGGTCACGCTTCTTTTCCGGGGGTACCGTCGCACGCAGCCGGCTCGCCCAGGACGTCACCTTGCCCAACCCGAGTCAGATCGACATGGGCGGCACGCGCTACGACGTTAAAGCCTGGCTCGGCGGCTGGACGTCGCAGAACGATCGCGCCCAGCTGACCGTCGTCTTCCGCTCGGCGACCGGCCAAGCCTTGAGCACCATCGTGCTCGGGCCGGTGACCGCGGCCGACCGCAACAACGTGACCGGCCTGTTCCAGCGCGCCGCCACCGGAACCGTCCCGGTGGGTAGCCGCACTGCCCGCCTCGAACTGCTTTTCACCCGCGCCGGCGGCAACGCCAACGACGGCTACGCGGATGCTGTGTCCCTCGTCCTTACCTCCGGGAGCCTCTGATGCCGATCAGCCGTCGTGATCTATTGCGGGCCGCCACGGCCGCGGGCGGGTTCGCGGCTGCCTGGCCGTTGATGCGTGATCTCGGGCCGGACGCGGCACATGCGGCCGCAGCCGCGATCGGGGCCAGTTGGGACGCTTCGCCTTTCACCCTTGGCGTCGGCTCCGGGGACTCTCTGCCCAACAGCGTCGTGCTGTGGACCCGGCTTGCGCCCGATCCGCTGGCCGATGTCCAGCCGCTGCCCGACATCGTGCAGGTTGACTGGGCGATCGCGACCGACTCGGCGATGTCGACCGTCGTCGCCTCCGGATCGGTGGCGGCGTCTGTCCTACTTGGACACAGCGTCCATGTGCTGGCGACCGGTCTCACGCCGGGACGCCGTTACTGGTACAGGTTTTCCGCCCTCGGTCAGTCGAGCCGAATCGGCCGGACCAAGACCGCACCCACCGGCAGCGTGAACCTGGTCCGTTTCGCTTCGCTCAACTGCCAGCACTACCAGTCCGGCGAATACGCGGGCATGCGTGACATCGCCAACGACGCCAACCTCGACTTCGTCGTGCACCTCGGGGACTACCTGTATGAGGGTTCGGAGTTGGGCACCGCATACACGTTGACCGACTATCGCAAGCTGCATGCGCTCTACAAGGGCGACCCGCTTTTGCGCGACGCTCACGCCGCCCACCCGTGGTACCTGACCTGGGACGACCACGAGGTGGTCAACGACTACTCGGGTTCGGCCGGTTCGGCGAGCTTCGTGAAGCGACGGTCCGCGTCGTACCAGGCGTGGTACGAGCACATGCCCCTCGGGCTCGAAGGGGACACCGCGTTGCCCGATCAGCAGATCTTCCGGTACCGGCCTTGGGGCGATCTGCTCGAGTTGGTGATCCTCGATCTGCGGCAGTACCGCAGCGCCCAGAACCTCAGTGATGGCACCATTCTCGGCTCACGTCAGCGTGACTGGGTGCTCGACAAGGTGGCCCAACGCAACGGCGGCTGGCACTGCTGGGTCAACTCGATCATGCTGTCGCAGCTGCGCGGCTCACCCGGCGGCTCCTACATGTTCACCGATCAGTGGGACGGCTTCCTCAACGAGCGCCGCAATGTGCTGACCCAGGCGCATCAGGCCGGGATCGAGGACTTCGTGGTTATCACCGGTGACTGGCACAGCGCCTTCATTCAGGACGTGCGGCCAGACTTCGACAACACGAGCTCGCCGGTGATCGGGACAGAGTTCGTCGCACACTCCGCCACCTCGAGCGCCTACTCGGCGAGCTGGAACGCCACGAACGGTCCCATCATGGGTTCGGCCAACCCGCACCTGCAGTATTTCGAAGGCAATCGCTACGGCTACGACCTCTACGAGGTCACGCCGCAACGCTGGAGCACGAAGCTGCGAGTGGTCAGCGATCGCGCGAATCCAAACGCGACAGTCAGCACCTTGACGACGTGGCACGTGGACCGTGGGGTGGCCGGGGCCTACGAAGACCCCGGGACCATCGGCTCTCCCGCCCAGTACCGCCGCACTTCATAGCTCGATCGTCAAACCTTCGACGGCCACCTCGACCGGCCCGGCGAACTCGGCAGCGGCCGACAACGCCTGGCTCGGGTCGGTGCCTGGCCACAGATGCGTGAGCACCAATCGGCCGACGCCGGCCCGGGTAGCTTCCCGGCCGGCGTCGCGGGCGCTGGAGAGCAAACCGGCCGAGTGACCGGGAACCTCATCCACATAGGTCGCCTCGGCCACCAGAAGCTCCGCGCCCTGCGCCAGGGCCGCCAGCTCCGGGCTCGGGCCCGCGTCCCCGGTGTACACCAAGGACTTCCCGTCTGCCGTCAGTCTGATCCCGGCGTTGGGGACCCAGTGCGGCAGTAGGCGGGTGTCGATGTCAAAGGGCCCGATGGCATACCGCTCCCCCGGATCCACCTCGCGCAGGTCATACGCCTCCACCAACATGCCGGGCCGATCCAGTGCGAGCACCGCATCCAGCGCTCCGGGTGGCGCATAGACCGGTAGCGGGGAAGGGGGCTCCTCAGCGAGTGCTCTTGCGCGTAGCAGCGGATTGAGGTCGGCGCAGTGATCCGGGTGACCATGGCTGATCCACACCGCGTCCACTTGATCGGCCTCAAGATGCGAGAGCAGGCGCGGCAGTGTCGCGTATCCCATGTCCACCAGCAGCCGGAACCCGTCGTGCTCCACGAGAAATCCGCTGCAGGCTCTTCCCGCTGTCGGCCACGCCCCGCAACTGCCCAGCACTGTGATCCGCATAAGAACAATCATGCGGGAGTACCACTTGACGGCGCTGGCTATTGCTATTAGCTTTAAAGCTATGCACGATAGTCAGGGTCGAGATGCCTAGGGCGGGGTTGTCGACCACCGCCGTGGTGGATGCGGCTCTGAGCATCATTGATGAGCGAGGGCTGGATGCGCTGACCCTGGCCGCGGTCGCGAGCCGGACAGGCGTTGCGGCACCATCGCTCTACAAACACATAGGAAGTCTCGGCGAGCTGCGAGAGCTGGTAAGCGTGAGGCTCCTGGAGGAGATGGCCGAGCGCTTCACCGCAGTCGCGATTGGCCGCAGCCGTGACGATGCCGTGGCCGCCCTGATGCGCGAATATCGGGCTTTCGTCATGGAGAGCCCAAACCGTTACGCCGCAATGCCTTCCGACCCACTACACGATCCTGCGCTGGCGGTCGCCGGGATGAAACTGCTCAACGTCATCCTTGCCGTGCTGCGCGGCTACGGCCTCGAAAAGGAGGCCGCCATCCATGCCACCCGTTGCCTTCGCGTCATCGTGCACGGCTTCGCCGACATCGAGGCGAGCGGCGGCTTCGGCCTGCCCGAAGACCTGGACGAAAGCTACGAACAACTTATCCGGATGTTCCTCGCGAGTTTGCCTCGCAACAAATAAAGGAGAAGCACAATGTCCGCCCCACCCACCCGAAACCGTTTCGGCGCAATCGCTCTGGCCCTCGCCGGGATCATGTTCCTGCTCTACCCGGCTTTGCGGCCATGGCACGATGAGTCCACTCAGGAGGGTGCCAAGGCCTCGCTGTCTTCGGACGCATGGGTGTTCTCCCACCTGTTCGCAATGATCGGCTTCATCCTGGTGCCGCTCGGCCTGTTCGCGCTGCGCAACATCGTCAGCAACACCCGCGCCGAGCGGGTTGCCTTCGCCGCCCTGGTCACCACATGGATCGGCGCGGGGCTGACCCTTCCCTACTATGGCGCGGAAGACTTCGGCCTCAATGCCATCGCGCGCAAGGCAGTCGAGGGCCAGTCGCTGGACGTTGTCGGTCTGGCCGAGGCTGTCCGGTACACCCCTGTTGCTGTCACCACGTTTGCCATCGGTCTGCTGGCCCTCGGCGCCGGCGCAGTGCTTGCCGCCGTGGCGATCTGGCGTTCGGGCGTGCTCCCGCGCTACAGCGGCGTACCCTTCGCCATCGGTTTTGCACTGTTCCTGCCGCAGTTCTTTACTCCGCCCGCTGTCCGCATTGGACACGGGGTCCTGGTCGCTGCCGGTCTGATCTGGATGGCGCTGACCCTTTGGAAAGCCAAGGCGCAGAAGAACTAGAGCACGATGAAGCCGGTCTCAGGTTTGCGGAGACCGGCTTCCTCCTCCCTGGTTGGCGGTCCCACAAACGACGTCTAAACGTCCACCTCGCGAGACGTGATCAACGGGTGGGACGTCGGTCGATGGGTTGGCGCGGAGACGCTACAGTCGCGCCATGCCGTCGCCGCGTGTTTCCGGGGTGAGGGTGAGTGCGCTCGGCCCATTGCTCGTGCGTCAGGGCGGAGCCTTGGTTCCGCTCAACTCGCCCATGTTGCGCTGGCTGCTCGGGTTGCTGGCGGTGCAGCCACATCGGATGGTCAGCCGGGATGAGATCGTCGACACGCTGTGGGGCGAGGACCCGCCACGGACGTGCCTGGCGTCAGTCCATGTCTACATTGGACGGTTGCGGACCATGATGGAGCCCGGTCGGGGACCGCGAGCTGGTTCGCTCATCAGTGCTGCCTCCGGCGGCTACATCTTCGAGCCCGCCCCGGGTCAACTCGACGTCGCGGAATTCACTTCGCTTGTGGCCCAGGCAAACGACTGTATCCGGGGAACAGATCCGCAGACCGCACATGACCTGTTCACCGAGGCGCTCGAGCTCTGGCGGGGACCGGTGCTCGCGGGGGTGCACCCGCGCCTCGACAGCCATCCCGCGGTGATGGCACTAGCGGGCAAGCGGGTGCGTGCCGCTCTCGATTACGCCGACACGGCGCTCGCTCTTGGACAAGCCGACCGCGCGGTTTCCATCTTGCGTGCTGTGTCGCATGACGAGTCACTGCATGAGGCGTTACATGCCCGCCTTCTGCTCGCGCTCGCCTCCTCCGGCCAGCAAGCTGCTGCCCTTGCGACCTACGCCAAGCTGCGCACCCGTCTCAACGATGAGCTCGGCGTAGACCCTGCGCCCGAGCTCGAGGAAGCCCATCTGCGGATACTACGTGGACAGGTGCCAACGGCAGCAGTCGATGCAACTACGGGGCGGGCGACACCGGCGCAACTGCCCGGGGCCATAGGCGGCTTCACCGGCCGTGGCGAGGTCCTTCGGCAACTCGACGCCTGTCTCGCGGCCTCACCGTCTGGGTCGGTGCCGATCGTCGCCATCGACGGCACGGCCGGCGTGGGCAAGACGAAATCCCGAATGTAATACATTTTCGCGTTCACCTTTTGTGGTGAATAGACCCATTAGTGTCCGTTGCAGGTGAACTCTGCGGATTGCAGAGTTGCGTTGCGGGTGATCAACAGTTGCCACGTCCCCGACACTTTGCGCCTGCCGCCGCCACGGTAGCGGCTGGCTGTTGGATGTTCTCCAGCTAGACACTCTGGACTCAAGATCAGGCCAAATAGGCAACGCCAACTCTGATCGAGCGACTACCCAACAGCCTTTGCGGCAGTGTCGGCTCACGTGGACAAGCCATACCCTGTCGCCATGGCTATCGTGTGCCCGGAATGTGGTCAAGCAGACCAGATCGCTAAAGTTCAGGCCATTGTCGCAGGCGGAACAAGCTATTCGACAGGGCAATTCGTATCGGCGAGATCCACATCGGACCTCGCCTCAATTTTGCGTAGTCCAGGAATACCGGGCTATACACCCTTGAACGACTACAACCTCGGGGGATGGGCGTGGTACCCAATCGCCATCTCCGTACTTGCTGCATGCATTGGCGGAATCGCGATCGCAGACTCCTACAAATACCCGGAACAGGAAACACTGGGCGCCGCATGGGCCTGGACCCTCGTGCTCGTGTTCTTCTTTGCCCTGCTAGCCATTATTCTCCGCCGTTCGCAGCGGTCCTACGATCGGAAAAATAGAGACAGGCAAATAGCCTTCCAACCGACCGTCGAAAAGTACCAGGCCGCGATAGATCTATGGGCCACGCTTTACTTCTGCGGCCGGGATGCCATCGTCTTCACACCAACCACTCCCCCTAAAACAGCCCCCTTTACACAAATGCATCAATTTCTTAAGCGGGAAGTTGGAGTCAGCTGAAACTCAGCTGTGTGGTTGGACGTCGCCGCACGGCAGGCGCTCGCTATATAACAGGGCCGCAATGGTGACCGGCTCTCTGGAGCCGGTGAAGGACCGAACGTTCCGAGCTTCAATGCCGCCTGCGCCCAATGGCCGCAATGGTGATCGGCTCTCTTGAGCCGGTGAAGGCGGCGTGCACTCGAAGATCATCGTGGTGATCCCTTTCGAGCCGCAATGGTGACCGGCTCTCTGGAGCCGGTGCAGGGAGGTCCACCACGAAGCGCACCCATCCGCCCCGCACCGGGCCGCAACGGTGACCGGCTCTCTGGAGCCGGTGAAGGCCCGTAGTCTCCTCGCGCATCGCACCGTCTTCGTCGCCGCAATGGTGACCGGCTCTCTGGAGCCGGTGAAGGCGTCGGTAACCGTCACCTGTTCGCCGCCGATCTCCCAGTCGCCGCAATGGTGACCGGCTCTCTGGAGCCGGTGAAGGTTGGCCAGCTCCGCCGTCTTGGCGTCCAGCTCGAAGCCGCAATGGTGACCGGCTCTCTGGAGCCGGTGAAGGCTGGGTCGCGGGCCTGGGTGCGTGCGCCGCCAAGCGCCGCAATGGTGACCGGCTCTCTGGAGCCGGTGAAGGTCCGGCGACTCTGCCGTAGGCGTGTCGGTGTCGAAGCCGCAATGGTGACCGGCTCTCTGGAGCCGGTGAAGGCACCGTGACGGGCTTGGCTATCACGGCATGGGTGCCGAGCCGCAATGGTGACCGGCTCTCTGGAGCCGGTGAAGGCATGACGCCGGGGAGATGTGCGTTGCGTGTGTGAAGCCGCAATGGTGACCGGCTCTGGAGCCGGTGAAGGCCTCCCTGTCGGTAGCCAGTGATTCGAATTTCGCGCCGCAATGGTGACCGGCTCTGGAGCCGGTGAAGGAGGTCGAGCGCCGGGGCGCAGGGCTGGCCGTAGTTGAAGCCGCAATGGTGACCGGCTCTCTGGAGCCGGTGAAGGTTGGGTAGCTGCCACAACGCGGCAGGGTCGGCGGTGCCGCAATGGTGACGGCACTCTGGAGCCGGTGATGGCCGGCAATGCCGTACGGGGATTCACGGCGGGACGCGCCGCAATGGTGACCGGCTCTCTGGAGCCGGTGAAGGCGTGGGCGCCGAGTGTGAGCGATGTGCTCGCCGAGCCGCAATGGTGACTGGCTCTCTGGAGCCGGTGAAGGTCTTCGTGAACAGCAATTATCTAAGTTTTGTGATGTGGATTGGGCCACTGCGTTGTCCGTTTTGCCGCATAGTACAGATTTCACGATTGGGAACCTCACGCTTAATCGGCGCGAGCATCAGGTTCCTAGATCAGCATCATTGGGGCGACCTGATAGATCACTTTGGTTTTGTGTATTTGTCAACGAACATGCGGGTCTGTGGAGTCGTGAGGGGTTGGTCAGGGTTGTGTTTGGACAGTGACAGGGGCGAGGACTCCAGCGTTTTTTCGGCCTTCAACAGAGCGTCGTTGGGCGGCGGCGATGGTGAAAATGCCCAGCGTTGACCAGTTGGTGGTGTGGACGGTGAGTTTGCCGTTGGTGATGGTTGGGTTGATGGCGGGGTGTTCGATGATTGCCTGGACTGCGAGTAGGTCGAGTGGTGGATGCCAGAGTGGCCAGATCATGGTGGGTCGTTGGCTGCGGTGGTGTCGCCAGAGGGTGGCGGTGGTGGTGGTGCCGTCGCCGGTGAGTCGCAGGAGTGGTAGGGCCATGGTGGCCAGCCAGGTGGCGCCAGGTGGCGCCGGGTACGCCGAGTTCGGCTGCGGCTTGGCCGTTTGGGTGGTCGGCGCGGCTTTGCAGGACTCGGTGGTCGAGGTATTCGCCGGTGACGCCTGTGACGCGGCGCCATGCGGTGAGTGCTTGGTGGATGTGGGTGGGTTGGCTGCGCACTAGGGACAGCGGGGTATGGAAGAAGGATCGGATGGTTTGTTGGCCGCTGGGGGCGGTGTAGGGGGTGAGTGCGACTCGGCCTTGGGTGTCGTGGCCGAGGTCGGTGGCGGTGGCGGCGAGCCAGTCGACGGCTTGGTCGCCGCTGTTGGCTCTTACTGTGGCTACGAGTTGTGGGTAGTGGTGTCGGTGGACGCGCACCGGGTCGGATCCGGCGGTGCCAATTTTGGCTGGTGGGTATGTGCCGGGCAGTCCTGGTATGGCGGCGTCGGAGGGCATGTCGGCAACGAGGGTGCTCAGGTCGTCGGCGAGTTGGCGGCAGGTGTCGTATCGGCTGTGCAGCACGGCCTGGGCGGTGTGGTGGTTGAAGCTGAGCCGTGCGTCGGTGTCGAGGTGGCGGGTGACGAGGCGGGTGACGCCGAGGGTGGCGAGGAAACCGAGCGGGTCGCGGCCGTCGAGCGCTGGCAGGGTGAGCGGATTCATGGCGGTGTTCCTTCGGCGGTTTCGTCTCGGGCCGAGCACCAGATGTCGGCGAGGCGGACGATGGTTTCTAGCATGGCCAGGCCCCACCGTCCGTAGGTGTGGTTAAGGAGGGCGAACCGGCGGGGGTGGTCCCAATCCAAGGTTGCCGCGGTGTCGATGTGGTTGAGGCCGTCGAGGTGGATGGTGACTGGTGCGGGGTCGGTGACGGGCGGCAGTAGGGGTCGGGCTCGGCCGTGGTGGCTGGCGATGAGGTGGCAGACCAGGTCGAGGTCGATGGTGTTGTCGGTGGCGAGGCGTTGTGCGCCGATGCGTGCGGACAGGGCTTCGTGGCGCATGCCGTCGGGGTATTTGGCCGTTTTGCGGGCGCGGGTGAAGGCGGTGCCGTTGCTGGGGTCCATGCCGGATTTGGCGAGTTGTTCGTCGGCGAGGTCGGCGGCGGCGGTGTCGCCTTCCCAGAGCATGAGCTGGAATCTGGGGTCGCGTTTGCCTTCGTCGTGCCAACGGGCGGCGGCGATGACACTTGCCAGGATCTTGTGGGGCAGGCCAAGGTGCCGGCCGAACTGTGCTGCCCGTGTGGCGACGGCGCGTTGGTGAGCCTGCAGGCCGATGCGTGTGCCAGATCGGGCCGATGACCCGAGGACGGTGTCGTCGTCGGCAAGTCCCGCCGTGCGTACGGTGAGCAACCCGGTGTAACTGGTGGTGTTCTCGTCGCCTGATGCGGTGATGGTGACTTGGAGTGGGCCGTCGAGCAGTCGCTCGATCAGGTCCTGTAACGGTTGCGGAGCGGGTTCGGAGCCGGTGTGGGCGTTCAGGTGTTGGCGGGCGGTGTAAAGCAGTTGCCGGTAGGGACGGGTGTGGGGTCGTGCGGTGCCGTTGTCCGCGTCGGTGCGGGCCTGAGCCAGCAGTTCGTCGAACAGTGCACTGGCCGCCGGGTGCCAGGTGGTGACCGCAGTCAGCAGGCTCGGGCCGAGCCGAAGTATCGGTCGGCCACGGCGGTAGGCCAGGTCTGCGACGTCGACGACCGGCTGGGTGGAGGTAGGGTCCCAGCCGTATTGATCACAACCGCCAAGACTGGTAGGGACGACTATGGTGTCGCCGGGTCGGATCTTGCCCGGCCAGACGGGTTCGGCGTCGCCGCGGCGACGGTAGCGCAGCACCCGCGGCGCCGCCGGGCCTGGTGCGCCGGTCGGCTCTGGGAGGTTGATCCCGTCGAGGTCGCTGTCATCGGTGGTGGCATCGGTGACGCCGGTCAGCCACCGCCGTACGGCCTGGATGCTGACCTCGAGACCTTCCTCAGCAACGGGTGGAACCTGGTCAAGCTGCGTGACCCATTGATCTGGTGGGCCGCACAGGTGGGCTCGCCAGATCACCGTCACCGGTGGTGGGGTGGCGCGCAGGCCGTGCAGGAACGGTTCGATCGGCTGGTCGGGTACCGGTGTGGGGGAGGTGCGAGTCCAGGCGTCCAAGGTGGCTTGGTGCAGGGCCGGCACGTAGAGCTGTTCGACCCGCATCGATTCGTTCGTGGCTGGCTCGGTGAACAGCTGTAAGGCTGCCGGTGAGACGTCGAGCCCGCTGGTGATGCCGTCGAAGGGGTCCAGGCCCGGCGTGTATCGGCGAGGTGCAGTTTGGGTGGTGAGCCAGTTCCAGGTAGCCAGGCGGGCCAATCCATAGACTGGATCATCGGCGGTGATGCTGCTGTCGTGCACGATGATGGCCGGAGCCGCGTCCTGCCTGTTATGGCCGAGCCGGTTGAGTCGGCCGAGGCGTTGGACCAGCGATGCCCACGGCGCACTGTCGGTCACCAAGGCGTCGAAGTCGATATTCGCGCCGACCTCCACGGTTTGCGTGGCCACGACGATCAAGGGCTTGGCCGTCTCGCGGTCACGATTGACACGTATGCGCGGGTAGTAGCGGTCAAGGAGGTATTCGCGGTCGGCGGGGCGGCTTCTGCCGGTGAGCAGGACCGCGTCATGGTTGTGGCGCAGACGGTTGAACACGGCGCGGGCGCGGGCCACGGTGTTGACCACGACACCAACGATCTTGATGGCGTCGTGGCTGGCCAGCTTCGCGGCGAGGTTGGCCATTGCGGCGATAACAATGGTGTCGGCGTCGGCCTTGGTGGCGTTGACCTCCACCAGATTGAGGCGCTTTGGTGCGTGGAGGCGGCCGCGGGCGATCGGATGACGATCATCTGCGGCAGTGATGCGGTGGACGTCGGCGGGTCCGCCGGTGGTAGTGGCCGACATCGTCACCAGGATGGGTTGGCGGGTAATCGATGTGGCGTCCATTCCCAGCGCTGCTGCGCCGGTGGTGGTGAATGCCCGGGAGAGGTGGGCCTCGTCGACAATGATGAGGCTGTCGGTGCCCACTAGGGCGGCATCGATCGGACGGGCGTATTCGCTGACCCCGTAGCCGCGAAAGAGCAATCTGCTGCCTATCTGGTCGACGGTGCCGGTGATGATGGCGTACCGGTCGGGGCGTTCCAGCCAGGTCCGGTCCCAGGTAGCGCCGCCTCGCATCCGGGTCACATCGAGGGTCACCTCATCCTCGGGCATTGCCAGCTGGGCGGCGACCGCGGCCGTTGCCGGCCGGTGTCCGGGCTGTTGCAGTGCGTGGGCGATGGCTGTGGCGTGTTCGTGGGCCTCGTCCACGACGAGCCGACGGTCGACCACATAGAAGACCCGCCTTCGGGCACATGGCAACCCGAGCGCGGCGGCGAAGACAGCCACGTCCAGCACGGAGGTCTTGCCCAGTCCGGTGGGTACGTCGATGACGTCGGGCCAGCGGCCTTCGTGTATCAGGCGATTCAGTAGTGCCGCCTGCCAAGGGAACGGTTGCCTGCCGCCATGGATTTCGGCGATGAAGGCGGGGAACTGGTCAGCGGACAGCATCGGCACGCTCCGGCACAAACAGCCCGCCGCCCAGGTAGCGCAGCGCCCCGCCAACGACGGGTCCCCGCACCGGCGAGGCGAACCGGATCCGGCAGTGCACCGTGGGGCGGCGTGCGTTTGGCGGCAGCGTGCCCCTGCGCATCCGGTACGGAGCACCCGCTGCGGCCGATGCCGGGAGGGGCTGCACGTCAACCGGTTCGGGATACCCAGCCGTGACCATGCAGCCGGCGATCGCGGCCGCCATGTCACCACGCCGACCGGGAAACCGGTCGAGCATGAGCGGTGTGGCGCTAATCCAGGCGGTGGCGCCGTCCGGTGGCGACCACCGCTGCGGGTCGACCCCGTAGCCAAGGCTGGGGGCGTACTGCAGCTCCAACCGCCTCCCCCGCCCATCCTGCAGACAGGCCAACGGCTGCCGCGCCTGTGGGCCAAGTACACCCCGCAGCAGCTGTCGGCGGCTCGCGTCGGGCATGTCTTTGGGTACCGCAACGCCGACCCCGAGCAGGTGCCCATCAGCATGTCGATGATCAACGTCGAGTAAAGCCAGGTAGGCCACGTGTGGCCGTCCATCGGCGCCATGGCCGCTGACCTGTTCGGGCAGCGGATCAGCGACAGACGACATCACCGCCCGCCGCAGCGCAGCGGTCACCGTTAGCAGGTCGTCGCCGCCGATCGGGATGTGCGGCTTGCGCAGGCCCCAGATCAGTAGATGTGCATACGGGCTATCCACCAGCCCAGGCGATGTCACAGGTGGCGTGTCGCACGGTGTGTCTGGCGCGTAGGCGACTATCCGCGGACCGACTTGCCATGCCCGGACATCGTCTTGGTAGGCGGCTTCCAGCGCCGACAGATAGCCAGAAAACAGCACCCGCACGTCGGCACTTCCCGCGGTGCCCAGCGGCACCGGAACATACCGGGTCCACATCGGACGGGCAGAGACCATCCCGGCCTGCACGGTCACCTCAGCCGAGGTGGAACTGCGCCCGATATAAGGGATTCGGCTGGCTAACCGCACCAGGCGGGCCAGCGTGACATCGTCGGGCTGCGCCGCAGGCCACACCATCGCGAACGTGTCATAGGCGGGTATCACACCGGTACGTTGCCGCAGCCCGTTCGTGCGGCCCGGCCACGTTTGGCTACCGGTCCCACCGGTGGCGTTGACCACCACATAGCCTGCCGATCGGGCGATGAAGGTCTCAGCCGTGGCATATACCTCTGGCGGATCTTGTGCCTCCAGCCAGCGCAGCGCCGCACGGTCGGTGTCCTCGTTCATGGAGGCCACCAGACTGCAAAACAGCCGGGCTGGGTGCGGTGGCCACTCCGCAACGGCCGGGTCGAGTCCGGCCGCGTCGTAGCGGCCTTGCCGCAACCGCACGAGCACCGTCAGCCCGGCACTCACTGTTCCTCACCGGCCACGGCTTGGGTTTGCGCATACGCCAGCGCCTTGCGCAACGCGGGGATCGGTGTCACCGCGATCACGTCGTCGGCCATCGGCAAACCGGCCTGCGCGGCTCGCTCACGCAATAGCACGAAGGTGTCGATCGCGTCCTGCGCCGAGACGGTCACGGGTTCCCGGTCGCCGCCGGCGACCTCAAACGCGACGGTTTCGCTTACACGGGCCAGATCGCAGCCCGAACGCAGGTACACCGATGCCGCGCCGAAGGCCAGTCGGTCACCGACCAGCGCCAACGCGGCCAACGCCGCCCGCGCCAGGTTGGTCGGCTCGGCTGGCACGTCACCGAACCGTAGCCGGCCCAGGCCGGCGAACGAGATCCACGCCTGCCGCTGGATCTGCCGCACCGTCACCCCACCATGTGCCGGATTCGGCGCAATGTTGCCATGGCCAATCTCACTGAGCTTCGTACCCTTCGCCTTCTCGCCCTCGGCCACGTAAGCCCAGTCCTTTTCCGCCTTGCCCTTGTCGTCGATGGCGCCGGTCAGATTCATCGGATCCATGCGCCCGCTACGCCGATCACCCACGATCGGCTCCACACCGAACATCATCGACTGATACAGCCGCGCCAACTTCAACCCCCGCCCTTTGCGGTGGGAATCCCAGGCACCGAACAGCAGCGAGTACGGCTCCCGCACGTACAGGGGCCGAACATCGTCTGCGGTCGCCGAGCGCAGCGCCGCGCCGGCCGGGCTGGCATCGAACCGTATGCCGCCGACCTCGCTGTCGCGCAGATACGCATCGGCATACCGGTGCGGAAAATTCAACGAGGTCAGGCGGACACCGTCGCTACGCAACTCGAAGATCGGCAACGCGAGCCGACCAGAGTCCAGCGCCGCCAACAGGGACTCCTCGACGCGGTTGACCTGACTCGGTACCTGGTCCAACACCACCGTCTGGACCCGCTGACCGTCCAGCCACCGATCCTCCAGCAGATAAGGCGAACCGCCCCGCTCCACCGGCGGAAACGTCGGAGGCATCACCTTCCCGCCGAACCCACCGACCGGCTGGTACAGCGCGTCCACCACCAAACCCGTCTCACGGCGGTCATTCCCGCACGCGCCGGCCAGCCGATCGGCCAATGTCGCAGCGTCCACAATCATCTCCCTTCACTTTCGAATGCACGCAACGTAAATAGCAGCCATGTACGACAGAACCGAGAAACCGCAGGTCCACGAACATCAAGTTCTCCCGCGTATTGCTTGAGGAGCAAGGGATTTCGGTCGCCTCGGTGTTGCTGATGTCGCGGCCGTATCAGCAGCGCCGCGCCGTCTCAGTACGGCGATCCGGTCGGGCCATAGAATCCGCGTGTGGACATCCCGTCTTTGTGGCAAGAGCTGGAAGGCGTCTTGACGCCGATGCTTTCAGAGTTTCGTTCCAAACGACATCTTCGCGTTGAGACGAAGCCCGATGCCACCTTGCTGTCAGAAGCCGACGAGGCCGTGCAGGACCAAATCATCAGGTGCATCCGGGCAGTTGACCCTGATGGCTTGATCCTTGGTGAGGAAGGCGCGCACGGCCCAGATTTGTTGCATGGGCGCAGCGAGACTGGTCGTGTTTGGATCATTGATCCTATCGATGGAACGGCCCAGTTTGTTGCCAGTGAGGGCCGCGAGTTTTGCAGTGTGGTTTGCCTCGTTGAGGACAGGAGGCCGGTTGCGGCGTTTGTGCTGGCTCCTGAGATCGGAGCCGACCGCAGTTCGGTCTGCGTGCGGCTCAGTGGACCAGGCGAGGCGATTGAGATCAACGGCAAGCAGGTCGCCAGCCTCGCTGTTGCTGGCCCGCCAAGATTGGTTTCGGTGACGCGGAGTTCAGGCACGCGGGAACGGGCCTACGAGCAAGAGCTGTCGGCTCACGGTTACCGGTTGAAGACTCGCACCACGTCACAGACGTTGGACATGGTGAGAACGTGCGTCGATCTTGTGCCATTCACCGATCCGGCGCTTGAACCTTTCGGTCTGTTCTACCGAGAGCGGCAGAAGGTTTGGGATGGTGCCGCAGGTATGTGCTTTGCCTATGCGGCGGGCCTGTTTGTTGGCGACGGCGATGGTCATGAGCGCATTGAAATTGACATTGCGCTCGACCTTGCTGACCCGGTGTTTGACAGCACGCTGATCGCTTCTGATTCGGTGGCCAGACAGATTGTTGTCGATGCGGTCCGGCATTGATCTCGGCTGAGCGCCGGTCGTTACTGGTCAATTGAGCGCAACCGCACAACAAGATGCCTCAGGTACGACGGCCATGCTCGGCTATGGGGCACCTTTTCGACCAGCCGCTTGGCGAGTTCGGGCTCGCCGATGCTGGCAGCGATGCTTGCCGATCGGATGGCCAGATGAGGGATTCCTTCGGGCAGCTCAGCGACTGCCGCGTTGAGGTAGTGCCTGGCCTGCTCAGTCTCGTTGTGGCGTATGGCCTGGTCAGCTATCGCAAGCAGCCACAGAACAGTAACGTCCGCGCGGAGGTCGTCTAGCTGGTCAGAGTAGACGTCATCGAGTCGGTTCAGGTCTCTCCGCAGCCGGCGGGCGCTCGCCAGTGCGTCAGGATGCCGCACCCGGCTCAGCAGGTGCACGACGCCATCCGCTTCAGTTTTGCGGCGATGAGCATTGACCGCCGTGATCTGGTCGGCGTCTTTGTCGGCTATGTCGAAGCTTTGCCCCAGTGACGCGATCATGTCGTCGAGTGCGCGGACCGCACCGCCGATCTGGTCGTCGGTCAGATCCGCTGGGACCGTATCCATCGGCCGCCCGGCTGCAGTCAGCTCCCGGGCCTGCCGAAGCAGGATGCCTTGCTGTAGGTGAAGCTGGACCTTCTCCATGTGACGGGAGTCAGCAGCCGGAAGCAGTTTCCTTCTGACCACGAGCAGGTCATTCATTCTGGTCAGCTCGGGCCGCCAGTCCAGCCCTGGTTTGTGATGGCTGGCCAGCAGGAGCCGTTCGCGGCGGAACCGCAACTGAAACAAGACCGATTCCAAGGAGTCGTTGCGAAATGCTGGGTGATGCAGGTCGATGTCGAGTGCGCGCCGGTCGGAGTGTCTACGGGCGATAGCCACGCTGAGCAGCGCAAGATCTTGGTGCTGCTGGTCTGTCAGCATTCCGGAGGCGAGAGCCGCATACCGGGTAAGGGCTGCCAGGATCGGCTGGGCGTCACCAGTCGAGATCATGCGCCATGCATGGGCAATCCCCTCGGTTAGCAGCTCGTGATCGAACTTGTTCTCGGCGTCCAAACTAGATAGTGGTCCCGGCTGTTTGGGGATTCCACGTGCCGAATCCACGAGCCGGTGACCAGTAATGAGCGCAGTCCGCCGGTCGGGCTGATGGCCTGGCTGGCGCGCCAGCAGGGCGGTGCGGTGAAGGCACATCAGAACCAGGGGCAACGGGAGCCGTGAGCGGGTGAACTTCCGGCCATCCATGCCACGTAGCGGTGTTCCGTCGTAGTCATGCGTCGGCTCGGGATTCGTTTGGGGCGCAAGCCGCGAAGCGATCAGGGCGACCCCGATCAGTGTCCGCTCGTCTGCTTTGGCCTTTGCCTCGTTCGCCGCGTCGGCTAGGCCCCTGTGTATGGCGACATCGCGCTCCTGTGGGTCCAGCTTCAGAATCCAGCTGACGGCGGGATCGCGGGCTAGCGATTCTAGGCCAAGGCGTTCAGCCTTTCGCGGTATCCCGTTCGGGTTGAAGGCCAGGGTGCTGGCATGAGGTGCGGCCAACTCCGCAGCTAGCAGTTCAGCCGCATCGTGCCGCCAGTTGCTGAGGGTCGCCCTGCTTGTGCCTACATCCTTCGAGCCGATCGGGCGCAGGTAGTAGCGGGAAAGTTCTGCCACGCGGTCGCGAGTTTTCGCCGTTGGGATCTTGTGCATTAGCTCCGCTAGCCGGTCACTGAGATCGTCGCGAACCCAGCCAGCGAGCCGGACGCGCCGCGCACCGGAGGCGTCGAGGATGATCAATTCGCTGTGGTCATGCGGCACTAGCCATCCAGCGTAGTCAGCATCGACCGGTCCTGAACCACGACGGACGGCTTCCAGAAATGACAGGAATGCCGGTCCCACGGGAAGGAATTTAACAGAACTGAAAGTCGCATGCCGTCACGTTTCGCCGCGCGGTGGTCACGGATGCAACATCTCATCGTGATGTTGATGGATGTTTGACGGCTGATCTAGATCGCCAAGCGGGGTCCAATCCCGAGCGGCCGACCGAGCGCCCCGGCCGGACGTGAGGCGTGCTCCGTCCGGCTGGGTGCACAACAGACAGACCCGATCAGCGAGGAGGGCAAGGGACATGGAGCAACCATCTGCGTCGGATGTTCGCCTCGCGAGGTACTTGATCCGCACCCATTGCCCGATCGATTGGCCGCAGGGACAGCGTTGTCTCAACTGCCACAACAACTTTCCGTGCCAGAGCCATCAGTGGGGGCATGGGGTGCTGACGCTGGCGGGCTGGCCGGAGGACCAGATTTCGAAGCTCGACGTGAGGACGGGGCCGTGGTCGTGATCATCGTTACAAAGCAATCCCTGCCTGATGTACGGGCGGAGGCTCGTTCGCTGTTGCTGGTGCACCGGCCCGAGTCGGATTCCGGCGGGCTGTGTAAGGGCTGTTACGAGTTCGCGTGCCACTTCGCGTGGTGGCCCTGCCCGCAGGCGCGCTGGGCGCAACGGGTGGTTCACGCCAGCGACGGGGGTGTGCAGGCATGAGGCCGTTGCTATCGCCTGCGCTGGCGCAAAATGGCGTTGCCCGGCAACGGGTCTACACGACTCTGCTTGCCGAGCCGGGTCGCGATTGGACGCTGGCGGCTATCGCGCAATGTCTGCCGGACGTGGCTGTGATTGAGGTGCAGGCAACGCTGAACATGTTGCTTGGTGACCGGCTGCTTGACGCGGAAACTGTTATGCGCCAACGGCCGCTGCGGGTCCGGTTGACCGGCGAAGGCGAACAGATGCTGACCGCCATCCTGCGCAGCTGGGAGACAGCCGGTCAGGAGCAGAACGCCCCGGCGGCTCAGGAACGGGGTGCGCAATGACGGCAACGGCTTTGACCGCGCGTGGTGTGGCTTCGGCGCAGGCGCTGCGCAATCCCCGCGCCGCGTTGCGAGTGATCGAGGATCACTTGCGCTGCACGCTGGCAGGCGCTTGCGCCAGCTGCGGCGAACAGGTGCCCTGCCCGCAACGGCGGCTGGCCTACATCGCTTTACACGGAACGAATGTGCTTCCCCGCCGAGAGCCCGAGGCACTGCTTTCCGAGTGGGCACCAGACACCTTCAACGCCTTCGCTATACGCACGCCCGCCTCGGCGGTGGTGAACTCCGGCACCACGTAACGGGTGCAGTGCCGGCTGCTGCCCGCGCGGAGCTGCGTACCGCGCGGGCAGCAGATAACCACGTCAGGACCAGCAAACCGATTGGGGGACAACGGAGATGACGGTGAGCGCCGCGATGGCCGATGCCTCGCCTGCCGTTCCTGCGCTGGCAGAGCCGGTCCTGGCGGCTGTCATTGGCCCGCCCGGCGGCGGTAAGTCCACCGTCGTGGCCGCGTTAGCGGCGATCGAGCACGTGCGGGCATTCCGGCTTCGGGAGGTGATCCGCTCGCAGCCGCATCTGCTGGCAGGTTTCACGTCAAGCTCCGATCCGCTGGGCTGGGTGAGCCTGGAAGCGGTCAGCCGCGTGCTGCATGCCGTTTTCATCGAACAGGGATTGGCCTGCGGCGCTTCGGTTGTACTGCTGGATAACTTCCCTGGCGCCGCTGGGCAGCTGGAGCTTCTGGCCGAAGTAGCTCCGTTGGCGGGCGCCCGCCTCGCGGTCCTGGAAATCAGCGCCGGAATGCGCACAGTGGTCACACGCGTTGCCCACCGGCGGGTGTGTCTTGGCTGCGGCCCGGACCCGCACACCCCGGCGGTGCCCGCCGTGGGCAACGCAGACCTGTGTGGTTCTTGCGGCGCAACGCTTTCCCGCCGGGAATCTGATGTGCCGCGCCTGCACGGATTCCGGCTGGCCCGCTATTCCGCCAACCTGCCCGAGATCACCGAGCTTGCCGTGCAGCGGGGCATCCCACATCTGACGATCGACGCCGATCAGCCGCTGGAACAGGTGCTGCGCCTCGCTTGGCATGCCCTGTTCCAGCTGACCGCAACAGATACCCCTTCCGCCGACCACTCAGGGAGCCGACCATGACCGCCCCCACAATGCTGCCCACGCCGGCGCTTCGTACTGACCGCCTCGCGGTCCTGGACGCTTACGGCAACGCACGCCTTCCCGCTTCGGCCCATTCCGGCACGCCAGAGCACATCGACAAAATCCCTTACGGCCGGTTCCGCAACGTGTACCTCTACATCACCGAAGCCTGCCAACTGCGTTGCGAGCACTGCTACATGGGCGAGCGCCTGGAACGGGCGCTGAAGATGCCCTACGAAGCGGTCATGAACACACTCACAACGTGGCGGCAGATGGGCGGGTCGAAGCTGACCATCCTTGGCGGTGAGCCGACCCTGCACCCGGACTACATCCCGATCATCCGCAACGCCAAGGCCCTCGGGTATGAGCATGTGATCACCACCAGCAACGGGCTTGGCCCGGCGGCAAAGAAGTTCGCGCAGATGGACCCGGACGACTTCTCCTACGTGCAGATCAGCCTCGACGGCGGCAGCGCGCAAAGTCATGACCAGGTCCGCGGTGAAGGCACCTTCGACACCGCCTTGAACACGGTCGCGGCATTGTGCCAGCGCGGGTTCGATACCCGGATCATCTGCACTGTGAACAAGGCCAATCTCGGCGACTGCCTGAACCTGCTCGACATCGCTGACGAACTGGGCGCGTCGCTGGTCAAGTTCCATGTCTTCTCGGTGATCGGCTCCGGGCATGGTGCCGCCGAGTGGGGCATCAGCCCGGCCGAATGGATCGGCTTCTACGAACACCTCGAGCAGATCGGCCGGGGTCACCGGACGCGAATCTGGTACCAGCCGACCTACGCTCGCCGCGAGCGCATGGCTGGGTACGCCGCTGACGGCTACCGGGGCTGTATCGGCCGGACCCTGGACCGGATCTCGATCTTCCCGGACGGGCGGGCGTACGTGTGCTCGTTCCTGTTCGACACCGATCTGCATTTCGCGAACATGGTCGACGGCCAAGTGGTCCTCAACAAGGGCGCCAACGAGTTTGACCTGTTCACCCGTGTCCTGCGCGACGCGAGCTGCGGATCGTGCAAGGTCTCCGGGTCGTGTATGGGCGGCTGCCCCGCCGAAGAACTGGTCATGGACTCAGCCTCCTGCGCCTCCGAGCCGGACATCGTGCCGGTGTGCCGCCTGTGGAAAGCCGACGTACCCACCGGCCTGCCGAACTGACCAAACAAGACCGGCTGCCGAGAATGCTAAAGGCCGGGCGACCGCCCGCCCAAAAGATCAACGAGGAGCTGTGATGGCCCGCTACACCTCATGCATCGACCTGCACCTGATCCTTCGCGACACCCAAGGCCGGGTGCTGCTCGGCATGCGGCAAAACACCGGCTGGGCCGATGGCCGGTACGGGCTACCGTCCGGGCACCTGGAAGACGGTGAAGCAGCCACGGCCGGAACCGCCCGCGAAGCCGAGGAAGAGGTGGGCGTTCTGGTCAAGACCGCCAACCTGCGCCTCGTCCATGTGATGCACCACCGCACCGACTCCGGCCGCATGGCGCTGTTCTTCGAGGCCCATGACTGGTCCGGCGACATCCGCAACATGGAGCCGGAAAAGTGCGCCGGGTGGGGGTTCTACAACCCTGCCGCGCTGCCCGGCGAAGCCGTCGCCTACATCGCGCAAGCCTTGGCGCACATCGCTTCCGGCGAGTCCTACAGCGAAGGCGGCTGGTCCTAACCATGACTGGCGCGACGGGAACAGACCTGGCCTGCTTCGGTTATCTCGCGTTCGCACAGGTCACTTCCGTGGCCGCGTATCCGGCGGCCAACAGCGGCGCCCAGGTGGTCCAGGTCTTCCCGTCGCTGGCCGGTGACGCCCCGATCACCGCCATCACCGCGCGGCGGCTCGGCTGCACCGCGCACCTGGTCAGCAACAAGGTCAGCCTCGACCCGGCCGGCCAGACCGTACTTGACATGCTCAACACCGCTGGCGTCACCCATCAGGCCGTTCCCGCCAGCACGGGCGGGCTCGGCACGCCGCAGCTGACCATCGTGACCGACGACGCCGGAACACGAACCTGGTTCGCCTGGCTCGGCAACGCCGCAGACCAGCTCGCCACCGCCGACCTCACAGAACTCACCACGGCACGGCTGGCCTACGTCGACTGTTACCGGCTCATCGATGCCGCCGCAGCCGCAGCCATCACCGCCAGCCGTGCCCCGCTGCTGCTCAACCTCGGCGGCGACCCCCTATCCGAGGCGGTAGCCTCCGCCGCCGCGAACCGGAACGTCGCCTTCGTGCAAACCAACCTCGACGAACACGACGCCGACGGGGCCGAACACGTTGCCGCACAACTATTTGACCGCCTCGGCCCGGAATCGGTGGTGATCACGCTCGGGCGCCTTGGCGCGCTCGGCCACACCGCCTCGGCCACCTTCCGCGCCAGCGCACCACAGGTACCCGTCCGCCACACCCACGGAGCCGGAGCCGCCTTCTCCGGCGGCCTCGCTAACGCCTACCTCACCGGAGCCACCGCCTGGCAGGCCATCCACGCCGCCTGCCTGCTCGCCACCGCACACTGCGCCACCAGCGCGGCCATTCCCGCGCCACGCCTGGAGCCCGACCCGATCAAGGAGCCGCAGCCATGACCGCCATCGCCCCAGCCGCAATCTTCAGCCCCCTCAAAGACTTGGACTGGAACGACCTCGCCGCCGTCACCGCCTCCTCCACGGAAGTCCTCGACCAGCTCGCCGCAGACCGGGCGCTACTGGCCGAACTGACCGCCGCAGTGATCGACAACCCAGACCTGGCAGGCCTTTGCGAGCACTACGACATCCTCGACAAGATCGTCCTGCATGACGACCCGGACGGATGGCGGCTGCGCCTGCACGTATTCCTCGACGGCTACTTCGACCGGCCACACAACCACCGCTGGACCTACACCAGCCACATCCTGACCGGCAGCTACACCCACACCCTCTACGGCACCGACCACGACTTCACCGACGAGATCGACGTGGCCGCACTGACCCCCAGACTGGTCCGCGTCGAGGAGCCCGGCGACACCTACACCCTGCACCACAGCATGATTCACTCCGTCACCGCGCACGGCGAAGCCGTCACCCTCATCGTGCGCGGCCCCGCCGTCAAAGACCGGTTCGTCGTCACCGACCGCGCCACCGGCAAAGCCTGGTGGCAGTACGGAGCCGCGGCCGAAACCGAAGAAGCCGCCAGAGCCAAGCGCATGAACGACAGCCAGCTGCGTGACCGCATCGCCCCACTGCGAGCATCCGGCTTATTCGCCAGCACACAACCAGTTTCAACGGCACATCTCAACCCAGACTCCGGCAGGAACCGTGAGCGCGCCTATGGCCTGCATTAGCGGACTGTGCCTTTCGTGGATCGGCCCGTGACGGATGCGACCCCTGCCGGCCAACGGGCCGGACCGCAGCGACGCAAACCGTGCCGCTGCAAAGCCGCCCAACAGCGGTGCGGGCCGTGCCAGGCCCGCACCACCACCAAAGCCCGCCTAGAGGGCGGACCCGGTGTGACAAAGCGTCCGGCCTTCGGCCGCACCCCGGAGGCCGGACCCCGCAGGCACATCAAGCTGTGCGGCGAACCTGGCACGTGAAAGGCGGGCACTGAAGGCGACCGCTGACAACAACGACCAGGTGCCGGGAATGCCGGTTGCCTGCCGCGCCGCGACGAAGCCACTGATTCCCTTACGTGAGGCCATGAGTAACTAGCCCTGCATCCAGCGACCGAGGATGGTTTCGTTACCCCGCAGCGGGTTTCATCGCCTGCGCCGGGCAGGAGCGTCAGCGCCACCAGCGGCACCCTGTTCACGCGGGTGCGGCCGGGACATCTGATGCGCCGCAACAAGAAACCGCGCGCCGCACAGTACTGGGCATCGGTGCGGCTGGGCAGTGGCCTGCGGTCGGCTCAGAGGGCTGCCCAAGTTACTCTTGGCTGTGACCCAGCTGGTTCCGGTTCCTGTCGCTCCGCAGCCACAGTTGCGGGCAGTTGAGCACCCTGGCCTCTCGCCGGTCCTAACGCATTTTTGTTCACGTAGGCGTCCGGCTGGGAGGAGCGTTCCGGCCGATATCTCCGTGTTGACTGGGCAGCAAAAGCTGGAGCAGATCCCGTGGGATCGTCGGCTGCGCGCCTTCGTTACCTTCTCCGGCGGCGGCCTGCTTTTCGGAAGCAACCCCCGAAGCTGTCCAGTTCCTGCTTCGCAATCGCGGTTACGAGCCTTGGGGGCTCATGTTTAGCAGGCAGAGCGTCTACGACGCGGGAGGCGCCCCGGTGTGGTACGCGCGGCCCGCCGAGGTCGAAGCCCTACGTGCGCTGTCCACCAACGGCGGCCCAGATATGAGGGCCTGGACCGTGAGACTCGATCCTGGATCAGACTGGCTCGAGGAGCGTGAATGGCGAGTACCAAGACCACACTCCATCTCCCCTTCACCAGGGATTGACCTAAGCGAACTTCACCTTGTTGGCCTTCTGGTTGGGGACCAATCTTGGACTGGCGCGCGGTACACGACGGCGGCCAACGCCATGGGCCAGCAACAGACGGCGTGGTTCTACCCGCCGATACCTCACGGGGTACCCCGTTGGTGGTGGAATGCCACGGCAAGCACGCTCGTCCCGTTAGCGCCGCTGTATTAGGCCGGGCCTGTGAGCACGTCGAACACCTGGCCCTTAGTTCTTGCCTTAGCTGACATGGCCTTCGGCAAACATCACTCGCCGGATTCAGTACTAGCATCCTTTCTGGTGCGTCACCTTAGGTAGCGGCCCAGGGCCAGACTCGCCGCTGAGGCTTCCACATGGGTGCTTGGCCCGGAAGCCGAAGCTTTTGTCGGTCTGGTCCGGGTCGGGAGGGCCGCCATCTAGCGGGTTGCCCGAACACACTACGCATACGATTGTCCAAAGCCCTTCATAGACGTAGGAAGCCATATGTCCGACACGGAGCTTGAGACGGTGCGACCAGCCTTGACCCTCCAGCAGCGCTCTGCGCTCGGGGCAGTCTGGACATTTCTGTTCGTCCACGGGCGCTGGCCCACCTTCGGCGAGCTCGACCGAGAGCTTTACCGCACCCTCGACACCGAGGTCGGCGAAGTTCTGCCCCAAGCTCCTCCCGGCATGCTGCACGGCGTGCCACACGGCTACACCGGCCAGCACATTGAGGACTCCCGTGAAATCGGCCTCACCGTTGCGGCGATCATCGAGCTTGGTGTTGGCGCGGCCGAACTGCAGATGTTCATCAAGCTGATCCACGTCGCCGTGGACCTTGAACGCTCCTTCGAACCAGTGTTACCCCATGACCGGCCCGTGCTCACCGCACAACTCGCAGCTACGGAACTTGGCCTGGATCCCGATGACCCCGACGGGATGCTCAGCCGACTGGCTTCGATTCTTTTCGTCGAACAGTGGGGCTGGAATTCCGCAGGGGAGCACCGTGGCACGTCATGGTCATTTCAGATCGGGCCGGAGGTCCGCAAGTTCCGGGGCATTCAGACGATCTCCGACTACTGGGATCTTCGCCCCAAATTCTGGCAGGACAATGCCCAAGTGCCGCCTCAGCCGCAACCCGCGCGATTTGCCCAGCCCGTGGCGGCTGCAGCTGAGTCACCCGCCAACCAAATTCCGCTGGCCGATCTAGCGCAAATATTCATCGCGATTGCGGTGGCCGTAGGCAGCTTTGCTTTCGGCTGGACCGGAGTGAGGACCGGATCATGTCTCGCTGGCGGTCTCGCGGCGCTCGGACTCGTACATGCTCGCCGTCGCGGATTTGGGTGGTCTAGCGCGCGCGTCCTTGCCTTTTTGGCGATGATCACTTCTGCATCAGCGCTTTTCGTCATTGCGCTGTTCAAGTCGTAGTAGGTAACGCTGTTACTTCGGGATCATCGTCGCGCGGTCGCAAGGAGCCAGGACGCATGGCTAGGGTTCGGGTCGCGCTCAGGTGGGTGGTGGTGTCAAGCTGGCAGGGTGAGTTCCGGCCCGCGTGAGGATGATCCACACGGCGTGCTCCTGCCCGATGAGCAAGAGCACGGCGGCTCTGCGCCTTATGACGATCCCACGGCCGGGTATTTCGATGACTACGAGCCCGCCGGTCCGGCTGACCTCGGCCCGCTGATCATCATCGATGACAGTGTCGCTAGTGACGTGGCCGGTGAAGGTGACGGGATTCCTGACCCTGATAAGGGCGTGGGCCTGGTCTTTGTGACCGTCGATGATCCGCGCGTGTACGGGTATGAGCGGCCCAAGCCGCCGCTTGGACTCAGGAGGCAGGCCAGGGCGCGGCGGAAGATGGCGCAGATGCTGGCCGATGACCTCGCTGACCCGCCGTACCGGCAGGAGGGTGGGGGCCACGACTGGGCGCATGCGGCGATGGAAGTTCCCGTCGGTTATGCGCCCGTGCAGCGGATGCTGTCCGATGCGGAGCAGGTAGCCGAATCGGCGA
This sequence comes from Micromonosporaceae bacterium, assembly GCA_003543035.1. Classification (GTDB taxonomy): domain Bacteria; phylum Actinomycetota; class Actinomycetes; order Mycobacteriales; family Micromonosporaceae; genus Rhizocola. Next base: position 6,966 of record DPJL01000137.1, on the reverse strand, counting down.
TCCTGGTGCCTGGGGAGACCTGGGTCGCGACCGGCTATGAGGAAGGCAATGGGCTGGTGTTTAGGGTGCACGGGCCGGCATGGAGCCTGGTGTTCACGATGAAGGGGCCGGTCGGGTCGGTTTACGTGTGCAGCGACGATGTTCCCGAGGTGCCGCTGAAGGTCAAGGTTGATGACGCGCGGGCGGTGACCGAGCTGTCGGTGATGGTGTTCAAGGTCGTCAATCAGCTTCAGCGCATCAGCATGGGTGGCGACAAGGCGTCATACAACCCCAACCTGGCTCGCCAGGGCTAGCCAGCCCTGGCGAGAAAGTAGCAGGAGATCATTCTGCTGGCATGTCGCGGCGGCCCGTTTGGCCACGTAACAGGTCGGCGACGAGTTTGCGGGCACGGTTGCGGCGCATGCGGGCGGCCGGTTCGGGCAGCCCGACCCACGGTGCGGCCTGGGCAAGGGTGTGCCCGTCGATGTAGGTGTAGGCGATCAGCTGCGCGTCGGTGACGGTCAGGATGCGGCCGGGGTTGTTCTTGGCGGTCTTGCGGACCAGACGGGCCAGGGCGATGAGGGCGTCGAGGTAGGAGCCGGTCCGGGTTTTGTCGCGGCCGGGTTCCAGGAAGTCCAGGTGTTCGAGCTCCAGCATTCGTGGCGGCTCCTTGCGCGCTGGCTGTCCTTTCGCGACGGAGGTGGCCCGCCGGATGAGCCTGGCGGCGACGTAGGCCTCGTTGATATTGATGTCGCCCATCGAGTAGACGAACTCGGTGGCCAGCCGGCGGTGCACGAGCGCGACTTTGTCCCACGGCGCCTTTCCCCGGGGCGCGATGCGCAGCGACGCGTTCCACAGGCCGGGCAGGGCCAGGCCGAGGGCGAAGTAGGTCCAGTCGTGGCGGATATCGCGGACCTGGGTGATCACATGCCGCCAGACGGCGTCTTTGGCCTCGGCCGGGGTGGACCGCAGCATCAGCTCGTTGCGCAGGTCCTGCATGCGAAGGCCCTCGCCGCTGGCTGAGCCGAGCAGCGTGGCGGGTACCAGCGGTGTGGGCATGTCCTCGGCCATGTGCTTGATCACCTCTAGCCACAGGTCGCCGGTGCTGATCCTGGGGAATGCCTTGATGATCGCGCCGGTGGCGCCGTTGACGTTGGCTGGCTTGGCTTCACGGGTGTAGGCGCGGCCGTACCACGTCATGGTGGTGTCATGGCCGCCTGTTGCGGCGTGCTGGGTGTGCACGGCGGTGTCCCTCCAACGGCAGTCGGGTTGCTGTCGTGGACACGCCGGTTCCGATGGGCGCACGGTGGTCACCGGTGCCCGGAGGTCCGGCGTGCTGCGAGAAACGCCGGGACCGAACAAGGGTACGAGAGAATGCCCGGCAGTGGCTGCCGCCCAGTTCCCCCATGTGCTGCTGTCTGCCGTGGCCTTCGAACCCGCCGAACCGGACGCCAGCCGTGTTCGCCGTCCATACCACCGTAGATCCTCAGCATAAGCGGCGGGGGGAACCGAATTTTTCTTCAGAAACTTTGTGGATCTTGTGATTTTGCAGGTATCGCCGCTGCCTTTATGTAGATAAGCGGGCCACTTCTGGGGCCAGCCCGGAAAGGTGATCGCCGCCACAGTTTTCGTGATCTTGTGATTCCTGGCGGATGGCCGGTCCCTTTATGTCCAGTGAGGGCAGATAACGACGACTGCCTTCGTCCCATGCCGCCTGGCACAGCCGGGCGGCCGTTTTGTTGTCCGCACCCCTGGCGCAATGGCGCGCGGGTGCACCTTTCACCTGGAGGCCGGTTGATCATCAACCTCGTTTGTCCATCCGTCCCTGCGAGCTACGGAAAGGAGGTGATTTCAATGATCTTCGATTTCACAACGCTGATTGTTGTTGCGGCATCTCAGGTGCTGGCGGCACAGGTGCCAGAATGCCCGCGAGCCGAGCCGGGTGAGACCGGCGCGGGCGCGGCCGGGGCGATGTGCACGGCGCGGTCATGGGCCGATGCGGTCACTGGCCTGCCTGGGTGGCTGTGGCATCAGGTCACCGGCAACTGGATGTTGCTGCTGTCGTGGTGTGCGCTTGGCGCGGTGCTGGCGGTTTGCTGGCAAGTGTGGCGGCGCTGGCTGTTGCGGCGGGCTGTGGGCCGGGGAACCTGGCTTGAAGTGGTGCCACCGAGACAGACCGCGGTGACGGCTTCGACAGCCGTGTGGCGGCTGCTGTCGTCTCTGGCCGGGCGTGCCAGCGGTGGCCTTCACATGGCGCATCCGCCTTTGGCGGTGGAGATCCACGGTGACGGCCGGGGCCGGCTGTTGCTGGCGGTGTGGGTGCCCAAGTGGGTGCCCGCATCGGTGGTGACGGCCGAGACCGGGCGGGCTTGGCCGGGCGCGCTGGTGCGCCCGTCCGTCCCGCCGATGGCTAGTGAGGGTGCGAAGGCGGCCGGGTTCAGGATGGCCGCACAGAGTACCGATCATGAGCAGCTGGTCGACGACGTCTACATACGGTCGCGGCTAGCGGCAAGCGTGTCACCACAAGGTGATCCGCTGCGCCCGGTGTTCAACGCCCTGCAAGACGGCGGCGGCCCGACGGTGCTGCAAGTTCTGGCCAAACCGGCCAGCGGCAAGCGGCTTTCCCGTCTGGCGCTTGCGGCACGACGGCCGGAAAGCAAGCCACGACCATTGGGGCTCAAGGCACTCAACCTCATGGCGGGAGCACTGTCCGGTGGATTCCGGCTACTCCTGGACCTGGTGACGCCAGGCAGCAGTCCGGTAGGCCGGTACCACAGGGGCAACTCCCGCCCGGAAGGGCCAGATCTGTTGCAGCGCTTGGCGATGCGGCGGGCAGCCGAAAAGCTCAAAGGCGGCCCGCACCTTTTGGTGGCCATCCGTGCCGTCGCGTTGCGGCCCACGAAGGGGTGGGCTGTCACGGAAGCGTCGTCTTTGGCCAACGGATACCGGGTCGCAGCATCGGGGCTGCGGCCGAAACGGTTGTGGTGGGCGCATTCTGCGGTCTCGGACCGCTACGCGCGCCGGGGTGAGTGGCTGCTTGCCACCTGCTCGGAGCTGGGGGTGCTGTTTCATCTTCCCGCAGATCCGGCCCGGTTCGGTTTCACCGTCGCGGCGGTGAACCGGCCGTTTCCCAACGATGCCGCCCGGCTGCGCCCGGAGCAACCCTCCGGCAGCCAGGCGGGCTGGTCGCGGGGCCGCTGGGACATGCCGGAAGGCACGACCTTTACGGGCCTGGCCATGCACAACGGCGACGACAGCCACGGCGAAGACGGCTTCGGCCTCGGCCCGTGGGGCATGCCGTTTTCTGACCCTCATCCGCATTCCGAAAACAACACCTTCATCGATGACGACCTCGATTCCGATTGGGACTTCTGATGACAGACAACAATCCACCACCTGGGCAAACGGGGGTGGGAAGCACGGGCGGGCCGCAGAACAACTCTGCGGCCCGCCTCGTTCTTGCCCCACCTCATCACCGGGGCCGTATGCGGCCCAAGCCTTTAGGGGTCGCCAGTGCCGCCGACCCCGACACCATCATCGGCCTCAACGTCGCCGACGCCCGCCATCACCTGCACGTGCTCGGCCCGACCGGGACAGGCAAGTCCACGTTCATCGTCAATTACGTGATCGCCGAAGCCAAAGCCGGGCGCGGTGTGGCGGTCATCGACCCGAAAGGAGACCTGACACGCGATCTGCTCGAACGGCTACCCGAAGGCGCCGGGCGGCGGCTGGTGCTCATCGACCCGGACGAAACCCTGGCACCGGCCGCGCTCAACCTGCTCGGTCTGGCCGCTGACCCGGAGGACACCGCCGACCAGCTCACCGGGGTCATGGCACGGGTATGGGCCTCCACGTGGGGCACGCGCACCGATGACGTTGCGCGCCATGCCATCCACACCCTCGTCCACCTGCCGGACGCCACCCTGGCGGACCTGCCACGGCTGCTGATCGACCCGGCGCTGCGCAAACGGGCGATGCGCCATGTGGCCAAGGCCGACACGGTCTACCGGGCCGGGCTAGAGGCGTTCTGGGCGTCGTGGGAAATGCAGACACCCGGCGAAATCGGAAGGGTCGCAGGGCCGCTGCTGTCCAAGCTGCGGGCCGTCCTATCCAGACGGTTCGCAGCCCAACTGTTCGGCACCCCACGGTCGACCTTCGCCCTGTCCGACATCCTCAACGGCGGCATCCTGCTCGTCAGGCTGCCCAAGCTGATGGGCGAAGACACCGTGCGGCTGACCGGATCACTTCTGGTCGCAGCTCTGCTATATGCGGCGGCACGGCGGGGAAGCCAGCCAGAGCACCAGCGCCTCGACCTCGGGCAGCTGTCCAAGTCCACGTTCGAAGGCATCGACGCCAACGCCAGAAACAAGATCTTCTTCGAGCTGGCACCCGGCGACGCCAAACACCTTGTCCATCACGTCGCACCGTATTTCGAGGCGCCCGACCTGACGCGCCGTGACCCGTTCGGCATCGTGGCGAAACTGGTCATCAACGGCCGCGACAGCGACCCGTTCACCCTGATCACCCGCCCCGCTCCGCCAGCATGGCCCGGCCGCGCCGAAGCCCTGCGAGCGGCAGCCCGCACACGCGGACTGTCCAAACAAGACCGCGACCGGCTAACCGAAGGAAAACGCCTTGGCCCATCAGCCGAATCGTTCTCCACCTTCACTGGCACCAATTCCGAGGAAGGCCACATCCCATGAAACCAATCGACCTGACAGGGCTGCTGTTAGGCCGTCCGTTGACCCGGACCCTCCCTCAGCGGCTCCCCCGTTTCCGACCCTCCAACCCACTGCCGTCTATAGATGCAGCTCACGGCACCCAACAGCCCACCTTCGAGAGGGGTGACTGATAAACATATGACCAGGTTCCAAAGAGCTCCGCGCGTGGACGCGCTACAGAAGATGCCACCCGCGGCATAAAGGTATACGACGAACTGCGCCGCCTCATGCCAAGGGACAGAAGGCTTCTAGACCTTCTCGGCAAACATCACGTGTTCACCACAGACCAAGTCACCGCACTGGAATTCGACAACGTGCACACCGCCCGCAACCGCCTGGTGCTCCTGCGAAAACGCGGCATCCTGGCCCGGTTCCGCGACGGTGTGCGGCCCGGCTCCGAACAATGGCGCTGGACCCTCGACCTGATCGGTGCCGCCTACCTGGCGGCACGCGACGGGCTGCCCACGCCCCGGCTGTCCACCATCAGAGACAAGATCAACGCGTTGGCGTCCAGCCCACGCCTGTCACACCTGCTGGAGGTCAACGACCTGTTCGTTGACCTTCACGCCCACGCCCGCCAGCATCCTTCCGCCGCGCTGAAGACCTGGCGGTCCGAAGAGGAATGCCGCAAGATCACCGGCACCTTGGCGTACCCGGACGGGTTCGGGGTCTGGGCCGAGGACGGCAAGCAGCTGTCGTTCTGGCTGGAGATGGATCTGGGCAGCGAGCCCAACCACCGCCTGCTGGCCAAGCTGCCCGGCTATGCCGCTTTGCGGCGAGAAACCGGCCGCACCGACGTGGCCGTACTGATCCGCTTACACACCAAGGGACGTGAGGACTCCCTGCACCGCCAGCTCATCACACACCCCGCCGTCAGCGAAGGCCTGTTCGTCGCCACGAGCGTCATCGGCAGTGATCCTCCCGCCGCCGTCTGGCGGCCCGCCGAGACCACCAGCCGCCACCGGCTCGCCGAACTCGGCAGCCTCACCAACACCGAACCCGAGTAGCCCAATGACGCACCACAAGAAGTTGTCTGTCACCAGCAGGCGCGACGCAAAGTGTCACGGCTGCACCCGCCCTCGTGGCAGCTACCGCGCATCCCTTCTGCTGCCAAGGCTGACAGATCCTGCCAGGCCATGTCAGGAATC
>DPJL01000137.1:461-911 GCA_003543035.1 Micromonosporaceae bacterium | reverse complement strand
TGTCAGGAATCAAGTTTCGCCCTGTCGACCTGTCTGGCCGTGGCGCGTTAAGCCACGCAGGCGCTTCTATTCGACTGCGCCCCAACGGGCGGCGCGGCGGCGACGCACAAGCCGTTCATGGCAAACCCAACGGACAGAAAGGAATCCAACCCGCCATGCCCAAGCCGCACCACCACCCGGTCAAACCCGCCCAACATCCAATCGAAGGTTACGGATGACACCCAACAGCAGGCATGAGCACGCCCAACAGCAAAACCCAACAGGCATAAGGAGGTGAGCGGTTGACCGAACCCGGCACCCTGCCCGTAGCTGGGCCTGGACCACCGCCCGGCGAACGGGCCGAAGGCATGGTCCAGACAGTGATCATGCTGGCGATCGGAGGCGCGGCCGGGGCCGCCTCTTTCACCCACGTGCACGACGTGGCCGCCGCCCACGGCCAGCCCGGCTGGG
>DPJL01000137.1:0-155 GCA_003543035.1 Micromonosporaceae bacterium | reverse complement strand
GGCCAGCCCGGCTGGCTCGCCTGGGCCGACGCCATCGTGCTGGAGCTGACAAGCGTGGCCAGCGGCCTGGAACTGCGGCGGCGCAAGCGAATCGGCAAAAGCCCAGCTTTCCCGGCCGCGATGCTGACAGTCAGCGTCACCCTGTCACTGGCCGC
>DPJL01000492.1:3135-4291 GCA_003543035.1 Micromonosporaceae bacterium | reverse complement strand
CCGGTCGAGGTCAGCTGCACCTGGCCGTTCTGCCCGCCGATGGAGAGCAGAACCTTCTTGCCCTGTGCCTGCTTGGCTTGGATCGCCGACTTGAACTGCGCGTCGGTCTCCACATTGGGGCATTCGCTGACCGGGCAGAGCTGGAACCTGATGTCGCCACTGGTAACCGAGGTCGGTTCACCGAAGGCGAGGTTGATGATGTCCCACGCCGCCGGGACGTCGGCCATGCGTATGTAGCCGGATCCGTTGGCAAAGCTGGCGTGCAGATAACCGATGAGTGCGTGCTTGGGTAGGCCCGGGTTCGTGCATCCGGTGGTGGTGCCGCTGACCGCGCTTGACTTGGCCGACTCACCGTTCGCGTTGTAGGCGGCGACGGTGTAGCTGTGCGAGGTGCAGGCGGCGAGGCCGGAGACGGTGGCCGTGGTGCCCGAACCCGAGGCGACCTGAGTGTTGCCCTCGTACACGCGGTAGCCGGTCGCACCGGTGGAAGCGTTCCACCCCAACGAAATCGATGTGTTGGTGGTGCCGGTGACGTTGAGCCCGGAAGGTGTGGGCGGTGCCGTCGTGCAGCCCGTTGTCGTGGCACTCACGCTGCCCGACGAAGCCGACTCACCTACCGAGTTGTAGGCGCGCACCGTGTAGGCGTGCGAGGAGCAGACCGCGAGACCGGTGATCGTCGTGCTCGTGCCGGTGACCGTGGCTCTTACGGTTGTGCCCTCGTAGACCCGGTACCCGGTAACGGTTCCGGAGGACGCACCCCACGACAAGGCGATCGAGGTGTTGGTGATGGCACCGACGGTCGGGTTGCCCGGCACGCTCGGCGGGCTCGAGCCGCCTGGTCCATCAAGGGACACCTCATCGGCGTAGTAGGTGCCCTGCCCATACCAGCCGTGCAGGAAGACCTCCGCCGAAGTCTGCGAGGCTCCGGTGGTGAAGTTGACGGTCAACTTCGTGTACGCAGTGGCCGAGGGCGTCCACGTCGACGACCCGCCCGTCACTCCAACGTAGACATAGTTTCCGCGCACCCACGCCGACAGCACATAGGCCGTATTCGCTTGCACCGCAACGGTTTGCGTGCACTTGGCGTTGTCCGAGTTGGAGGCCGCGGCCTGCAGAGCCTTGGTGCCGGCCTGCACGGGGGAGGAGACCACCGAGC
>DPJL01000492.1:0-3042 GCA_003543035.1 Micromonosporaceae bacterium | reverse complement strand
GACAGCACATAGGCCGTATTCGCTTGCACCGCAACGGTTTGCGTACACTTGGCGTTGTCCGACGAGGAGGCCGCGGCCTGCAGAGCCTTGGTGCCGGCCTGCACGGGGGAGGAGACCACCGAGCCGAGCCCACCGGTGCAGCTCCACGGCGACAGCGATCCGGTCTCAAAGCCCGGGTTGCTCAGCAGGTTTGCCGCCTGCGCCGGTGTCGACGCGACCAGCAGACCCGCCCCGATGACCAGCATCAGGGCAACAAGTGATCTAAGTTTGCTCATGTATGAATTATTAGGAAACTTAACTAGTAAAGTCCAGGTTCGTTAATTCGCCGTTAAGCCGACCGGGTCGGGGGGATACCGGAGTTGGCGGTCCTCGTAGCATGAGTGGATGCCGAACCGCGTTCGCGTAATCGCCTTCCTGTGCGGCCTGCTTGCCATCGCGCTTCGGCTCGCGGAGAAGTTCTGGCTGGAGCCGTGGAGTTGGCGCTTTGACCAGTGGCCGGTAAGCCTGCTCCTATTTATGAATGCGCTCGTGCTGGCCATGCTCATCCCGTTCGCCATCTTTGGGCTGCTCACGTGGCGGATGCGGGGCAAGCCGGTTCCCCTGCAGGTCGACACCCGGCGAAGGTGGTTCGTGGCGAAGGCGACGCCGCACCTAGGTGGCTTCTGGGCAATCCTCCTCATGTGGATCGGCGGGGGAGCCATCATGACGGAGCGGGTCCCCAATCAGGAGGCCGTCCGAGTGGCACATCTTCCGGGCGCGGTCGCGATCTCCGTAGTCGGTGTTCTGCTCTTCGCCGCCGGCGCGGTCGCGCTCCTATTCAGCAATACGGTTCGCGTGGTCCTGGAGCCTGAGAGCGTGCATGTGCGTCAGCTGTGGATGAGCGGACGGGTGAAGTGGGATGACGTGGTACACGTCGAGCAGGTCCGAACGGGTCTCAACCTGTGGCGGAGGACTTCCAGATTGTCATTGGGTGTGCCGCTCCTGTTCCTTCAGGTTGATCCGGAGGTGCTGACCCGCGCAATCCGAACCTATGTGCAGCAGCCGGAAAGGCGTGCAGCGATCGGCACATTTGAGGAATTACAGCGACTCCTCCCTCCTGCAACGGCTGATATGGCGTCAGAGAGGGCATGAGGTTCGTAAGAGTTACCGCTGTCCTTGCTCTGCTGTTTGCCGGTTGCGCGTCACCCAAAGCCAAAACGGAGGAGCCGCGGGAGACGGTCTCAGTCCGGACGTTGCAGCTGAGCAACGGGCCGGATCGTCCATTGCCGACGGTCGTTTATCAGCCCTCGCGCGCAGGCAAGCTACCGCTGGTGCTGTTCATCCACGGCTACACCTGTCGGCCCGCAGAATACGATTCACTCTTCCGGCATTGGGCGGCTGCGGGATTCGTGGTGGCCGCGCCGACGATGTCCCGTACGGCGCGAGGATCGACCGACTTTCTGCAGTGGACCCTGCGAGGCGATGCGTCGGCGAAGGCGCGACTTGTTGCCCTCATAGGGCATGATGCCTCAGCATGACGATCTCGATCTCCAGCCGGGCGTGGGCCATAGCCGGATTCGTGAGTCTGCTGCTGGTCGGCGGGGCGCTGCTTTACACGCCGTTTCATCACTTCCGTCACCTCGATGCCTGGGAGAAGGAGCTGCGCGAAAGGGGCAAGCCGGCACAGGCATTGGTGTTCAATCGGGTCACCAAGCCGGGCGGCAACAGGAGTAGTGACAAAACGACCATGTACTTTCAGTACGACCTCGACGGTGTGCGGACCGAGGCCGAGGTGGGTTGTGTCCAGGTTTGCCTTTATGCCGGCACTACAGTTGCCATCTGGGTCAATCCAGACGATCCCACCGACTTTGTCACCGAGTTTGATCAGCTCAGTGGGCACCGTGGCAGGTTTCAAGGCGTGCTCGGCGCGGCCGGCGCGGTGCTGTTGTTCCTTACTCCGGTGATCGCGCTGAGCCGACGACGAGCGTCACGTCGGAGATTGGCTCCCAAGAAGCGCTAGCGCAGGAGGGTGATCCATTCGTCGAGTGAGCGTAGTTCTTGGGGGAGCGAGATCTGTCCGGTGTGGACGATGCTGTGGGCCTCGTCCCGTCGCGACTGCGGGACATCACGATGGCCAAGGGTGAGCCAGACGTTGTAGGCGATCCACTCCAGCATTCCGCGGAAGTACCCGGCGAAGGCAGTCTCGTCCGTGGCACCCGTAGTCCCTCCTGATTGGATATACGACTCAAACGCAGGTCGCACGAACGCTTCCGAGGGGTCGAGGTTGAAGACGTGGTGCACGAACTCCCACCAGGGCACCTCGGGCCCGGCGTGATCGAAGTCGATCAGGACCAGCCCTCGGGGCGAGGCAATAATGTTGACTGTGCTGACATCCCGGTGTGCGAGCTGGAAAACCGGCTCTGTGGCGAGTCCGGATTGGATGATCCGGGTGGCGTCGGAGACGGCCGGCAGCAAGGACATGAGCCTGGCTTCGCCAAGCCATTTCGCCCATTCTTCCAAGGGGTGTACCGGGTAAGACTCGTCCACCGCGGCCGGCAAGCGCAGCTGTTCGATTTGAGCGAGGGTTGACCCCACCCACCGGGCGAGCTTGAGATCGATGTCGGGATGCGGCCCGTCGACGAATTCGGTGAGCCGGACATAGCGTTCGTCGCCCAGCGGAGTCCATAGCCCAACACCGTCAAGAACCGGGATCACCGGTATGGCCATGGGAATCCCGGCTTCGAAAGCGGCCCGTTCCAGTTGACCTGACTGACGCATCCGGTTCAGTTGCCATTCGCCCTGCGATCGCAGGACCTTCATGACCCGTTGACCGTCCTGATCGGAGATTTTCCATACGCCACTCTTGAGCTGGACTGGGTCCCCCGTTTGTTTCGCTGACATGACCATAAGTCAAGCAGATCTATACATGGAAATGACACGGCGCTAGCCTCATGGCCAACCATCTATGAGGAGGCACCCCTTGAAACGACTCCACCGAGCCTTCGTGGCCGGTGCCACCGGGTTAATCGCGGCCATCGCCACCGTGGCGGTCGGCAGCGTCGG
>DPJL01000247.1 GCA_003543035.1 Micromonosporaceae bacterium | reverse complement strand
CAGCGTCTTGGTCAACTCCGCGTTGTCCACAGGTGGTTATCCACAGGCCTTGAGCCGACAGCCTCGTCGGCTGAGGCTCGGCATCGTGGATTTCGAGCTGCTCGTCAAGACCCAGGATGGTCTCATCGCCGCCGGTCAATGCCGCGACCTCGGCATAAGCGCCGACAAGGTGAAGCATTGGGTGAGAGAACGAAGCTGGCGTGTCATCACGCGCGGCGTCTACCTCGTCGACGTCCACATGCTGGAGGCGAAACCGCTCACCCCGCGTCGCCTCATTAGAGCCGCGCAGTTGGCTCTTGGGCCGCATGCGGTGATCGTTTTGGAGAGCGCGGCGGAGTTGCTTGGCATTGAAGGGCTCCGGCGCGGCAAGCAGATCCATGTCAGCCTCGAAGGTCCATATGCGCGGCCGAGGCGGCTCGGCAACGCAGTGCTAGTGCCGCATCAGCTCGTGCTTCGATCAACGGATGTAATGGAGATCGATGGTATGAGAGTTACCTCGGCGGCTCGCACCGTTGCGGATCTCATGCTCAAAGTGCGCCGCTATGAAGCGATTTCCGCCCTCGACCATGCGCTCAACCGAGCATTGATCTCCGAAGATGAACTCCCGATTTTGTACCAGATGATGGCCGGCCGCCGCGGCGTGAAGAGTGCCCGCAAGTGGCTCGAGCAGGCCGATGGCCGAGCCGAATCCCCGTTGGAAACACGCGCTCGACTCCGTTGCGCTGACGGCGGGGTACCCCCGGATGATCTCCAGGTTTTGATCCAAGACGAAAGGGGCGTGGTCATCGCTCGAGCGGACATGTTGTGGCGCCGATATCGACTGATCGGGGAGGCGGATGGCGAAGCCGCGCACAGCATGCCCGAGCCCATATTCCGCGATCGCGTGCGGCAGAACGCCCTCGCCGCGGCCGGTTTCTCGGTTGTCCGGTTCACGTGGACTGACACCTTGGATCCGGACCGGATTCCTCGCATTGTCCGGGCCGCCATGCGGGGACAGAGTTGTTGACCAAGACGCTGGGTACACCGACACGCCGTCGAGCAAGACCTTAAGTTCATGATCAACACCAGAAACCCGGCGGGAGGAGGAAAAGGAACGATACGGTCGAAACGTGGCGTTGAGGGTGTCGAGGACGATCGGGCATCAGAAGGTGATGCCGCCGGAGGAGGACGTCCCGCCCGCCCACAGAACAACCGACCTGCTGGTGGCAGGTCTGTTTCTGGCGATGGGGCTGTTCGTGACGGCGAGGCTTTGGCGCGATCTGGAGCATCGGCGGGTTGAGATCAACTCGGATCATTCGCAGTTCATGTGGTTTCTTAGGCATGCGGTCCGGGTGGTGACCGAGGGCGCCGACCCGTTCTACTCGTACCTGATCAACGCCCCCGACGGCGTGAACCTCATGGCCAACACGGCGGCGCTCGGCCTCACCCTGCCAATGGTTCCGGTGACGATGCTCTTCGGCCCGCAGGTGTCCTTTGTGGTGCTTCTCGCGCTGGGCTTGGCCGCCACCGCATTCGGCTGGTACTGGGTTTTCAGCCGCCACTTGGTAGCCAGCAGGTGGGCGGCTGCGATCGGGGGAGCCTTCTGCGGTTTCGCACCCGGGATGATTAGTCACGCCAACGGTCACATCAATTGGACCGCCCAGTTTCTGGTGCCTTTCATCGTCTTCGCTTCGCTCCGCTTGCGCACGTGGAAAGACGGCATCCTGCTCGGTTTTCTGGTGGTGTATCAGGCTTTCATCAATGAGGAAGTGTTGCTCTACACGGCTTTGGCGCTCGCCGTGTTCATGGGCGCCTACGCCTGGCTGACCCGGACACCTATCAAAGTCGTTCTCCCCGGGCTCGGCGTCGCCGGTGCGATTGCGTTGGTACTGCTGGCTTATCCGCTCTATCGCCAGTTTTTCGGTGGCCAGACCTACAGCGGTTTGCCCGAGAGCGTCGCGCACTATCGGGCCGATCTCGCCTCCTATCCCGCCTTCTCGCGACTCTCCTTCGGCGGCATGTCCACCAACAGCCGGCTGGCGTGGAACATCAGTGAGGAGAACACTTTCTTCGGTTGGCCATTCCTCCTGATCGCGGTAGGCGTGACGATTTGGCTGTGGCAGCGAGCTCTGGTCAAAGCGCTGGCCATCACAGGCATCACGTTCTTCATCCTCAGTCTGGGCACCAATTTGATGGTCGGCCGCCGTGGCACCGGCATCCCGTTACCTTGGGCACTGCTGGAAAAGGTGCCGTTGCTCGGGCATGTTTTGGTGGTGCGCTTCGCTTTGGTGCTCATCCCAATCTTCGGTGCACTCCTCGCGCTGACCGTTTCACTTATCGAGAAGCTGCCCGATCCGCGCTACCGAGGCCTTGCCGTGCTTGGTCTCGTGGCGGCGCTGTTGCCTATCCTGCCGGTGCCGATCCCGGTCCGCGGCCAGCCCACCACGCCGGAGTTCGTGACCAGTGGCGCTTGGCGTAACTGGGTTTCGACCGGCCAAACCGTTGCTGCTGTGCCGCTGACCTCGGAGGAGTTCCCAAGAGCGATGGAGTGGCAGCGTTTCAGCGACGACTTCGCGCTCGCCGGCGGCTATTTCCTCGGCCCCGGCGGGACCGACGGCCGTGCCCGTTTCGGCGCTCCGCCGCGTCCCACCGCGATACTCATCCGCGAGGTTTACCGGTCCGGCAACGTTCCGGTGGTGACCGCGAAAATGCAGCAGGAGCTGCGCGAGGATGTGGCTTTCTGGCGGGCCGCGGCACTCGTCCTTCCTGATGAGACTTTGCGGGGTACCGAATTGCGCCTGCTCCTGAACCAATTGGCAGGCCCGGGTTGGCACGTCCTGGACGTGACCGTGTGGGATGTCAGAGCTATGGGCTGACCGACCAGATGCCAAGGGCGGCAGCGGTTTCCGTACGCAGGGCAACAATCGTGGCGGCCGCGCGTTCCCGAGCCGCCGCAACATCGTCATCCACGACGGGCTCAACTACTTCGAGGTAGGCCTTCAGTTTCGGCTCCGTCCCGGATGGACGGACGACGACACGGGCCGACTGCGTCCGAAGGGTCACCACATCTGCTTCGGGCAACAGATCTTCGACCGCGGTCACCGGCTCGTCCAACAGCGAGGCAGGAATCTTGGCCCGCAGTCGAGCCATTGCATCCGTGATCTCGGAAAGGTCGTCGACCCGCACCGAGAGCTGGTCGGTCAGGTAGACGCCGTGTGCGAGTGCGATCTCGTCGAGGCGGTCCTGCAGTGATTGGAGTTGCGATTTGAGCCCGGCCGCGAGTTCTGCCACGAGCAACGCGGCGGTGATGCCATCCTTGTCCCGCACCATTTGCGGGGCCGCGCAATAGCCCAGCGCCTCCTCGTACCCGTAGACGAGGTTCTCGGCGGCACGCACGATCCACTTGAAACCGGTGAGCGTCTCGCCGTAGCCCTGGCCGCGTTCCTGACACAGTGCTCGCAACAGGGAGGACGAAACGATCGTGGTGGCATAGGTACCCGAGACACCGCATCGCATCAGATGGTCGGCGAGCAGCACGCCCACCTCGTCACCTCGCATCACCCGCCAGCCGGAGCCGTGCGGAATGGCTACCGCACACCGATCCGCATCCGGGTCGTTGGCGATCACCAGGTCCGCGCCGGTCGATGAAGCGAGCGCGATCACCAAGTCCATGGCCCCCGGCTCTTCCGGATTCGGAAAGGCCACCGTCGGAAACGCGGGATCGGGCTCGGCCTGAGCGGCGACCACGACCGGCTCGGCAAACCCGGCTCGGACGAAGGCCGCCTTCAGCACCTGCGCTCCCACGCCATGCAGTGGTGTGTAAGCGATCGCGAGCTCTTTGGGTTCGTCCGGGTCGACCACGTTCGCCGCAGCGTCCACATAGGACGAAACAATGGACTCGTCAAGGAGATCGCCCACCGAACCCAGCGGCACCTTGGATAGCGGCCCGACGGACCGGATCAACGCCTCGATCTCAGCATCCACCGGAGGCACGATCTGCGCCCCAGCCCCCAACGGCCCTCCGAGCTCGGCACCGAGATACACCTTGTATCCGTTGTCCTGTGGCGGATTGTGGGAGGCGGTCACCATCACGCCGGCGGCGGCGTTCAGGTGGCGCACGGCGAAGGCGAGCACAGGTGTCGGGAGTGGACGCGGGAGGACTGCCGCACGAAGACCCGCACCGGTCGCGACTCGCGCGGTTTCTTGAGCGAACTCGTGCGATCCACGCCGGGCGTCGTAGCCGATGACAATCAAAGATCCCGGCGCACGCGCCGAAACCCAGGCGCTCAATCCCGCCGCCGCTTGCCGGACCACTGCCAGGTTCATCCCGTTGGGCCCGGCTCGCAACGGACCGCGAAGCCCGGCAGTGCCAAAGGTCAGCTGCCCGGAGAACCGATCCTCCAGCTCGGACAGAGCCTGTGCCGCCAACAGTGAACGAAGCTCGGCTTGAGAAGCTGGGTCGGGGTCGTCGTCAATCCAGGCCCGCACGCGGTCGGCTAGGTCGGTCATTCCGGATTTCTAGCACGCGGACAGGCACGATCGCGACCAAACCACTTAGTTACGGCCAAGCGAACGCGTCACAGCGGGCAACACGGCGATCGAGAGCGCCCAGCCGATGGCGATGAGTGCGATGGCCACCCAGCCCTCGCCCCCGGGATGGTCAGCTTCCAGGCCGAACGGAGACGTCGGCAGCACGAGATCGGCCGACAGAAGGGCATCGCGGTAGTGGTACCACCCGAAGGCCCACGCGCCGATGAGGACAGTCAGCGCCCGGCCTGGCGCATAGCCGTAACCGGCGAACGCATCCATGATCCAGCCGGGCACGCGCAACGGCCATGGCCTGGTCCGACGCTGCGCTCGCTGAGCCGCCAGCATGACCTTGCGCGCTTGATCGTCATGCCCGCTGCTGCGGAAGTAGTTCGCGAGATAGGTGTAGGGCTGCATCCGGAACGACAAGCGTGAGTTGCGCTCAAGCCACGGACGCCAGCCGTGCTCATGCGTGAGTTCCTCGTAGCGCAGACCATCCACCTCCACATTGGGCGGCCACTCGCTCACATTCAGGGACAGCTCTGCGATGGTTGCGCGGGAGAGGTTAAGGACGCTACCGACTTTCGGCGTCGGGCGGAATCGCTTGGTGACCATCCCACCGGCCACGACGATCCCGGAGACCTCCGTCCCGGTCAACAGGACGGTGCCCGCTCCGGTGACATCAGCCAGGCTGAGTAGATCATGGACTTTGGAATCGGTGATCGCGACCGTGGTGCCGCTAACCGTCAGGTTGGCCAGCGTCAGGTAAACGACCTCAAGCCGGTGCAGGGTGGTGTCGCCTCTCACGGTGCTGTTTTCAAGGCGGAAGCCACCCGTGACCGTGGCATCCACCAGCTTGAGATCCGATCCGACCTGGAGGCCGGCAGCCGAGAACTCGCCGTTGACGTTCAAGGCGGTGATGCGGATGTCGCGTTGGACGGTGCAGTCGTCGAACACGAGAGCATCGTTGCCCGGCTCGCCTACGAAACTGGTGACGTAGAAGGCGATGTCTCCCACCGTTGCCGACTCCAGAGACACCTGACCCTGGACGGTGACCTCGGAGAAGACAATGGATTTGGCCACCTTGAGTTGGCGTCCGTCGAAGGCCGCGATCGGCAGAGCCGAGGTCAGATGGGCCAGTGGGCCGGGCTCGATCGCCCCGAGCTCCCTGATGACGCCGGTAACAACGACATCACCGCCGATCTCTCCGGAGTAGACAGAGACGCCACCAATCGCGCGGATCTCGGTGAGCTCAAGATTGTGGGCGACCGAGATCTGCATCGCGTCCAGCGCTATCCCGTCGGGAAAGGTGAACCGGGCCCGATCAAAGGTCACGCTGCGGCCGAAGCTGGCACCGATGAGGCTCATCTGGCCATCGACGATCATCTCGTCACCGTTGAAGCGCCCCGCTTGCAGCTGATCCGCATAGCAGGCCATCGCGCCCGGACTGTGCAGCGTGGCAGCTCTCAGCTCCAGGGCGCCTTCTACCTTGGTACCCAACATGTTCAATTGGCCGTCCAGATGGATGCCGGGAGCCAGCAGATGCTGGCCGATCCGTGCTTGCTCCAGACTCAGCGCCTGCACCGGCCCGTTGTCTGTCGACTGCGGAAGGCAGATGCGGGCATCGCTGAGCATCAATGCTCCGCCGACGCTGACTCCGATCAGATCCACCATGCCGTTCGACTTCAACTCGCTGGCATTGAGCAGGCCCTCCACCACCAGGCCGGTGGCGGTCAGGGCGGGGCTGTCGCCGCTCACCTCGATCGAGCCGCGCGTGAGATCGAGCAGCGGCCCGACCCTCGCCCCGGTCAGATTGATGCCGCCGGTGGCCACCAGCCCGTCCGCACGAAGTCCACCTGCGACCACCAGACCCGATCCGTCCAACGCCCAACCCAAACCCGTGGCACCGACTCGCAGCCCGGTGAGCTCTAGATCCAGCCCGACGCGGGTTGAGCGCAGCTGAAGGTCATCGAGGCGGCAGTTGATGAGAGCCAGCGTGTTTGAGATCTCCATGCTCCAGCCGCCAAAGCCGGGCAGCCGGCAACTGTCGAGCCAGACGCTGCGAGCCTGCACACTGCCTAGATCCGGCGTGGTGTCGAAGTAGGAGTTGATGATGGTCAACTCCTGGGAGATGGTGGCGCCATTCAGGTTGAGCTGTCCAATGATCCGCGCGCCGGTCAGGTAGACCCGAGCAGATTGGCCCGGTACCTGATCGACCGCACCCAGCATCAGTTGCGCGATCACCTCGGCCCGGACGGTGCGCTCCTCGCCCCAGCTCTGCGGATCGAAGTCATCGGCGAGCGGATCGCCATCGCCGAGCCGAACCTCTTCCCCTGCAGCAAACCTGTCCCAAAGCCGTTGCTCGGCCGCGGTCAACTGCATCGTCAGGTCACTTTGAAGCTGGCGAGCGCCACATCAAACACTGCCTTGTCCTTCGCGTAGGTGGTCTCCCACGTTTGCAGGTAGAGGTGGCGGGCGCTGCCATTGATGATCGCGATGCGCCAGACGCCGTGCCGTTGCGCCTTTCCCTTTGGCGTGCAAAGGAATTCGAGCTGAGCACCCTTGGCCCCGCCGAGCTCCTGCTCGGTGAGGCCGATCTGCTGGTACCCGCCATCGCAGGTTTTCTTAAGCGAATTGTTCTCCGCGCTCTGCAAGGCGTTGCGTGCGTTCTTCTCCGATGTCACCGCGTTGAGCCGCAGCCAGCGATCTCCGTCGGTCGGTTCCTCGATGTTGAGGTAGCTGCTCTGGGGCGACTGCTTCCACGCGGCTGGAGCGTTGACGGTGATGCCCTTGAAGGTCACCGCCTGCACCGCGATCGGCGTCGACGTCGGCCCGGCCGTAGGCCCGGCCGTCGGCTGGGTGACCGCCGGCGCGTTGTCACGGTTGAGCACAGCCCAGCTCACGGTCGCCAGGGCGAGCACCGCGACCACGCCGGCCGCGACCGCGAGGCGCATCCGGTTCTGCCTGTTGGAGGTCGGCGGGAGGACCGGCAGCGCGTTGGTGGCATGCCGTGATGTTCCGCGGGTGGCCGGGCTCTCTCCGGTGTGGAGCATGGCCCGGCCGCCCACCTGCCTGCCGGTGATCTGGCGGGGGGAAGGCTCGTCGTAGACCGGTGGGGGCGGCTGAGGCGTGGAAACGACCGCCCACGGATCCGTCACGTGCTGCGGAGTCGGGCTCTGCGAGAGCGGCCCGGCCAGCAACTCGCGCAGGTAGCTGCGGGACATGCCGACATCCCAGCGGCGTGACGGATCCTTCTCCATCAGTCCATAGAGGACTTCGGCCAGTGGGCCACAACGCTCGGGCGCTATCGGCGGATCTTCGACCACCGAGTGCATCGTGGCGAGCGGATCGCCCTTGTCAAAGGGCGGACGGCCTTCGACTGCGGTGTAGAGGGTCACCCCGAGCGAGAAGAGATCACTGGGTGGGCCGAAACGGTGGCCCAGCGCGCGCTCGGGTGAGATGAAATGGGGCGAGCCCAGGACCATGCCCGGGGTGGTGAGCTGGATATCCGCCGGGAGCTTGGCGACACCGAAGTCGGTGAGCACGCATCTGCCATCCCGGGTGATCAGCACGTTGGCCGGTTTGACGTCCCGGTGCAGCACGCCACCGGCGTGCGCGACCTCGAGCGCACCCAGCAACGCTATCCCGATCTTGGCTACGGCACGGGGCGCGAGCGGCCCATCCTCGATGACCATGTCGGCGAGGCTGCGCGCATCCAGCAGCTCCATCACGATCCATGGCCGGCCGTCCTCGATCACCACGTCAAAGACCTGCACCACGCTGGGGTGTGACAACCCGGCGGCGGCTCGAGCCTCACGATGCATCCGCTCGAACATCGCTTCGGCGTCGCTCGTGGCCAGGCCGGGCGGAAGCACGACCTCCTTGACCGCGACCTCACGCCTCAGCACCGTGTCGGCGGCGCGCCAGACTGTGCCCATGCCGCCGTGACCCACGGCTGTACGCAGGGCGTATCGCCCGCCAATGACCGTGCCGGGTGCCGCGCGAGTGGAATGCATGCTGATTCGAGATCGCTTTCGAGGGGACGGGCGTGAGGGTAAGTCACGCCTATTGTCGCTTGAACCCGCCCGTCAACGGAAGCTGTGTGAAATACCTCAGCCCTCGCAACCAAACCGGCGCCTACGATCGGGGGCGTGACTGAACGGCGGCTAAGTGAGTCCGGATTCCCCATCGAGCCTGTATATGGCCCCGAAGACGGGGAGCGGCCGGGCGAGTATCCGTTCACCCGTGGCGTCTATCCGACGATGTACACCAAGCGACCTTGGACGATGCGGCAGTATGCCGGCTTCGGCACGGCCGCCGAGTCAAATGCCCGATATCACCAGCTTCTCAATGCCGGGACGATGGGCCTGTCAGTCGCCTTCGATCTGCCCACCCAAATGGGTTACGACTCGGATGAGTCGATCGCCCACGGTGAGGTCGGCAAGGTCGGAGTGGCCATCGACTCCATTGAGGACATGCGGATCCTGTTCAGGGACATCCCGCTGGACAAGGTCTCCACCAGCATGACGATCAACGCCCCGGGCAGTGTCCTGCTCCTGCTCTACCAGCTGGTGGCCGAGGAGAACGGGATCGCCGGGCCCAGTCTGATCGGCACGATCCAGAACGACATCCTGAAGGAGTACATCGCCAGGGGGACTTACATTTTTCCGCCTAAGCCGTCATTGCGCCTGGTCTCGGATACCTTCGCCTATTGCCGGGCGGAGATTCCGAAGTGGAACACCATCTCCATTTCCGGGTACCACATGGCCGAGGCCGGAGCGACACCCGTCCAGGAGATCGCCTTCACTCTGGCCAACGGCATCGAATATGTGCGAGCGGCGATCAACGCCGGTCTCGCCGTCGACGATTTCGCCCCAAGGCTTTCGTTCTTCTTCGTCGCCCGCACGACTTTGCTGGAGGAGATCGCCAAATTCCGTGCTGCCAGGCGCATCTGGGCCCGCGTGATGCGGGAGGACTTCGGCGCCAAGGATCCGAAGTCGTGGATGCTTCGATTCCACACCCAGACCGCCGGCGTGCAGCTGACCGCCCAGCAGCCCGAGGTCAATCTGATCCGGGTGGCCGCGCAGGCGATCGGCGCGATCATGGGTGGAACCCAGTCGCTGCATACGAATTCGTTCGATGAGGCCATCGCTCTGCCGACCGAGAAGGCGGCTCGCCTCGCATTGCGGACGCAGCAAGTCCTCGCATACGAGACCGACCTGACCGCGACCGTGGACCCCTTCGCCGGGTCCTATGCCGTCGAGTCTATGACCGACACCATCGAGGCGGAGGCAAAGGAGCTCATCGATCGCGTCTTCGCCCACGGATCCAGCGTGGAAGCGATCGAAGCCGGTTTCCAGAAGCAGGAAATCGAGTCCTCCGCGTACCGGGTTGCCCTGGAGGTGGATTCGGGAGAGCGCATCGTGGTGGGGCTGAACAAGTTCACCCTCGATGTCGAGGAGCCCTACGAGCCGCTGCGGGTCGACCCGGCCATCGAGCAGGCTCAGCGCGAGCGGCTTGGCAGGCTACGGGAGACGCGCGACGCGGCGGCGGTGGCCAACGCGCTCAGCGAGCTCGAGAAGGCGGCGGCGGGCAATGCCAACGTCCTTTACCCGATGAAGGAAGCGCTGCGAGCGCGGGCGACCGTGGGTGAGGTGTGCCACACCCTGCGCGGGGTATGGGGTACGTACCGGCCTCGAGAGACTTTCTAGAGGTCCCGGACAAGCTGTGCGATGAGATTCCGTCATCCGTGACCGGGTGCCTCGTCACCCGTTGTAGGAGGTGAGACGGATGCTGGTTGGCTCCTACCAGGAAGAACGCTCTGAGCGACGCTTCGATCACAAGAACGTCATTGCGCAGAGTTACTACCCCAGGGCTAGTCTTGTCGAAGTTTGTCCAATCGACCGAGATCGAGAAATTTCCGTGACGCGAGCAATGACGCTGCCGCCATTGGCACCGATGGCGATCAAGAGCAGCTCGGTGACGTCAGAGCACACCCTTACGCTGCCCGGCCGCCTGGACCGATGGCTTGCCGCGCGGAATACCGATCTCGTAGCTGTACGCCGCCACATTCACATGCACCCGGAGCTGTCCCACCACGAGTTCGAGACGGCCGCCTATGTGGCGCGCCTGCTCACCGCGGCTGGTCTGCGCCCCAAGCTGACCCAGCGGGGCAACGGTGTCGTCTGCGACATCGGCCAGGGAGACCGGGTCGTGGCACTGCGTGCGGACATGGACGCGCTGCCCATGCTCGACGTGAAGAATGTGCCCTACCGCTCGACCGTCGATGGAGCCACCCACGCTTGCGGCCACGACGTGCACACCACGGTGATGCTCGGCGTCGGCATGGCGCTGGCCGAGCTGGATGAGCAGGGTGAGCTGCCCGGCCGGATCCGGCTGATCTTCCAGCCGGCCGAGGAGTCGCTCAACTCGGGTGCGCTGCAGATGATCGATGCCGGTGCGCTCAAGGACGTCGTCGCGATCTACGCGCTGCACTGCGCCCCGCAGTTCCCGGTGGGGCTCGTCGCCGTGCGTTCCGGCCCCTTCACCGCTGCCTGTGACTCGGTCGAGGTACGCCTCACCGGCCGGGGCGGCCACACTGCCCGGCCGCACCTGACCGCTGATCTGGTCAGTGCGCTGGGGCGGGTGGTCACCGAGGTTCCCGCTCTGCTGGGGCGCCGGGTCGATGCCCGCGCCGGGATGTCGATGGTCTTCGGTTCCATTCACGCGGGCGAGGCGTTCAACGCCATCCCCAACGAGGGTGTCGCCAAGGCCACGCTGCGGGTGCTGAGCCGGGAAGCCTGGCGTGACGCCCCCGAGCTGGTCACCCAGATCATCAAGGACGTGGTCGCGGCCACCGGGGCAAACGTGGACGTGAAATACACCCGGGGCTTCCCGCCGGTGATCAATGACCGGATGGCGGCCGCTGTGATCGCAGGTGCCGCAGGTGCGGCCCTCGGCTCCGACCGGGTGGTCGAAGCCGAGGTCAGCATGGGCGGCGAGGACTTCGCCTTCTACCTGGAGCACGTGCCCGGCGCGATGATCAGGCTCGGCACCGGAATCCCGGGGCTCGACGTCAAGATGGACATTCACCAGGCCCACTTCGACGTCGATGAGCGTTGCATCGGCTACGGCATCCGCACGATGGTCCACACCGCCCTTGGTTCGCTCGCGTCACCCTTCTAGGCGCCCTTTTTGCGTCGATCTTGGAATTGTGGTGGGGATGACACGCGCAAATCCGGCGAGTCGCCCACCACAACTCCAAGATCGACCGCGACGGCTAGGCAGCGGGCGGGACGGTGCGGCGTCTTCCGCGAAGGCGCACCAGCCAGATGATCAGGACCACCGGGATGGCCACCGCGACGGCAAAGGGCAACAGCCAGCCGATAACCACCAGCAACACGTTCACTGACGCCACGAAGGCTTTCCAGCCCGCTTTCAAGCCGCCCAGGAAGCCCGGTGACGAGTTTTCGACCGG
>DPJL01000281.1 GCA_003543035.1 Micromonosporaceae bacterium | reverse complement strand
TTCAGGGCCTCACCGGCCTTCTGCCGGTGCAGGACCTCGGTCTGGGCAGCCTGACCAGTGACCCGACTGCGGTCATCGGCCAGCTGCAGGAGATCCTCGCCGTCGGCACGCAAACTGTCGGCACCCTCACGACCTCGGCTAGCGCCGACTTCAACGTCGCTGCTCTGGGCGCCATCACGGTCGACCCGCTCGGCCTGAACGGCTCCGCCTCCCTGCAGACCAGCGGCGACCTCGGCATCACCGCCGATGGCGGCGTCACGGCCGGGTTGTCCCCGGTCAACGACGTGGTCGGCACTCTGGACGTCGGCGCGCTGGACAACGTGGTCGGGACCGCGACCGGTCTGATCGGCGCCGACGGCGGCCTGCTCGGCGGCGCCGGCGGCGTGCTTCCCAGTACCGATCCGGTGCTCGGCAGCCTTGACGTCACCGTGAACACCGTGACTTCCGTGGTGGGCGACGTTACCGGTGGCCTTGGCGGCACCCTGGACGGCGTGGTCGGGGGCAATCTGCTCGGCAGCGCCGACGTGACCGTCAGCACGGTGACCAATGTGGTTGGCGACGTCACTGGCGGTCTCGGGGGCACGCTCGACGGTGTCGGCAGCCTCACCGGCGGTCTCACCGGAAGCCTCGGGCTCGGTGGCGAAGCTCACGCCTCGTCCGATGGTGGGCTGCTCGGACTCACGGATGGCCTTCTCTGATCCCAAAGAGCCCGTGTGTCCAATGTGGAGGCCGGATAGTCCGTTTGGACTACCCGGCCTCCTCCACTTGATAATTCCTGCGAAATCGGCAGAATCGTGTCGGTGATGGCACCGCCACCCTGGCTCGAGGTACTCGACGAAACCGCGCGGGTCTGTGCTGTGCACGGCCGAAGTGACCTGGTCGAGTTGGTGCAACAGAAGCGGATCCAGCTGCTGGACCCGCAGCTGCGGGTTCTCGTGGTCGGTGAACCCAAGCAAGGAAAGAGCCAGCTCATCAACGCCTTGCTCAATGCGCCGGTCTGCCCGGTCGGAGACGGCTTGACCACTGTGCTACCGACTGTCATCAAGCATTCCGAAGCTCCATATGCGGCGATGGTCCGGGCATCGTTGCCGGCCCACGCCCTGACCGGTGGTCAGGAGCCGGACGCGGCCGACCGGACCCCTTTGCCCCTCGACCAGGTTCCGGCCGGCGTTGGCGGAAAGCTGCGCCACGCCTGGGGCTCCGAGCCGGTGCATGTCGAGATCGGAGTCCCGAGAGGGCTGCTTGCCTCGGGCCTGGTCGTGATCGACACACCCGGTGTGGACGGGCAGGATCTGACCCCGATCAGGAGGCTCAGCGCCGATGTGGTGCTCGTGGCTTCCGATGCGACGCGTGAGCTATCGGTTACCGAGCTGAACCTGTTGCTACAACTGGCACAGTCGCATGCCCGCGTCATCGTGGCCCTGACCAAGACCGACATGTCGCCGCACTGGCGTGTCGTGGCGGAGCAGGATCGGCTGCATCTCGCCAGTGTCGGTGTGCCGGCCGCCCTCATCCCGGTCTCTGCCGCGCTCCGGCTTCAGGCCGCCCGGACGAACGACCAGATGATCAACGCGGAATCCGGCTTCCCGGCGCTGATATCCCGGCTCATGCATGACCAGAGCTGCAAGAGCGACGAGCTTGCGCGGGCCAGTGTCAGCCTGGTCACCCGCACAGTCATCGAGCAGTTGGCGGCCGCACTGCGAGCCGAAACCTCCATTGACGACTCAGCTCCCGGCTCTGGCACAATGTCCAAATTGCATGATGCCCAGCGCGCGGTGGAGGACCTGCGGCGCTGCACCGTGAAGTGGCAGAACACGTTGAACGACGAGATGGCGGGTCTCATCTCCGACCTGGAATACGACCTGCGCGACCGCACCCGCAAAATCCTGACGAATGTCGATGAAATGTTCGACAAGGCCGACCCGCTCAATCATTGGGACACCTTCGCGGATTGGCTGGAGGACAACCTGATCGAGGCGGCGGAGGCCAACTACGGATGGATGGTCCAGCGCTGCGACTCGATCACGAGGCGGGTCGCGGATCATTTCCTGCCCTACGGATACGGCTACGAAGCTCTGCCCACCTGGTCGGTCAAGGTCCCCGACGACCTCGCCGAAAGGGTGCCCATCATCGAGAAGCCGTTCATCGAAAAGTTCACGCCCACCCAGAAGCTCTTCACCGGACTACGCGGCTCCTACGGTGGCCTGCTGATGGTGGGACTCGCCACCAGCCTGATGGACATGCACCTGATAAACCCTTATTCGGTGGGAGCCGGTGTGGTCTTCGGCGGGAAGACCATCTACGACGAGAGCAAGTCCCTGCTCAGGCGACGCCAGTCCACCGCGAAGACGGCTTCCCAGCGGCACGTTGATGAGTTCTTTCTCCGATTCAGCAAGGATTGCCGCGACACGGTGCGGCACATGCAGCGAATGCTCCGCGACCACTTCAGCGCGTTGACCGAAGAGCTGCAGGAGGCCCTCGTGCATTCCTTCCGCCGGGCCAAGCAGGCGGCCGACGCCGACGCCACCGAACGGGACCAGCACATGAAACAGCTTGCCGCGCTTTACGAAGACGCGCGAGCGTTGGTCGCCGGCCCGGCCACCAGAGCCCGCGCCGGGCTGGGGACGGGAGCATGAGGCAGGCAAGTCGGCCCCGGCTCGACGAGTGGGTCTGGGATCTGCTGCACGAAGCGCTTGACCTGTATGGCGACGACCGGGGTGCGGCAGAAATGTTGCGCCACCACATCGGCCGGTTCGAGGAGCCGTTGCGAGTAGCGATTGCCGGGCCGAGCAAGTCGGGCAAGTCCACCTTGGTCAATGCGATCCTCGGCGAGGAGATCGCACCCGTGGAGGTCGGTGAGGGAAAGAATGCTTTTACCTGGTACCAGGACGGGCCTGAACCGCACATCACGGCGTACTCGGGTAACGGGTCGTCGCGTGAGCTTCCGGTAGTGCGTTCGACCGGCGGGATCCGGATTGACATAGGTGGATGGCGACCGGACCGGGTCAACGACATCGTGGTGACCTGGCCGACCCGCGCCCTGCGGCATGCCATTCTGCTTGACACGCCTGCGGTCGCCGCGTCCGAAGAGGACGGTCAAGGATCGACCATCGATCGCGTGCTAAGCGATGCAGATGCCGTGCTGTACCTGACTCCTGATGTCCGCAGTGCCGATTTGCGGATCCTGCAATCGGCGCAGGAGGGCGATGTGGCCCGGGCCGCTCCGATCAACGTGTTGCTGGTGCTGTCCCGTGCCGACGAGATCGGCGGCGGCCGGATAGACGCGCTGCTAGCGGCGAAACAGTTGGCACGACAGCACTATCGGGATCCACAGGTGAACTCCATGTGCATGGGGGTAACCGCGTTGGGCGGCCTGATCGCGCTGGCCAGCCGGCTTCTGTCCGAAGGGGACTTTACCGCTCTGAAGACGATGGCGAATGCCCCGCGCGCCGACATCGAGGTGTTCCTCCTGTCCACAGATCGCGTTGTGGGTAACGAGTTCCCGGTACCGATCGCGACCGACATCCGGCGTGGGTTGCTCGACCGGTTCGGCATCCACGGCATTCGCTTGGCCACCACCCTGATCAGGACCGGCAGTGACACCCGGGCCAAGTTGGCGGCAGAGATGGTGAAGCGCAGCGGGCTTGCCGAGTTGCGCGAGTCGATGAACCAATACTTCATCGAGCGGCGTGACGTGCTCAAGGCCCGCTCGGCGTTGGTGGCGTTGGACTTCATGTTGCGCAGCCAACCTCGGCGAGGTGCAGCCGAGTTGCTCGCCCACGTGGAGCGGATCATCGCCGGCTCGCACGACTTTTCCGAGCTTCGGCTGCTGGCCACCTTGCGGGCCACCGCATCCGGCTTCGACTCCGAGCTCGCGGCGGAAGCCCACCGGCTCGTCGGCGGGAACGGCATCAACATGGCGGCACGGCTCGGGGTCGACCATGACGCCAACGGCGTTGAGCTGTGGGCTTTGAGCAACGAGGCGTTGTACCGCTGGCAGAACCAGGCCGAGGATCCCCGGTTGAGCCTGAATCAGCAGCGAGCCGCTCGTGTCGTGGTGCGCAGTTGCGAGGGCCTGTTGGCAGATCTCGCCTACGACCGTCGCTAGTTCCTTGTTTCAGGCTTGACTTATATAAGCCGAAGCTAAGATAATCGCTCTGTGCACGCGTTCGACGTTCTCGGTGATCCGGTGCGACGCCGCATCCTGGAGCTGCTCGCCGATGGTGAGCAGACCTCCGGGGCGGTGAGCGCGGCGATCCAGGACGAGTTCGGCATCTCTCAGCCGGCCGTGTCGCAACATCTGAAGGTGCTGCGCGACAACGGTTTCGCGACCGTCCGCGCTAGCGGCACGCGCCGGCTGTATGCGGTGGACTCAGCGCCGCTGCAGGAGGTCGACACCTGGCTTGAGCCCTTCCGGCGGTTCTGGGAGCAGCGCCTGGATGCGCTGGCGACCGAGCTTGCCCGGGGCAAACGCGAGCGTCGGCTACGCCAGTCAGCAGAGAGGAAAGATCATGAGCGAGATCATTGACCAGATCGGTGAGATCCAGCGCGAGGTTGGCACGGGGAAGATTCCGGCCGGCGAGGCAAATGTCGTCCGGTTGCGGCGCACCTATCAGGCGGAGATCGAGGACGTGTGGGATGCCGTCACCGACCCCGCGCGCATCGGCCGCTGGTTCCTTCCCGTCACCGGCGACTTGAGACTCGGCGGCAAATATCAGCTCAAAGGCAATGCCGGTGGGGAGATCTTGCGCTGCGAGCCACCCAAGCTGCTCAAGGTCACCTGGATCTACGGTGAGAATCCGACCGAGAAGGACGTCAGCGAGGTAGTTGTGCGGCTGTCTCAGGGTAAGGAAGGCCAAACCGTCTTCGAGCTTGAGCACTCGGCTGCCGTCGACCCGCAAATGTGGGGCCAGTTCGGCCCCGGAGCAGTCGGTGTTGGTTGGGACCTCGGCCTGCTCGGCCTCAGCCTGCACCTGCGGGGCGGAGCCATTGAGGACCCGGCCGCCTGGGAGGCATCTGCGGAGGCACGGGAGTTCTCCACCCGCAGCAGTAAAGCATGGGGGAAAGCATTTCTGGCTTCAGGAGCGTCCAGCGACGAGGTGGCCGCGGCGGTGGAGAACACGACCAACTTCTACGCCCCGCCGCTCGATTCGTGAAGGTGCGATGTTGTGGTTGATGCGGAAGAGGTTCTCCGGGTCATAGCTCGCCTTGACCTCTTGCAGGCGCGCATAGTTCGCGGGTGTGAAAGCGGTGTGCGTCTTGGTGGTGTCGCCGAGGAAGTTCAGGAATGAGCCGCCAATGCCGTAAGGCTGTAGCGATTGCGCCAATTGCGGTGTGGGTGCGTCGAGGATGACCGAGAACGGCACGTCGCGGTGGCCGACCGGGCCGGCGTTGGGTCCGGGGTTGGCCATCGCGCCACCCCAATGCCGGATCTCCACTGTGGAGCCGGTCTGTTCGTGCGCGGCGATCAACACGTCGATCATCGGGTCGGGCAGCTCGCGGAAGAGGTCCAGGTACCGAGCCGCAGTCCCACCCATCGCAGCCTCCGCATAGGGCATCGAGCGGAAGTCCTCCCGCAAAGCCGGTCCAGCCACCGTCCACAGTGGAGCGAGCAACTTCCTCGCAACATCGGCGTCCCCGGTGTACATAGCCTTGATGACGAGCTCCCTGGTGCCATCGGGTGTCTGCCGTAGGACGATCGCGGTGCTCATCTCGTCCGGCGCGTTGGCGGCCCAATCACGGTATAGCGCAACGGTTTTCGCCGCGGAGTCGACGGCGAAACTGGCCGACCCGGCGTACACCTGCGCGACCGGATGCAGCTGGAACTCCAGCGAGGTCACGACACCGAAGTTGCCGCCGCCACCGCGCAATGCCCAGAACAGGTCGGGATGCTGGTCCGGGCTGGCCATAAGCAGACGCCCGTCCGCGGTAACGACCTGTGCGCGGAGCACATTGTCCGCGGCGAAGCCGAATTTGCGGGAGAGCCAGCCGACTCCGCCGCCGAGGGTGTAGCCGGTCACGCCCACCGAGGGCGACGAGCCGGATAGCGGCGCCAGACCGAATGGCGTTGCGGCGGCGAGCACGTCGCTCCATCGGGTACCCGGCCCGACTCGCGCTATCCGCCGATCCGGATCGACCAGAACCCTTGTCATGGCTGAGGTCTTGACCAGGATCCCGCCGTCGCATGCGACGTGGGTGCCGTGCCCGGTGGCCTGTACCGCGAACGGCATCTGGCGTTCCCGTGCGGCGGCGATGGCGATGCGAATATCCGAGGCGCTCAGCGCTTCGATCACGATCGCCGGATGCGGATCAAGATCTGCCCGCAGCGGGCGCCGGTGTGCCTCGTAGCCGTCATCGCCTGGCAGGTACACCGCGCCTTCGAAGTGCCGGTTCATCTCAGCGTCCTCTCCTCGGCCGCCGAGGTGGCGGGCCTTTCGAGGAGTAAGACCGAGCAGCCGAGCAGAACTCATCGCTCTGCTGAGAAATTCTTTTAAGCTTCCCGCGACAGCGGCCGGATCGCCGGGCCCTGCAAGACCTCCCCATCTACGTCAAAGCGTGAGCCGTGGCATGGGCACTCCCATGTTTTCTCGGCGTCGTTGAAGGCCACAATGCAACCCAGGTGCGTGCAGGTAGCCGAAATGGTATGCAGCGCACCGGCTTCGTCCCGGTAGACCGCGCAACGCTTTCCGCCTAGGCGCAGGACTGCGCCGGTACCCGGCAAAAGCTCATCCGCCGAATCCAGAGCTGGACTCTTCAGCCGGTCACCGACGAAGTGGCTTGTCACCTTGGCCTGGGCCTTGAGAAGCGGGCCGGCTTCGGTGAGCGGATGCAGCCGACGCGGGTCATAGAGCTCGGTCCAGGGCAGCGTTTGCCCGGTGATCGATGCCGCGAGCAGCCGGCCCGACATGACTCCGTTGCTCATGCCCCAACCCGCGAAGCCGGTGGCGACCCAGGTGTGTTTGGCAAAGGCGTGCAGCGGCCCCACAAATGGCAGATGGTCGCTGCTGTTGTTGTCCTGGGCGGCCCACCGATGCGTGATCTCCCCGATCGGGAAGTGTTGCCGCATCCAGGCTTCGAGTCGCTCAAACTTTTCCACCACGGCATCGGTGCCCGGCGTGAATTTCTCGCCGGTGACGATGAGAAGTCGTTGCCCGTCAAGGTATGGTGCGGTGCGCACCGAGCGGAGGTTGTCTTCCTTGGTAATGAACATGCCCAAGGGATCCTGGTCGGCCGGGATGGGTGCGGCCAGGACAAGATCGCGGTGCGGGACGAGCCGTGCGAAGAGCATGGCTCGGTCGAAGATCGGATAGTGCGTCGCGACCACCACCTCGCCGGCGGTGACTGTCGCTCCGGTGGCGGTGCGCAGCCGGCAGGGCTCGCCTTCGTCGAGGTCCACGATTCTGGTGTTCTCGTAGATGCGGCCACCGTGGTCGATGATGGCCTGTGCCAAGGCGAGCAGGTACTTGCGCGGGTGAAACTGAGCCTGATTGTCCACGCGTACCGCAGCTGCCACCGGATACGGCAATCCCGTCTCGTTGACAAAGGACGCCGGCAGGCCCGCTTTCGCGGCGGCCTCTGCCTCGGCTGCCATCCGGTCCACGTGGTCGGCCGAAGTTGTATAGGTGAAGGCGGGCAACCGTTCTAGGTCACAGTCGATGTTCAGCTCCGCAGCCGTGTGAGCCACATGCTCCACCGCATCCTGCTGCGAGCTGGCGTACTGCGCCGCGGCCTGCTCCCCAAAAGATGACGTGAGATCGCCGTAGATCAAGCTATGCAGGGCGGTCAGCTTCGCCGTCGTGTTCCCGGTGACCCCGGCGGCAATGCGCCCCGCGTCGAGCACGGCCACAGCGCGCCCCGCTTTGGTCAGCTCCCACGCCGTGCAGAGCCCCGCGATCCCGCCTCCGACGACGGCCACATCGACATTTGTCTCCGCAAGCAACGGGTCATGTTCGGTTGCACCGGACGACTGCATCCAATACGACTCAGCGGTGCCAGGTAGTCCCATGCCGGGGATATTCCCCTCAACGACCCCGCGCACACACCGGCCGGTGGCCGGGCCGGACCCGGCGACAGTGTCATTACCGATCGCGAAGTTCGTCAGCGGCGTCACGAATGTCGTCGCCGACCTTTTCGGCCTTGCCTGATCCGCCAGGCCTTCGGCCTGGCGGCTCTCGTTGTCGGTGGCGTCGCTGATCCTTTCCTTGGCTTTCCCCTCGAGGTCTTCGAACTCGCCTTGAGGTATCACTTGCTGTCTATCCCGTGCCCGGCTTTCCCCGTTCAAACACCGAGATGGTCGTCCACATTGGAGGAATAGGGTTAGACCTGGGTATTTGCGGGTAGAGGGAAGGTCATGTTCGACGGATTCGCGCTGGACCACTATCCGGTGGGGGAGGTGACCCTCCGCACTCGCGTCGGAGGGGAAGGTCCGGCTGTCCTGCTGTTGCATGGGCATCCCAGAACCCACGTCACATGGCACAAGGTGGCGCCACTATTGGTCGCCGGCGGCTATACGGTCGTCTGTCCCGATCTTCGCGGCTACGGCCAGTCGTCGAAGCCGACCTCGGCTCGCGACCACAGCACCTATACCAAGCGGGCTATGGCGCAGGACATGGTCGGCCTGATGGCCAAGCTCGGCCACACCCAGTTCGCCGTGGTCGGCCACGACCGCGGCGCCTATGTCGCGCATCGGCTGGCGATGGACCATCCGGAGGTGGTGACCCACTTGGCGGTGCTCGATGCGGTGCCCATCGGGGAAGCTCTGGCGAGCTGTGACGTACGCTTTGCCTCCGCTTGGTGGCACTGGTTCTTCCTGGGCCAGACGGCGAAGCCTGCGGAGCGTGTCATCAATGCCGATCCTGACGGCTGGTACCAGATCGACCCCAGCCACATGGGCCCGGAGGCATATGCCGATCTTCGAGAATCCTTACACGACCCGGCAACCGTCCATGCCATGTGTGAGGACTACCGGGCTGGGTTGGGTCTGGACCGGGCAGCCGACGATGACGACCGAGCCAACGACCGCAAGGTTTCCTGTCCCACCCTGGTGGTGTGGGCGACGCGTGACGACATGCCAATGCTCTACGGCAATCCAGTGGCGGTGTGGCAGCGGTGGGCCAGTCATGTCATCGGCATCGCCGTCCCGAGTGGGCATCACATCGCCGAAGAGGCGCCGGATGCGCTTGCGAGCGTGCTGCGCCCCTTTCTACGGGGCTGAATGCACAATATGAAGCCCGGCTCTTCTGCTATAGATGAGTCGGGCTCCAAAACTCACGTTATGCCCGGATTGCGAGTATGTCAAGAGCCGCCCGGAAGGGATTTATCCAAGCCGCCAGCGCTGCTTCGCGCTGCCGTCGCAGTCCC
This sequence comes from Micromonosporaceae bacterium, assembly GCA_003543035.1. GTDB lineage: Bacteria > Actinomycetota > Actinomycetes > Mycobacteriales > Micromonosporaceae > Rhizocola. The sequence continues at coordinate 29 of DPJL01000281.1, read as the reverse complement.
AGATGATTAGGGGGTGTCTCTCGGATCGG
>DPJL01000200.1 GCA_003543035.1 Micromonosporaceae bacterium | reverse complement strand
GCGGCCCTCAGCACCTCTTCGTAACGGCGGGCCAGGTCGGCGATGGTTTCGGGCTTGAACAGGCACGAGTCATAGCGGAACGCGGCCACGATGCCGGATTCGTTGCGCCAGAGGTCGAGCACCAGATCGTGCAGCGCCTGGGGGTAGCCGACGCCGAAGGGCTCGATGGTGAGGCCGGGCAGGTCTGTGCGCGGCGTCGCCTCAGTGTGCAGGCAGAAAATCGTCTGGAACACCTGCGTTTGGCTGGGATCATCAGCCAGATCGAGTGAGGCGACGATCTGTCCAAAGGGGACACTCTGCCTTGAGAGTGCCTCGATCACCACGGTGCGTGTTTGCCCCATCAACTTGCGGAACGAATCTGCCTCCGTTCTCAGCCGCAGCGCAAGCATGTTGGCGAACAGGCCGACCGCGTCTTCGGCTTCCACCGAGGACCGCCCGTCGGCGGGGATGCCGACGCTGAAGTCCCTTTGGCCACTGGCCTCGGAAAGCACCACTTGCAAGGCGGTGAGCAGCACCATGAAAAGAGTGCTGCGCTCGGCGCGAGCCAACTGCTCCAGGCGCGACGCGAGCTCGGCATCCAGGAAGTGGTCGAGATTGGCCGCCCTGGTGCCCTTCTCCGGCGGCCGGGGCAGATCGCACGGCAATTGCAGCACCGGAACCCCGGTGAGGTGACGGATCCACCACTGCAGACCCTCTGGGTCGGGCTCCCAGGTCACAGTTGGCGCCGGCGGCAAAGACTCGCCCCGGTAAAGGGCGGCCACCTCGTTCTCCAGGATGGCTGCCGAGCCGCCGTCCGCCAGCAGGTGATGGATCGTCAAGCACCACACATGGACGTCATGGGATAGCCGGATCAGCCGGCTGGCGACCAATGGTCCCCGTTCCAGGTCAAGCAGAGCCATACTTTGCGAGGTGACCAGTGCTTCGGCATCGTGTGAGTCCACAAGCGACGTGGTGAGCCCGGTGGGGTCACCGATCACCAGGTACGGCTCACCATCCTTGACGGTGAACAGGGTCCGGAGGCTTTCGTGCCGATCCACCACGTCGCTGACCGCCCGCGAGAAGACGGCGGTGTCCAGCGGCCCACGGATTCGCCAGGCGAGCACGACTATCGGCGAGGAGGTACCGGGATACGACGTGCACAGGTGCCACATTCGCCGCTGTAACGCCGAAACGGGTCTCATCGCGTGGTCACCATCAACGTGTCGTGGCCGCGCAGAATGAGCGGCTTGACCGGCGCGGACGGAGTCACAATCGTCAGACGCGGGAAGCGCTTGAACAAGGCGGGAAAAGCGATCTCCGCTTCGATCTTGCTCAGCGCCGCGCCCAGGCAATAGTGCGGGCCGAGGCCGAAGCTGAGTGGCACATTGTTGGGGCGGTCAGGGTCGAATCGATCAGGGTCGGGGAAGCGCCGCGGATCGCGATTTGCGGCCCCGAGCATGACCAGGACAGCCTCGCCCGCGCGGACGGCAAGGTCCTCGATCTCAGCGTCCTCGAGGGCATAGCGCGCCACGATCTGCACGGGCGGCTCGAACCTCAGGATCTCGTCGACCACACTCCTGTCCCGCAGCTCAGGACGATCCAGCAACATCGTCAGACCGTTGCCAAGCAGATGGGTAGTGGTGACGAAGCCTGCGTTGAAGGTGGTGATGAGATTGGGGATCAGCTCGGCATCGTCCACATCGGAGAGCTCACTGATGAGGTCATCCTGCGGCTGGGCTCGCCTGGCGGCCACCAGATCGGTGAAGTAGGCCATCAACTCCTTGGCGGCCATGTCCGCCCGCGCCATGTTGCTCCAGGTCGCGCCATCGAGCTCGAGGATCGCGCCAATGGCCAGCACGCGCGGCCGGAACCAGCCGAGATCCGCATGCGGCACTCCGAGCACCTCCGCCATCACGCTGCTGGGCAGCAGATAGGCGAATTCGGCCATGAAGTCGACTGGGCCATCGTGCTCGTCAAGCCGATCGAGCATCGTCTCGGTCAGCTGAGCGACGACCGGCTCCAAAACCGACATCCGCCTTGGCGTGAAGAACCGGCCGATGCGCTGGCGCATCCGATCATGGGCGTCGCTGTCACTGAAGAACATCGACTCCCGCAAGACCACAAGGGCGGGATGGCGCCGCCATTGTGGATGGTTGACATCGAGATAGGCGGCATCGAGTTGGCCGAAGCGATGGTCTCGCAGCACCTTGGCTACGGCGTCATAGCCATAGACAGCAACGGCGTAGCCGTCTTTGGGGCCCAGCCGCGCAGCCTTCCCGTCGCGGTGCATGACCGCATACAGGGAGAAGGGATCGGTGCGCCCCTCCTCAGAGAGGAGGGTCTTGAGATCCATGCGAGCTTTCTATCACCCGTCACATGTAATTGGAAGGGTTCTTTCCGATAGAGGAGCCCAGCTTAATGGCTTGGTGTGCAACGGGATTCACCAGTTCAGGCAGTTTGTCCAGAACGGAGAATGGCACGAATCTGCGCAGCGATCCTGGAGCCAACGTACGCAGGGCTTCCTCATGCGGTGCAACCCCGGCCACGGCTCCATAGGCCAGGACAGTCAGCCAGAATTGCAGCAGCAACGGCTCAGCCACGACATCGCGGATCAAGCCTGCCGGATCGACCTCTACCATCGCCTCGACAAACCATTCCAATTGCTGTCTTAGGTCGATACCGAATCGCTGATCCAGGAAGTTATGGGTCCTGATGAACTGCCCATCCACCCAACAGACCGAATAGCCCTCAAATATCAGCAGATGTGGGATCACGGACTGCTTCGACACTTTCGAACCAAGCAGCCCTTGCGGCGAGGCCCACCACGCGGCGGGACGCGGACCCTGGATGAGATCGTTGCCCATCAGGCTGGTCACCGGCGTGTGCTGGGCCAGGTTGGGCACGCTGATGTAGGGGGTCATGCCTTCCTGCTTGGCAAAGTGCAACAGCAGCACGTCATCGGGCACCTCCCCCGCGTAGTCGGCCAGCCTCCGGGCGATCCCGGCGGGGAGCATGTGCGCGGCGGTGGGAATGTAGGGGTCGATCACGGGTACCCAGTCGGCACCCTCCACAGTGGCCAGACGCAACGCATGTGAGCTGCGCGAACCCCACTCGGTGAAGAAGCACAACACCTGCCCCGGCATCGCCTCGGCCGCGGCATAGACCTGATCCTTGATGTCGTCGACCAGCAGCATGTCGTCCTGCACGATCAGCAGGTGAGTGGCGTGATCCGGCACTGAACGCCAAGCTCGCCGTGCGGTCCTGAGCGCATCGGGCGGCCCGTCGGGATCGGGGTCCGTCACGATCGACATGTCAAGCTCGGGATGCCTGTCACGCAGCGCCGTTGCCGCCTCAAGCCGGCGCGGATGCGCCATCACGACCGCCGAAACCACAAGGTCCATTTAAGAACCCTAACTGTCAGATCGAAGCTGCTACATCGGCCGCTCGCCGGTTACGGCGTCGCGTTAGGACCATTCCGGCCCCGCCGCCCAAGACGGCGATGCCGCCAATGGCTGCCGAGATGTAGCTCACGCGCTGTTCCTGCTCGTAGGTGGACTCGCTGACACGTCCGGTGGAGCTTCTCTTCTCACAGATGTCGCCAGGCTGCATCGTGTCCTGACCACAGCTCGGGCCGCTCAGCAATCTCCACGTGCCAGCCAGCAGGATGAGCCCGCCAAAGATAAGGGCCAAAATCCATATCACGGGGGTACCGGTTCGAGCCACTGGAGAAGCGACCGCACGACTGGCCGCCACTTCGTCCGCGGCTGGCCGAAACTGCGCGAACTGTGCCATGAACTCGGGATGCGGGTTGCGGACCGTGATCCAGAAGCCGTCGTCGCTGAGCTTGGCTCCCGCGATCACCGACCACCTGGCTGGGACGAGGCCTATGACGCCGGCCATGACGATGAACAACCCGGCCATCCCCGTAGCCGGCCCACCCGGGATCCAATCGCCGGCGGCGAGCACGAACGCCCCGGTGCCGACGGCAATCGTTGCGATAGCGGCCCACAACCGGGTTGTCCGCCGGCGCACACAACTCTCGCAGAACGGCCAGGCCGGGATGGTCAGTGCCTTCCTGGTGGCGACTCGCACAATGATGAAGATCATGAATCCGGCCACGATCAGCGCGTACATCCAGCCTGGGATGGGCGACACGGGCGTGGTCTTCGCCCGTCGCACCTCGGGCCTGCCGTGTTTGGCGCATACAGCAGGCACTCCGTATCCGGCCGTGGCCCAATAGCCAGGTATCGCTATCGACATGATCTTGCTCCTCAGGAAGGGGAGCAACATCATAAGCAGCTCTGCCTCGAGCTTGTTGCCCCATAGAAGCAGCCGCTTGCGGTTAGGAGTCCTAACTGTTGAGCGGATGGATTTACCCGCGGCGGACTCTAACGTTTGTCCCGTGCGTTGGCTATCGCTGTTGCTGCTGCTCCCCCGGGCAGGCCGAGGTTTGGTGACCGCTGCGGTCCTGCTTAACCTCGCCCTTGGGCTGCTTCCGATCGCCTTCATCGTCTGGATGAGCCTGCTGCTCGAGAAGGTGGATGCCCTCGACAGCGGCTGGCTCACCGCATTGGCGCTGGCGGTCGGAGCCCTTGTGGTGCAACAGCTTCTGGCCCCCTTCCAGGCCGCCTTCACCGAGGTGGTCTCCCGGCGCGTGGACAAGCACTGCATCCAGCGGCTGTTAGCTGCCGCCTACCGGGATGCTCCAATCGCGACACTCGAACAGCCGGGAATTCTCGATCGGCTCGGGGATGTGAAATCCGCCTTCGATCGCAGCCAACCCACGCCCGGCGAGGCAGCCGCGGGCACGTTGACACTCATCGCCCGCTACACCCAGCTCGCCGGAGCCGTAGTGCTCATCGCAGGCGTGCTGGATCTCCTCACCGGAGTCATCGTCGGAGCGACCGCACTGGTGATCCGGTTTGGACAGCGCGGCTCGCTGGGTCGCTTCGCCACGATGTGGAACGGGCTCGCCCCCTACCGCCGCCGCACCCAATATCTGCGCGGCATCTCCACCGGTGCCGAGGCCGCCAAGGAGATCCGCGTCCTCGGCCTGCTCAGCTGGATCCGGTCCAGGGTAGGCAACGCCGCAGCTGACTACATGAACGTCTTCTGGGCGCAAAGACGACGGATGCTGCTTTGGCCATTCCTCGGGTTCGCCGCGGCGGGCCTGATTGGTGGCGGGTTCGCGCTAGGTGTGCTTGCCCGGGGCACGGCGGCCGGAGACCTTACCCTGCTTCAGTTTGCGCTCGGCGTGCAGGCTGTCCTCATCCCGATCCGGTTCGGCGTCTTCTTTCCCGAGTGCGACACCCAGACCCAATTCGGGTGGCATTCGTACAAGGCGTTAATGGACTTCGAGTCGACAACTCGCGCTGAGGCGGCAGTGGGTGGTGAGATCGCGGAGCCGCCAAGGGAAGTCATCCGATTTGAGGGCGTTGCTTTTGGGTACCCCCACGGCTCAAAGGTTTTCGAAGAGCTCGATCTGGAGCTGCCGGTGGGTCGCTCCACCGCGATCGTCGGGCTGAACGGCGCGGGCAAGAGCACCATGGTCAAGTTGCTCGCCCGGTTCTACGATCCGGATGGCGGCCGGATCACGGTCGACGGCAAGGATTTGCGCGAGATCGAGATGCACAGCTGGCATCGTCAACTGGCCGTCATCTTCCAGGATTTCGTGCGGTATGAGCTGACCGGGCTGGAAAACATCGCGCTGCAAAGCAATCCCTGCCCGACCTGTGTGAGGTCGGCGGCCGAGCGGGCGGGCACACTCACCGACCTGTCCAAGCCGCTCTTCTCCAGATATGCCGGTGGGCAAGACCTGTCCGGAGGCCAGTGGCAGCGAGTCGCCCTGGCCCGCGCCCTTTTCGCGGCACATGCCGGTGCCTCGATCCTGGTGCTCGACGAGCCCACCGCTCAGCTCGATGTGCGAGCCGAGGTGGAGTTCTTCGACTCCTTTCTGGCTCGAACGCATGGGCTGACCACAGTCGTTATCTCGCACCGGTTTTCGACCGTGCGCAGGGCCGACAACATAGTGGTGCTGGAGCACGGCAAAGTCGTCGAGCAGGGTACCCATGACGTGCTACTCAAACAGGAAGGCCGCTACGAGAAGATGTTCAGGCTGCAGTCGGAGCGGTTCCAATGAAGGGCGTCCTGTTCCTGCTTCGGCTCGCGGCCTTCACCGATCTAAGGCGGCTGGTCATCGCCGCCGTCCTGATGGCCATCGGATTCCTCTCCACGCCGTTCATCGGGCTGCTCCTGAAAGGCTTGACCGACAGCGCCGTAGCCGGAAACGTCGAGCTGGCAACGAAATTCGCCCTCGTCACCGCCCTGCTGCTGGTCTTCGAGCTGGTTATGGCCAACTTCGCGCACCTGTTCTATTTCGAGCTCGGCGAGAAGATGGGCGCCGCGCTCGATGCCGAGCTGGCCGATCGGGTCAACGGCACAGCGGATCTGGAGCATTTCGACAGCCCCGAATACGCGGACACGCTCACCTTGGTACGCCAGGACATCCTGCAGACCCGGGTGGGCCTGGAAAGCGTGCTGCATCTTGCCGGTCTGCTACTGCGAGCACTCGTGACCACCATCATCCTGGCGATCGTCAACCCGTGGCTCGCCTTGCTGCCATTGGCAGCGGTGCCGCCGGTCCTCATCGCGAGACGGGCTCAACTGCTCATCAACAAGGCCCGCGAAGCGAACGCCGCCAAGGCCCGGCTCACCGGTCACCTGGTGGAGCTCGCTTCGTCAGCCGATGCGGTCAAGGAAATCCGGCTCTTCGGTGCGGCAGACTTCCTCATGGAGCGTCAAGCTCAGGCGTGGTCTGCGACGACCCGCGATCTCTGGCGGGCCAACCTGCTCGGCGCATCGTTGCGCGCGAGCGGCCAACTGCTCTTCGCGCTCGCCTACGGCTCGGCAGTATTCATTGTCCTGCAAGGAAAACCGACGCTCGGAGAGGTGGTGCTGGTCGTCACACTTGCGGTGCAGATCAGTGTGCAGGTCTCCGGGGCGCTCGGTCTGATGGGCACGTTCCAGATCGCCAGCCGTTTCGTGGACCGCCTTGACACCCTGATGATGACGGTCGCGATGCCGCTGCTATCTCGCAAGCGTCAGGTGTCGGAGGCCACCGACGGCATCGTGCTTGACCGGGTCAGCTTCGCCTATCCGGGAGGCAAGCCGATCCTGCGTGACATCAGTCTGACGATTCCGTTTGGCACCACGGTCGCCATCGTGGGCGAAAACGGCGCGGGTAAGAGCACCCTGGTCAAGCTGCTCTGCGGCTTCTATCAGCCAACCTCGGGCACCATCAGCCCGGTGTTGCCCGCAGATCGGATTGCCATGCTGTTCCAGGATTTCGCCAAACTCCAACTGCTATTGCGCGAGAACGTTGGCGTGGGCGACCTTTCCCGCATCAACCACGACGACGCCGTGCACGGCGCTCTCGTCGAGGCTGATGCCGGCTCGATCGCGCAAAAGGTGGGACTGGACGGTCTCTTAGGACGCGACTACGGCGATGGGATGGAGCTGTCCGGTGGACAGTGGCAAAGGCTCGGGCTGGCTCGATCGCTGATGCGTGAGGATCCACTGTTATTGGTGCTCGACGAGCCCGCATCCGCGCTGGACGCTCAGGCGGAGTTCGCGCTCTTCGACCGCTTCGCGGCCTCCGCCGCTCCCACCGCCGTCACTCTCTTTGTCTCCCACCGCTTTTCCACCGTCCGGATGGCTCAGCTGATCGTCGTGCTCGACGGCGGCCGCATCATCGAGCGCGGCACCCACGAGGAGCTGATGGCCCTAGATGGCCTCTACGCCGAACTATTCGCCCTGCAAGCCCGCGCCTACGCTTGACGATCGGGTTCCACTGTGATGACGACCTTTCCGCGAGCATTCCCTTGCTCCAGATAGCGAATGGCTTCGGCGGCCTCGCTTAGTGGGAAGGCCCGGTCGATGACCGGCGTGACCTTTCCAGACTCCACCAGCTCCTTGAGAGCATCCAGGTTTTCCTTACTCCGGGCCACCACCAGTGGTCGCAACCGTTGACGCGTAAACGATGACAGCGCAAGCGCACCCATCATTCGCCCTATCGGCCCGAGCCAACGCCCGCCGTTTCCCGACGACAGCACGAGAATCCCATTGGGCGTCAACACACGCCGGCACTCTGCCGTGGAGTGATCCCCAGCCAGATCGAAGATGACATCGTAGCGCTGCGCGCTCTTGGTGAAGTCCTCCTTGGTGTAGTCAACAACATGGTCTGCGCCAATCGACCGAACCAGGTCCACTTTCCCCGTGCTGCACACGCCGGTCACTTCCGCGCCCAGCGATTTGGCGATCTGTACGGCGAAAGTACCTACGCCGCCTGAGGCACCGTTGATCAAAATCCGCTGCCCCGGCTTCACCTGCCCTTGATCCCGAATACCTTGCAGGGCAGTGTTTCCTGACAAGGGCACAGCGGCGGCTTGCTCAAACGTCAGGTTGGAAGGCTTGAGCCCCACGAGTTTTTCCCGAACGCACAGGTACTCAGCGAAGCTGCCCGCGTCGCCTTCCGCCCACACCTCATCACCAGGCCGAAACCGGGTGACCTTCTGGCCGACCGCCTCCACTGTCCCCGCGACGTCCCTGCCCACCAGTTGGCTCTTTGGCTTACGCAACCCGAGCGCCAAGCGAGCGATATAGGGCGCACCTCTCATGACGTGCCAGGTGCCCGCGTCTACAGCAGCCGCGCGCATCCGGATCAGCACCTCGTCATCCTTGGCCACCGGCTTGTTGATTTCCTTGAGTACCAAGACATCGGGCGAACCATATCGATCCTGTGTTATCGCTTTCATGGCAGTCACTCGACTGTGCGCAGGATCTGCTCGATCGACGCGGTCCGCGAGCGCAGCTCGGACACGTCAGCGGCCACCCGCTGCTGGGCATCCAGGGTGTTCTCGGCGAGCTGCTCATAGCGGCGAACGAGCTGTCGTAGGCCGTCCTCCTGGGCAGCCACAAGTTTGGTCTTGCGGAATTCGTGGACGCTCGCTATCAGAGCGACGATCAGAAATGTGGCCAGCGCCAGCGCACCGAGGGTGAGAATGACACCCGGCCAAGTGTTGAGGTCCATCAGGGATGCTCCGATCTGGTGATGGTCTTAGCCGCTTCGGCGATCGTGGCGGCGGTCAGGTGGAGGTCAAAGTTCGCGACTTCGTAGTACTTCATCGCCTTACCGTCCTCGGAGAGCTCCAGGCTTCCGACTATCAGGCCGGCCGCCTCGAGCCGTTGCAGATGCATGTGGACGAGTGGCCGGCTGACACCGATCTCGCGGGCCAGGTGGCTTACATAGTCGCGACCGTTGGCCAGCTTCGCCACGATGCGCAGCCGCAATGGATTGGCCAGCGCCGCCAGCATCTCGACCAGTTCATCGCCGGTCGGCCGGGCCACCGTCATAACGCTCCTTCATGTGTAAGAGTTTTCTTACACATGAAACACTAGCATGTCCATGCCCGACGTGTCAGCAGCCGATGGAGATCGTGAGGCTGGTGGGCGGATCTGCGTTCGGGAGGACCTGCCGCGTGCTCTGGTCGTTGACGTCGTCGCGGGCAAAGCCATATGCCCGACCTTCCAGCCCGATGGAGTGAAACAACCGCGAGAAGTCGTTCTTCGCCGTGGCCCGCCGGGTAGTAGCTCGCCGCGTAGTACCAGTCGGCAGTTCATGGCGACACCGCGGTTGAAGGCCGCACAGAACTCCGCGCCCAGCTCCAACTCGGTGGTCATCATGCCCGCGCAACCCAGCGCGCCCGAACACTCCATCACGTCCTTTGTGGACGAGACGCATCCATCCGCGTCTCCCCCAACCGGCTTTCGTCGGCTTTGGAACGGCGTCGTGAAAGATTAACAAGCATTGGTAACACAGCGTGAAGGGTTGACATCGACAGGGCTGACGAGTCAGGGTGACCGGGACAAACGTTCCCCTTTGGAGGTTCCATGTCCCGACGACCTTTGGGCGTCCTGCTGAGCGCGGCGGTGGCCGGTGCAGGGATACTCACGCTGGTGAGTCCCTCCCCGGCCACTCCGCCGGACAGCCGGCAGGCGCAGTACGCCGCCGCGGCGGCCGAATTCGGAGTGCCGGAAAGCATCCTGCTCGCAGTGTCCTATCTGGAGTCACGATGGGACTTCAACGCCGGGACCCCCAGCACCGGCGGCGGCTACGGTCCCATGCATCTCACCGATGCGGCGTACGTCGCTTCACTTCCCGGCCTCGAGGAGCCGGTGGGTGAGGACCGGCGTGGCGCCGACTCGCGTGA
>DPJL01000283.1:3126-5586 GCA_003543035.1 Micromonosporaceae bacterium | reverse complement strand
TGGTGGGCTGGTGGAGTCTGGCGACCGTCGCGTTGATGGTCGTGACGGCCGGCCTCCTGTGGCCCCATCGCGATCGATTCACCGCCGCGATCGAGCGGGCACAGCGTGTTAATGAGGCTCCCGCAGCCGGGTAATCTAGGCCGGGTGACCAATCAAGCCACCCCAGCCGACTATTTCCACGCCCTCGGCGGCGAGGAGACGTTCAGGTTGCTCGTGGACGAGTTCTACGCCGGGGTGGCGACAGACCCGTTGCTGCGCCCGCTCTACCCCGAAGATGACCTGGGCCCCGCCAACGACCGGCTGAGGCTCTTCCTGATGCAATATTGGGGCGGCCCGACTACGTACTCCCAGGAGCGCGGGCATCCGCGGCTGAGGATCCGGCACGCGCCCTTCCGCATCGGGGCAGCCGAGCGGGATGCGTGGCTCAAGCACATGCGGCACGCCGTCGATGTTCTCGAGCTCTCCCCCGAGCTGGACAAGATGCTCTGGGACTATCTCGAACGCGCCGCATTCTTCATGGTCAACTCTTCGGACTAACGCGATCATTAACTTTCGCCTGCCTCGTTAGGGGAGGTATGCGGCGTTTGTTTCTCGCGTTGGCGGTGCTTGTCGTGGCTGTAGCGGCACCCGCCACGGCCTCCAACCGGCCCGAGGCCAGTGTTGTCAGCGACAATCCGGTGGACTACACCCCGCATGTCCTTGACGGCGACATCCGAGCCATCGTGGTGGTGGGCGACACCGTCGTGGTGGGCGGCGACTTCACCTCGGTCACCGACAGCACCGGCGGCCGCGTCCTCGAACGTTGGTACCTCTTCGCTTTCAGCCTCTCGACCGGCCGGGTACTCCCGTTCGACCCGTATTTGGACGGCCCTGTGCTCTCGCTGGAGGCCGGACCGGGCCGCACGGTGTATGTGGGTGGGCGGTTCCGTACGGTGGGAGACCCCGCGGGAGACCGGCAACAGCGCGGCATCACCCAGCTCAACATCGACACCGGAGCGCCGACAGCGGCCTTCCGAGCCGAAGTGAACTGGGGCGACGTCCGTGGTATCGCGCTCACCGACGATGGTGTCTACATTGGAGGGACGTTCAGCGCTGTCAACGGGGTGAAGCGGGTGGGGCTGGCCCGCCTCAACCCGAAAACGGGTGAGGTTGACGATCGTTTCGACGCCATGCTCTCCGCCGACGAGATCGGCCGGGTCAAGGTGGAGGACCTCGCCGTTTCCCCGCGCGGCGACCGGCTGATGGCCATCGGAGCAATAACCAAAGCCGGTTCTGAGTACCGGGTCCAAGCCGCCATGTTCGATCTGAGCGGTCCGGAGGCGGTCCTGTCCGACTGGTGGACCGATGCCTACAACGCCGCGTGCCGTGAGGGCTTCGACACCTATCTGCGGGCGGTCGACTTCTCGCCCTCCGGCGACTACTTGGTCATCGTCAGCACCGGACGGCAGAACAATCCGACCAGGCTCTGTGACACGGCGGCCAGGTTCGAGACCTATGGCTCGGGTAAGCAGGACGCGACGTGGGTCAATCACACCGGCGGCGATTCGCTCTACGCCGTCGAAGTTGATCACAGTGCCGTGTATGTCGGCGGGCACCAGCGCTGGATGAACAACCCGCACGGACACGAGTCGGCCGGGCCAGGCGCGGTGGATCGCGTCGGGCTGGCCGCGATCGACCCGAACAGCGGTCTGGTCAACAGCTGGAACCCGACCCGCAGCCGGGGCGTCGGAGTGCGCGCTTTCGCGCTCACCAACCGCGGGCTACTCGTCGGGTCGGACACCGACGAGCTCGCCCGCGAATACCACGGCCGGATCGGAATGTTCCCACGTTAGTTTTTGGTCAGCGGTCAGAGGAGGATGCCGCCGTCGCCGTGTAGCCAATCCACAAACGTGGTGGACACCGACGCGGCGCAGTCGACTATTTCCAGCAGTAGCGCGTCGTGGACGCCCGCCCGCAGCGGCACTTGCCACTCGGCATAGATCGGCAGTTGACCCCGCTCGGTGGGGTCGCCGACATAGGCCTTGGCAAAGCGGCGAGCATGGTTCCACTCGTTGACGGCACGATAGGCTAATTCGGACAATTCGGGAGACACGGTGGCGTGCGGCCTGGTCCGGATGACGAGGATCTCATCGTCCGGGCCTTCGACGGCGAAGAGCAACGCGTGCCGCTCCCACAGCGCCAGCAGGCTCGACTCGCCGTCGGAGAGATGACGGATGTCCAGCAGATCGAGGGTTGAAGCCACCCGTCGTAGCGTTATTTGTGGGTTGATATCCGCGACCAGCGCCGTGGGCGCTGGTGGCAGAGCATCCAACATTGATAAGTCGTCGGGACAATGCATTGAGTCGCGCTGCGTTGGCACCACCCTTTCCCGCGTTGTTTCCCCCCGGTGCGGTTGGTCAGACCACCGCCACGAAAACCATGCCATCGTCCACGCCCCCTTCTTCAGCGAATGCCAAGGGT
>DPJL01000283.1:1730-2800 GCA_003543035.1 Micromonosporaceae bacterium | reverse complement strand
GAGTCGCCTACCCTCAGTAGATCCCGAGGCGTGAGGCTACCCGTACAGCCCCGGTTTCGTCAGCCCCTTACCGACCGTCCCAAACCAAAAGTCTGACGCCTACCGGCCATTCAGATGGTTAACTATCGGCCGAACGGTCAGCTGGCTTGCGGAGCGCAACCACGCCTGTCCCGCGGGGGTGACAAGACCGGTCCACGGGCCGGCCCGGCGGATCTCGACCTCCGCCGAGCCGACAAAGCCCATCCGCACCATCGCCTGTACGAGTCTTTGCGACACAACGAAAGGCGTGCCATCCACATCGGACTCTCCGGTGATCACCTCGTGATCCAGGAGTGCGTCTCGAATCGCGCGCTCCCCTGCCCGGCCGGTGAGTTCTCGCAACGTTTCGGCGGCCGCTTTGGCCGCATTCAGTACCAGAGCAGCGGGAAGAGTCTCGACGGTGCTGGAAGCCGCCGGCGGCAGCGTGCCCCGCCACTTGGCATCGCTTGGGGTTGCGTCCGCTGCTGTGACAACGCGGTCACCCTCGACGGCGGAAGGCAGGTCGATGGTCACCAGGACGCCCCACGGCAGCTGCCCCCAGGCCTGACTTGCGCGCAGCCGGATCAGCGCGGCTGGGTCAAACTTCAGCAGCCGCTGGGCGAACAGGGTCAGGTCGTTGGCCATGTGGCGCTGGATGGCGGCGTGGCCTTGGATTCCAGCCAGGGTTTGAGAAAGTCCTGCTCCGCCTCGGAAAGCCGCCGGGGGCGCTGCTTGGTCAGGTCAAACGGCACCAGCACGGACCGGGCCCGGCTTGCCAGCAGCTCACCGTCATACAGCTCGTAAGCGACGGTGAACCGGCTGGTCTTCAGATCGTCGATCCACAGCTCGATTCGTACCGGATCCCCGTAATCGACCGGGCGCAGATAGTCCACCTCGTGCCGGGACGCCACGATGCCGTCCTCGAACGAGGTGACACCGGCCTGCCTGGCGCCTACGAACATCATCGCGACCCGGGCCTCCTCGTAAAGGGTGAGGAAGCGGGCGTTGTTGACGTGTCCGTAGGCGTCCAGGTCGGACCAGCGCAGGTGGCA
>DPJL01000283.1:0-1336 GCA_003543035.1 Micromonosporaceae bacterium | reverse complement strand
AGTCCCTGGTCAGTTTGCGGTGGGTGACCCGGTGCGGCCTGGCGGCCTCCACTCCCAGCCGCTCAACCTTGTTCTTCTCGTACGCATCGAAGTTGCCCTCGAACCAGAACCACTTGGCCTCGTTCTCCTCATCGCCCTCCCAGGACAGGATGTGCGTGGCGACCCGGTCGAGGAACATCCGGTCGTGCGAGATAACCACGGCGCAGCCGGGGAATTCGAGCAGCGCATTCTCCAAAGAGGACAATGTCTCGACGTCGAGGTCGTTGGTGGGCTCGTCGAGCAGCAGCACATTGCCGCCCTGCTTGAGGGTCAACGCCAGGTTCAGCCGGTTGCGCTCACCACCGGAGAGCACGTTGACCGGCTTCTGCTGATCCGGGCCCTTGAAGCCGAAGGCCGCAACGTAGGCGCGGGAAGGCATTTCCACCTTGCCGACCATGAGGTAGTCCAGCCCGTCGGAGACGACCTCCCACAGCGTCTTGCTGCCCTCGAGGCCGGCCCGGGTCTGGTCCACATAGGACAGCGACACCGTCTCGCCGACCTTCAACTCACCCGCGTCCGGCTTCTCCAAGCCGACGATGGTCTTGAAGAGGGTGGTCTTACCAACCCCGTTCGGGCCGATGATGCCGACAATGCCGTTGCGTGGCAAAGAAAATGAAAGATCCTCTATGAGTACCCGGTCGCCGAAGCCCTTGGTCAGCTTCTTGGCCTCGATCACGGTGCTGCCCAAGCGCGGGCCGGCCGGGATCTGGATCTCGTCGAAGTCGAGCTTGCGGGTCTTCTCCGCTTCCGCGGCCATCTCCTCGTACCGATCCAGCCGGGCCCGGGATTTGGTCTGGCGCGCCTTGGCATTGGAGCGCACCCACTCGAGCTCGTCAATGAGGCGCTTGCGCATCTTGACGTCCTTGCGCCCTTCGACGCTCAGCCGGGCCGCCTTCTTCTCCAGATAGGTCGAGTAGTTGCCCTCATACGGATACGCACGGCCACGGTCGAGCTCGAGGATCCACTGCGCCACGTTGTCCAGGAAGTACCGGTCGTGGGTGATCGCGATGACCGTTCCCGGGTACTTGGCCAGATGCTGCTCGAGCCAGAGCACGCTCTCGGCGTCGAGGTGGTTGGTGGGCTCGTCCAGCAGCAGCAGGTCGGGCTGCTCCAGCAGCACCTTGCAGAGCGCGACTCGGCGCTTCTCACCGCCGGAGAGAGGCCCTACGGGTGCCTCCGGAGGCGGGCAGCGCAGCGCGTCCATCGCCTGCTCCAGTTTGGAGTCGAGATCCCACGCGTCGGCGTGATCCAGCTCCTCCTGCAGCCGGCCCATCTCGTCCATGAGCGCGTCGGAGTA
>DPJL01000311.1 GCA_003543035.1 Micromonosporaceae bacterium | reverse complement strand
CCATCGCCCGGGACACGTGCGTCTTGGCGGTGGCCGGGCTGACCACAAGCTTTGCGGCAATCTCCTCATTGGACAGACCCGCACCGGCCAACGCCACCACCTCCCGCTCCCGGTTGGTGAGCTCGGCCAATTGACGCGGTGGCACCGCGCTTGGCGTCTGCGCGGCGAACTGCTCGATCACGCGCCGGGTGACACTCGGCGACAGCAGGCCTTCGCCTGCGGCCACCACGCGTACGGCGCGCACCAGCTCGGCCGGATCGGTGTTCTTGACGAGAAACCCGGCTGCGCCGACCCGCAACGCTTCGGCCACATACTCATCGAGCTCGAACGTAGTGAGGACAACGATTCTCACCCCGGAAAGGGCTGGATCGGCGGCGATCTCCCGGGTGGCAGCCAAGCCGTCCATCCCCGGCATCCTGATGTCCATGAGCACCACATCGGGGCGTTCCTGCCGTGCCAGGCGAACGGCGTGCGCACCGTCGCCGGCCTCACCAACCACCTCGATGTCCGGCTCCGAATCCAGCAATGCCCGGAAACCGGCGCGCACCAGCGCCTGATCGTCGGCTATGACCACCCGGATCATTGGGCGTTTTCCTGCGCCGGCAACGGGAACAGCGCGCGGACTCGCCAGCCACCTTCGGGCAATGGCTGAGCGGTCAGCGAACCACCCAGCGTGGAGGCCCGCTCCCGCATGCCACTGATCCCGTTGCCCTCCGCAAATGTTGCGGACACCGGCCCACTCACCCCGCCATCGTCCTCGATCTGCACCAGCAACTGATCCTCCGGCTGATATTCGATTACTACCTTGGCTGACGCACCAGGGCCTGCGTGCCGCCGCACGTTCGTCAATGCCTCCTGGATCACCCGATAGGCTGCCCGATCGATTTCAGCTGGCAGCGGCCGAGGCTCCCCGCCCATCGTGGTGTGTACCGGCAAACCGGCGTCGACAGTCAGATCATCAAGCCGGTCCAACCCCGGTGCCGGAGCCCGTGGCGCCCCTTCCCCGGTCGGATAAAGCGCGTTGAGCACCGACTGGACCTCTCGCAGCGACTCGGCACTTGCCTGCTTGATGGTGTCGAGAGCGGCCCGGGCTTGATCGGGCTGGCGATCCATCAGATGCAGCCCAACCGCGGCCCGCACGTTGATCAGCGAGAGGTGGTGGCCGAGAACATCGTGCAATTCGTGGGCTATCCTCAGCCTCTCCTCGCTGGCCTGCCGCCGCCGCCGCTCCTGGCGCAGCCGTCTCTGCTCCTGCGCCATCTTGCCGCCGGCCTTCGCCGCACCGAGCACTATCTCAGCGAACAATCCCAACCCGGCAACCCAAGCCGCCAGCGTCAGCACTTCACCGAAAGCAGCACCTGTGAGGACAGCCCACGCGGCCAACGAGATGATCGCGGTCGCCCAGACTTTGCCATGGTGTCCTGCCTTCATTGCCGCCAGCGCCGCGATGACCAATGCCACAAAGGTCGGGCCGCTCGGGTAATCCAGCACGTGATAGGCCACGGTCGCCGCAGCGGTGACCACGAGAGTGGTCCCGGGGAGGCGATGTCGATTGGCCAGCATCAGCCCGCTTGCGGCTAGCAGCGCATATCCCAGCAAATCCAGCTTCGCCGACTGCCCGACGGCGGCGATCGTGGTGCCGATCGTCTGCACCAACGTGGCCAACAGCGCCAAGCCGAAACCACGGCGGGCTCGGCTCGGCGGTGGGCTCGAGCTAGTCATGCCCGCACCCTAAGCGACCAGCGCACCCATTGGCGTCCACCGGTTAAGGCAAGGCCGGTACTCCGTTCGGTGCAGGACGCCCCGTCGGCTACCACCGGGGGAGCACTCACGGTGTCGTCGTTGGCCCGACGCGACATCGACGCCGTCCGGGCATGCTGTGCTCCATCACCCCCGAGAAACGAGGACAGCATGAAGGCGATCGTCCGGTACACGTATGGCTCACTCGCCTTGGAGGAGGTCGACAAGCCCACTATCAAGGATGACGAGGTTCTGGTACGAGTCCGTGCGGCGTCGGTCAATCCCTATGACTGGCACCATTTGACTGGTACGCCTTACATCATGCGCATCGGGGCGGGCCTGCGTAAGCCGAAGGAAACGGCGATGGGTGTCGACGTTGCTGGGGTGGTGGAAGCGGTCGGCCCGGACGTGACCGGGTTTCAGCCCGGTGATGAGGTCTTCGGTATGCGCAGCGGGGCCTTTGCCGAGTACATGGGCGTTCGCGAGGTACGGATCGCATTGAAGCCGGCCGGTTTGACGTTCGAGCAAGCCGCGGCCGTACCGCTGGCTGCGCTCACGGCTCTGCAGGCCCTTCGCGACAAAGGGAAGATTCAAGCGGGGCAACAGGTTCTGATCAACGGTGCGTCAGGCGGGGTAGGCACATTTGCCGTGCAGCTCGCCAAAGTGTTTGGTACCAAGGTGACCGCCGTTTGCAGCACAAGGAATGTGGACACGGCCCGATCGCTTGGGGCAGACCGGGTCATCGACTACACTCGCGAGGACTTCGTCCAAAGTGGACAAGTCTACGACCTGATCCTTGATGTGGCAGGGAATCGATCCATCGCGGACCGCAAGCGCGCATTGGCACCCAACGGAATCCTGGTGCTGGT
>DPJL01000338.1 GCA_003543035.1 Micromonosporaceae bacterium | reverse complement strand
TGGGCCCGTCATCCCCGCATCAGAACGCCGGCCGCAAAGCCAAGTGCGACAAGGGAAAACATCGCGAGTGCGACGCGGCGGAAGTTCCGCTGCAGCCGGGGCAACTCTTCCGGCAACGCGAACACCCGTTGCGGCCACGCGCGCCACGACACCCACCAGAACAGCGCGCTGGCACCGGCGAGCGCTGCGGCCTTCACCGCCACGAGTGCCCAGTCTCCTGGGCGCAGTAGCACCAGCCCGATCCCGGTCGCCCAGAGCGTCGCGATCAGTGCCACTACTCGCCAGCGGTTGCCGTGGGCCAACTCCCGGTACGCGTCTTCGAGTCGAACGACGTCGCCGCCTACGATCCGGATCAGCTTGGGCTGCACCACAAACAGGCTGTACCCCATCGCCCCCACCCACATCGCCCCAACCCCGATGTGAACTCCCAGCAAACCCAGCCACAACACCCCCGCACCCTACGCCGCACGCCGAGCGAACTCCCTGATCACGGTGATCAGAGGGGCTAGGGCGCAGTGCGACGAAGGCGACCCGGCCACCAGAGGAAGCGGCCGATGTCGACGCTGAGCGCGGGCACGAGCAGCGATCGCACCAGCAGCGTGTCCAGCAGCACCCCGAAGGCCACCGCGAAAGCCAGCTCGACCACGAACACGATCGGCAGCACGGCCAGCGCCGCAAAGGTTGCCGCCAGCACCACCCCGGCCGAGGTGATCACTCCACCGGTTACCGACAACCCGCGAAGGGTTCCGGCTTTGTGGCCGAGTTTGCCCGCCTCTTCCCGAACCCGTGTCATGAGGAAGATGTTGTAGTCCACCCCGAGCGCGACCAGGAACACGAACGCGAACAACGGGAAGGACGAGTCCGCACCCGGGAAGCCAAGGATGTCTTGGAAGACAATGCCCGAGATGCCAAGCGTGGCCAGGTACGACAGCACCACCGTCGCGATAAGCACCAGCGGCGCGATGATGGAACGCAACAGCACCATGAGGATCAGGAAGATCACGGCGAGCACCAGCGGGATGATGAGCTTACGGTCCCGCTGTGAAGTCGTCTGCACATCGTGGTTGATTGCGGTGAAGCCACCGACCTTCGCGTCAGCGCCGTCGATCGCGTGAACGTTGGTACGAAGGCGTTTCAACGTCTCCACGGCCGCCTTGCTGTCCGCCGGATCGGTGAGGATGGCGTCAACGCGCACGAGTCCGTCGACAACTTTTGGTGGTGCTCCAGGGACAAAGGCACCCGTGTAAGGCGCGGCAGACGCCACGCCGGAAGTCGCCGACACCACGCTTAGCGTCTCCGCGAGCTTGTCCTGCTTCACAAGCACCTCGGCCGGGCTGCCGATGCCGCCCGGGAAGTGAGCGCTGATCAGCTCTTGCGCGGCAACGGAGTCCGTCCGGTTGGTGAAGCTGTCGGTCTGCGGGATGCCGTCAGCGTCCAATCTGGACAGTCCGGCGACTGCGGCCAGTAGCACCAACGTAGTTGCGATCCACACAAGCCGAGCGCGCTTGCCCACGATCGCCGAAACCCGGGCCCAGATGCCGCGCTCTTCAGCTGGAGCAGAGCCGAACTTGGGCCGGATCGGCCAGAAGAGCACCCGTCCGCAGAGCACGAGAATAGCGGGCAGCAATGTCAGCGAGACCGCAAGGCTTGCTGCGACACCGATCGCGCCCACCGGGCCGAGTCCCTTGTTCGAGGACAGATCCGAGACGAGCAGGCACAGCAGGCCGAGGATGACCGTGGCACCGCTGGCGATGATGGGCTCGAGCGAGGCGCGCCAGGCCACCTTCATCGCGTCGAAACGGCTGGGAGCCTTGCGAAGCTCCTCGCGGAAACGGGAGACGAGCAGCATCGCGTAGTCGGTCGCGGCCCCGAGGACGAGAACGTTGAGGATCGCTTGGCTCTGCCCGGAAACGTCGATGATGCCTTCGCGCGCAAGGAGATAGACCACACCGTTGGCGAGCGTGTAGGCGAGCCCGGCGCAGAACAAGACCACGAAGGGGAGCAGCGGACTCCGGTACACGGCAAGCAAAATCAGCAAAATGATCCCGACGGTGACCATGAGGAGCATGCCGTCGATGGATTCGAAGACCTTCATCAGATCGGTGAGAATGCCGCCCAGTCCACCGACGTGGGCGTTCAGAACATCCTGGGTGCCGATCTGGTCGCGGATCCACTTCACGTGCTCGGCGTTCTTGATCGAGTCGGTGCCGTCGAAGAGCAGCACCACCTGTGCCGCCTTGCCATCCTTGGAGATCTCGCTCATCGGCGGCGCTGCCAGCGTGCTGCCAAAGTGCGCGGCGATCGCCTCCGACTGCTGCTTGATGGCGGCCTTGTCAGCGTCGGTCAGCCCAGCCTCTCGACCGTAGATCAGCAGCGCCGGCATGACCTCCTTGTCGGCGAACTTCTTGTTCAGCTCGAGCACGACAGTGGCTTCAGCGGTCTTGGGCAGGAAGGCGGAGTTGTCGTTCTTCTGCACCTCGGCGGTTTTGCCCGAGGGCCCGCTCATCAAGCCGGCGATGAGCAGCCAGAGCACGATGCCAACGGCAGGCAAAATCCAACGCCATTTGGGTGTACCGGGCGGAGCCTGCACCGGTGGCGCAGGCACGACCGGAGTCGCGGCGGCCGTCTTCTCCCCTGTCACAGTCATACTGTCACTCCATGCCACTATTTGTGAAAGCTTTCACAAGGACCGTCAATCGACACCATACCGATTGCGACTGAAATTCATGTGAAGGGTTTCCCGTGAGCTAGCCCACACGATCTTCGGCCAGGCCACGAGCGCGCCGGAGTAGCGTGTGGAGCGTGACGAGCACAGTGCCGATGACCGTGATCCGGGCGGGGACGGTCGACTACATGACCGCCTGGGATGAGCAGCGCCGCCTGCACCAAGGTGTCGTCGACGGGTCCGAACCGGACACTGTGTTGCTCCTCGAGCACCCGAGCGTTTACACCGCGGGCAAGCTCACCGAGGCGTGGGAGCGGCCCTTCGACGGCACGCCTGTGGTCGACGTCGATCGCGGCGGGAAGATCACCTGGCACGGCCCGGGTCAGATCGTGGGCTATCCGATCCTCAAACTCCCGGTGCAGCGCGGTGGGCTTGCCGATGTGGTCGCGCACGTCCGGCGTACCGAGAAAATGCTCATTGACATCTGCTCTGAGCTAGGGCTGACCACCGAGCGGGTGAAAAGTCGTTCCGGGGTATGGGTTCGCGAGGATGACCGGGGTCCCGACCGCAAGGTCGCCGCGATCGGCATCCGGGTGGCCCGCGGCGTGAGCCTGCACGGCTTCGCCCTCAACTGCAATCCGGACATGCGCTTCTTCGACAACATCGTTCCGTGCGGCATCAAGGACGCCTCGGTCACCTCATTGAGCCAGGAGCTCGGCCGGCAGGTGACAGTCGAAGAGGTGCTTCCCATCGTCGAACGTCACCTACCTACGCTGTTCACCGGCTAAGGGAAGATTCGCCGGGCAGGATTGGCTTATGGCCAGCCGACTTCGACTCGCCGACCTGCTCGCCGGGCTTTCCCTCATCGCTGACACGGGTTATGGGCTTTCCCCGGGACACGCAATGCGCTCGTGCCTGGTCGCAGTCTCGCTCGCTCGCAAGCTTGGCTTAGCAGAGTCGGAGGTCTCCGACACGTTCTATACCTCGCTGCTCTTCCACGTTGGCTGCGTTGGGTTCTCGCATGAGCTGTCGGCCGCCTTCGGGGACGACATAGCGGCCAACCGGGCCGGGGCGAGGACCAACTTCGCCGATCCGCGGGACATCTTCGCCACCCTGATCCCGCAGACCACGCAGGGCCTCCCCCCGATGGCACGGGCAAGGGCAACTGCGTTCATCACCTTGCGCGGCCGGGCCTTCGGCAGACGCTACGACACCACGGTGTGCGAGGTCGCCCGGCACACGGCGCGGCGCATCGGCTTGCCCGACAGCGTGCAGCGCTCCCTGTACGAGGTGAGGGAATGGTGGAACGGTGGTGGTGCTCCACAAGGCTTGCGCGGAGAACAGATCCTGCTCCCCGCGCGGATCGCCCGCCTGGCAACGGATGCGGTGCTGTTCGCCGACATCGAAGATGCTCAACTTGCCGTTGCGGCGCTGCGCCATCGGGCCGGTGGAATACTCGATCCGTCACTCGTCGAAGAGTTCGCCGGCAGTGCACAGGCCCTGCTAACAGAGGTCAGCACCGGGGACCCACGGGAGAAGGTCCTCGCAGCCGAGCCACAGCCCTTGGTGGAAAAGGAAATAGCGGAGCTTCCAGAAGTGGCCGCGGCCTTCGGCGAACTCGTGGACCTCAAGACGCCGTTTACGCACGGGCACTCCGGGCGGGTGGCCGGCCTGGCGAAAGCAGCGGCAGCCACACTGGGCTTTGACGCCGCAACGGCTCACCGACTGCATGTCGCGGCATTCCTACACGACATCGGGCGAGTCGGTGTCCCCAACAGTGTGTGGGAGAAAACAGGTCCGCTGACCTCAGTGGAATGGGAACAGGTCCGGATGCATCCCTACCACTCGGAGCGAATCCTTGCGATGGCTCAGACTCTCGAGCCGATGGCGAGGCTGGCCGGGATGCACCACGAACGACTCGACGGCTCGGGCTACTACCGAGGCTGCCGGGCAGGCGACCTCACGCCCGCCGCTCGCGTATTGGCGGCGGCCGAAGCCTTCCAGACCATGACAGAGGAGCGTCCTCACCGGCCGGCGGTCGACCTACAGCGCGCCGCGGAGAAGCTGCGCGGCGGCGCGCAATCGGGAGCGCTGGAC
Source organism: Micromonosporaceae bacterium (assembly GCA_003543035.1). GTDB lineage: Bacteria > Actinomycetota > Actinomycetes > Mycobacteriales > Micromonosporaceae > Rhizocola. Next base: position 3,386 of record DPJL01000338.1, on the reverse strand, counting down.
CCTGATGCCGTCGCGGCAGTCATCGATGCCGCGGGGCAGCGGGGCGGGCGCCGCCTTCGACCTGCCGACCTCAGCGCACGCGAGGTGGAGGTTCTCAGAATGATGGCGAGGGCCAGCACGAATCGGGAGATCGCTCAGCTGCTATCCATCTCGCCGCGCACGGCCGAGCATCATGTGCAGCACATCTACGCCAAGATCGGCGTCTCAAGCCGGTCGGCCGCCGCGCTGTTCGCCATTGAACATGATCTCCTGCCGCCTCCGAAGGATGGGTAACTCCTACCGATGCCCTCCATGGGCCTATCAGCGATCTTCGAAGTGGAGCACATCACCGATCTCAAGGAGGCTCCGTGATGACCGAGAATGTTTACACAGCAGCCTCATCCGCGCGGACGTCAGCGTTTCTGGGTACGCGGAACAGTGTCCTGCTTACGGCGGATGACACCAATGGCGCGGCAGGCGTCATCGACATCGAGGTCCAGCCTGGTGCCGGCGCCCCGTTGCACACCAACAGCCGTGAGGCGCTCATCTGGTACGTGGTCGACGGGATGCTCACCTTGCACACCGAGGACGGCGTAAGGGAGCTGTCGCAAGGTTCGGGCGCCTTCCTGCCCATAGGATCCACCCATCAATTCATCAACACTTCGGACCGCCCCGCGCGGGCTCTACTGGTCTGCGTTCCCGGTGGCCTGGAAAGGTTCTTCTTCGACCTTGCCGGTCGGTTGCCGGCCGATGTTCCGGCCGGTCCGCCACCACGTGAAGCAGCCGAGGTGCTTCAGCAGGTCGCCGAGCGATACGGCGTGGAGATCCACCTGGAGAGCCCGGTGCCGTAGATGAGAGGAAGGGCCCTAGGGGCCCTTCCTCTCACGGCGCTCGTCGTCTAATCGACAAGCGTTCACGCGGCTCCTAAGGTGTTGCCGTGGGCATGTACGGACAGTGGCTGCGGGTCTCGAGTGCCGAGCTGGAGCACGCCAAAGCCGACCTCGACTGGGCCGAGGACTTCGCGGAGAGCGTGGCTGAGGCGGAGTACCAATACGAAGACAACCGGGATCTGCCCGACCGCCGGTCCTACGGCACCGACAAAGCGTGGCATGCCCTCGACTATCTCTTGCAGCGCAAGGGATTCCCGGTAGCGATCATCTTCGGTGAGGAGCGGTTCACCGACGACGACGTGGATGACACCGAAGCCGACTGGGGTTACGGCGCCCCCGGTTACCTGACCCCGGTCCAGGTGCGCCAAGCCGCGGCGGCTCTCGCCGAACTCACCCGGGAAGCGCTCCTCGAGGGAGTCGACCCGGCTGAGCTCCAGCGGGAAGAGATCTATCCGGCCGTCTGGGATCGTCCCGGCGAGCTCGAATGGCCCGTGGGTTTCCTGCCCGACATCAAGACCTACTTCAACGCCGCCGCGGCCAAAGACGAGGCGATCATCTGCTGGATAAGCTGATCAGGGTGCCACTCGATGCAGGTCCCGTGGGAAGGCGGTGACCTCCCGTACGTTGGCTGCACCGGTCACCCGGGCGATCAACCGCTCCAACCCGATCGCAAACCCGCCGTGCGGCGGGAAACCGAGCTTGAATGAGTCCACATAGGACCGATACGGTTCGATCGACTCGCCTCGCTCCGTGAGTGCCGCAACATAGTCCTCGTAGCGGTGCAGCCGTTGCCCGCCGGTCACCAGCTCGATCCCACGGAAAATCAGGTCGAAGCCGTTGGAGTAGCCGGGCCGCGACGGGTCCGGGTGGGTGTAGAACGGTCGCTTGGCCATCGGATAGCCCGTCACGAAGACGAAGTCGCTGCCGTGCTCGCGCAGCGCCCACTCGCCGATCGCCCGCTCGTCCGCGGGAACCAGGTCCGGCTCCTCCGGATGCGCCCCGGCAATCTTCAACGCCTCCGCAAAGTGCACCGACGGAATCTCTCGCGGTACTTCGATTGCGGAAATTCTTGGCATGATCCCGGCCAGCACTTCGCGGAGTACCTTCATCACGTCACGATGGTCTTCAATGAACCCGAGTTCCGCGTCGAGCGACGTGTACTGAGCCAGATGCCGAGTCGTGTCATGAGGCTCGGCCCGGAACACCGGCCCCACCTCGTAGACGCGCTCGAAGACCCCGACCATCAGCTGCTTGTAGAACTGCGGCGACTGCGCGAGGTATGCGGGTCGGCCGAAGTAGTCGAGAGCAAAGACGTTGGCCCCCGATTCGGTCGCCGACTCGACGATCTTCGGGGTGTGAATCTCGGTGAACCCCAGCCCGTCCAGGCTCGACCGGAACGCAGCCGTGGCCTGGCCCGCCAGGCGCAGCGCCTCCCGCCTGGACGGGTGCCGAAGCGACAGCGGCGCATGGTCGAGTTGGGCCGGCAGAGCGGGGCTAAGCGTGGGCCGGAAGATCTCGAACGGAGTGTGATGCTCCGCCCCGGACAACACAGTGATCTGCGGCTCGGTCAGCTCGACTCCGCCTGGAGCGACCTCGTTCGCGATGACCACACCGGTCACCTGAACCACGGTTTCCTCCGGCGGCATCTCGCTTCCCGCCTGCACCACGACCTGGGCCAGGCCAGCGCGGTCACGCAGGATCAGGAAGGAGACGGATTTCAATTCGCGGCGGCGGTTTACCCAGCCGGCAATTGTCACTCGCTCACCGATGTGCATGGTGAGCTCGCAGGACAGGATGCGTTGCATTGGTGGACCTCCTCTGTCATCGCAACGCGATCCCCAGGGAGGCGTGGGCGAGCGGGAACCTCGCGGTGCCACCACACCTTCACCCTCTTCAGAGGGCCTCTAAGCCATTAGGCAGGGTCATTGTCATGGGCGTCACACCACAACTCGCCTGGTCAAACGGCTGTTGCGGGCATCATAGCCGCCTGCCAAAGCGATTTACCACCGCCTGGACGTAGGCTGAGCGCATGACCACAGTCGTTCCCGGGGCACTGGGCCACGCCGTCTCGCCTCGCGAAGAGCGAGGAGCTCCTCTAGACGGCGTGCGGCCGGAGGGCCGTCGCCTGCTTCGCATCGAAGCGCGCAACGCTGAGACTCCGATCGAGCGCAAGCCCGACTGGATCAAGGTCAAGGCGAAGATGGGCCCGGAGTTCACCGCGCTGCACGGTTTGGTGAAGCGGGAAGGTCTGCATACGGTCTGTCAGGAGGCCGGCTGCCCCAACATCTACGAGTGTTGGGAAGACAAAGAGGCCACCTTCCTCATCGGTGGCGATCAGTGCACGCGGCGCTGTGACTTCTGCCAGATCGACACCGGCAAGCCCGCCGAGTTCGACGCTGACGAGCCCCGGCGCGTCGCCGAGTCAGTGGCCACGATGGGCCTTCGCTACGCGACCGTCACCGGGGTAGCCCGCGACGATCTGCCCGACGGCGGGGCCTGGCTCTATGCCGAGACCGT
>DPJL01000282.1 GCA_003543035.1 Micromonosporaceae bacterium | reverse complement strand
CCCAGCGTCTTGGTCAACTCTTCGCACGCGTCAGGTGAAGATGCATGCCGGCGGTCGGCATCGGCCGATCCGGATCCGGCTCGGGAAGGTCAGGAAGTTCGGGAAGCTCCTCAGTGGACACCTCACGCACGGGCTCCGTCTCCACGGGCGCCTCCGGCGGCGGCCATGCCAGCTCAGCCTTCGGTTCGGCCGCCAACGGCGAAGGTGCCTCGGCAGCCGACTGAGCAAAGTAGACCTGGGAAGACTGGAACGGCAAGGTGACCCCCGGATACGCAGGAAGGCCGGCTTGGGCGGCGGTGCCGCTGTCGACCACATAGACGATTTCGCGGGGACGCTGCGGCCACGCGAGCGCAGCGAGGCCCAGCAGTAGCAGGATCGGTCCCAGGATGAGCAGACCCCACGTGGTCGAGTTGAGCCAACCCGCGGTCACCGCCACGCTGAGCCGCACGGGATCCTCGCCCGGTGGCGCGACGACGATCAGCGCGACGTGGCGTTCACGGTCCGCCGAAGGACTCCACCGCAACTCGCCGAGTCCACCGCGTACCCAGAAGGGCTGTTCACCCGGCGCGGCCAAGGGTTGGTCACTCACGACGATCTGCTTTGTCTCCACGGCCAGCGGCCCACGGCCGAGTTTGGCTCCGAACAGCTCGGTATAGCTGACGCCCGCAAGATAGGTGGCCAGATCACCGGGCGCCGCCATGCCGACAAACGCCCCGTTGTTCGCCTTGAGCCGCAGCTCAGTCTGGTCGGCTCGAGCGATGGGTGCGTCGCGGCGCAGGATCGCATCGACGTCTGGCACTACAACGATTCGACTGCCCGAAGTGATCGCAGTGAGGTCCGCGTGGAAGGCGCCGTCGGGACTGCGATGTTGCATGGCCCACCAAGCGACCGCACCGGCGGCAAGCACCGGCATCGCAAGTAGCAACGTCATCATGCCCAGCACTACCCGCAAAACGCGCATACCCAGCCCTTCTACCAGCAAGCTCCAACCAGCACAACGCAGCCCTCCCACCCAAGATGCGGGTGGGAGGGCTCGGTGGAACTTCTACTAAGCGCGCCGGGAACGCAGAAGCGCAAGCCCGGCAAGGATCAGGGCGAGAACACCCACCCCGAGACCGGCCCAGCCAAGGGCATTACTACCGCTACTCTTGTTGTCCGCCAACGGAACCGTGACACTAGCGGTCGGGCTCGACGATGTGGCTGCCACCAACTTCAGCACCGGCGCGGGATGCTCCAGGGTACTGCCATCGTTCTTCGGCTCCTCGATCCAGCGAACGACCGCACCATCGGAGTAGGTCTGCAGTGCCTTGAACACCAGCTGGTTGACGTCCTTGGGTAGCGGCCCCACCGAAACCGGGAACTCCTGGAACTCGCCCGGCTTGACCGCCGCGCCCTCACCGGCCGTCCACGTAATGACCGAGACCACTTCGTTCACCGGGCTGCCGTGCACCTCAAGTGGCTTGTCCAACTTGCGTTTCGCGACCGTGATGGCCCAACCCGGCACCGGCATCGTCGACACCGAAGCGACGGGTGCGTTCTCCGGAAGGTGTATCTCAAGCTTTGTGGTGCTTGCTGTGTCAGATTCATTTGGTACCCGGAAAGCAAGCCGGGCATAACCGCCTTGAGTTGCCTCCTTCGGGTTCACCGTCACGTGCGCCGATGCCGGTGCCGCTACCGCCAGCACACCGACGGCGGCCAGCACGAGCACTGCCAGCTTCTTCAAGATTCTCCCCTTTACTTGATCGGCACCGTGACGGTGACCGAATCCTGATCGATCTCTGAAAACCGAAGCGTGAATTTGAACTGCCAGTCACCTGCGCTGGGCAACGTGATCGAGCCGGTGACGTGGTTGTCCGTGAGCTTCAAGGTGGGCACGTCGATGGGTTCGATGCCGGCGGCGGGCAGGGCAGCCGTCACCCTCCACTCAACGACCGGCTGCGGCGTCCCATCTGGCTTGTAGGCCCACAGGTGGACGAGATTGTTGCCCCGCTTGGACGGATCGATCTCTACCTGCAGCTTGAAAAGCGGGCTTTGCAAGGTGGTGGTGTAGGTGATCGGCTGGGCCGGTGCCAGCGCGATCGCCTCTGCGGTGCGGGCCGGCGTGGTCTGCGTCAGTGTTGCGGTCACACCCAGCACCAAGGCGGCGATGGACAGCTCGACGATGACCAGCTTCCGCAGCTTGCCGGTTTCGCCGCGCGGGACCAGCCGTCTAGCCAGCGTGGCGGCGCCAACAAGGAGCGCGACGAGACCGATCTTCACCAGAACCCAACGGCCGTAAGGGGTATTCACCAACGCGGTTGGCGTTCCCACCTCGATGAGCGCGGAGACCACGCCGGCCAGCAGCACGACCGAGACGGCAAGGCCTGCCCAGCGCGACCAGACCGGCAGGATCGCGGCCGACTCGCGCTCGTTGGCCTGGCGCAGCAGGAAGAGTGCCAGCATGGTGAGCCCGCCCAACCAGAACGCCACGCCACCCAGGTGCAGCAGATCGGCGACCACCGACACGGGTGGTACCGGTGAGGCCGCCGGATGTCCGGACAGCGGCCAGGTCAATCCCGCGATCGCGGCGACCAGAAGGGCAAGCACCTGATCGGTCTTGGTGCCGGTGCCATTGATCAATGGGCGCACCAGAATCGCCCCGACCGCGAGCACCGTCAGCCTTACGAGCAGCGCGACACCGTACTGGCTGCTCATCACGCTCGCGAGATCATCACCGTCCACGGCGAACAGTCCTGTGCCGCCGGTATATGGAGCCTGTAGATACAGCCCGGCCAGGGTCGACAAGGTGATCAGGCCGAATCCGAGCCACAGCAACCTTCGCGGGCCGCGCCTTTCCAATCTGGCCGGCCAGAGCAGGGCGAGTACCCAGGCTGCCCCGACCAGCAGGATCAATCCGAGATAGCCGACATACTTGGCGATCTTGATGAGATTGGTGACGGTGCTGTTCTCCGACTCGGCCTGCGGCAGCTCGGCCGGAGTCGCGCTCGGCTCGCCATAGGAGAAGGTAAACCCGCCCGGCACTGGATGGCTGTCTGCCGAGATCACGCGGAAGCTCACCAGATAGGTGCCCCGCGGCGGGCTGTCCACCAGGCCGATGCGCAGGACCGCGCCCTCGGCTGTCGGCTTGCCGTTGTCGGCTCGCTTGCCGTCCGGGCCGATCACGCGGATCTTGTCGTTGACCGGTGAGATCGACTCGCTGAAGGTCAGCACCACCTCTTTAGGCGCCTCCTGCACCACCGAGCCGGCGGCCGGGGTGCTCTTGGTCAGCACGGCGTGCGCCTGAGCCGGCGATTGGAGACCCAATAGGAGAAACAGTCCGGTTAGGACGGTCACCGCGATGCGGCGGGTCACGAGGCGACCGCTTCGCTACGCCTGCGCCCGGATCGCGGTGTCGTCGTGTTGCGCGACAAGGCGAGCAGGAGCGCGGCCTGGGCCAGCGCGGCTAGGTGCGAAATCTCGTGAGCTAGCAGGGTTGCCCCGCCGGCAATGTCGAAAGCACTAGTCAACGTGAGACAGCCGGCAAGGACAAAGGCCACCGGCACAAAAGCTCTTGCCCGCTCGGGCCACCACGCGGCCAGCAGGAAACCGACTCCCAACGCGATCTCGAACGAGGCCGCCTCCCGGCTGGTGTGCACCTCCACTCCGGTGATCAGCAGCGCTTGGATTGCCAATGCCAACTGCACCGCGGCGGACAAACCCAACGCGATCTGCAGGATCCGGCTCCGGCCCGCGAGGCGGTTCCGGACAACCTCGGCTCCATCGGCTCGCTCCCCCGCAACGGCCGCGAGGATCGATGCGGTTAGATCTGGTACCCGCACGGGCTGCAAGCGCACCTCTCGGGTCACCTGCTCGGCGGCGGCCTGCCAAGATCGGCACTCAGCGCATCCGCTCATATGATCATCAAGAGTGGCCGGAGCCAGCCCGGTCTCCTCGCCATCCAGTCGGGCGGACAGCGCCGTGCGAACCTCATCACAGCTCTGCGTCATACGCCGGTAGTCGCTCGGCGGGAGCGCTCAGTTCCCGCCGTGACCCACGACACGCGAGCCGGTGCCACTTGCGCTGTAACGCAACAGCCGTAGGCTTGCACACCGTGAAACCGCCCACTGAGCACGACGCGCCTACACAGTGGGCGCTCGCGGCTCGTGGCGGTGATCCGCTCGCCCAGGCGGCCTTCGTCCGGGCCACTCAGGCCGAGGTCTGGCGCTTTGTCGCCGCTCTGGTCGACACGGGCGTGGCGGACGATCTGACCCAGGAGACCTATCTGCGGGCCTTCCGCGCCCTGCCCCGATTTGAAGCGCGCTCGAGCGTTCGGACGTGGCTGCTGGGCATCGCGCGGCGCACCTGTGCCGATCATCTGCGAACCGTTGTGCGCCGGCGCCGTCTGCAGGACCGGCTGGCTGCAGAGATGGCATTCGATGGCTCACACCCCGACCCGTCAAGCCAGGTCAGCGCCGTCACCCTGCTGGACCGGCTCAGCTGCGATCGGCGCGAGGCCTTCGTGCTGACTCAACTCCTGGGATTGAGCTACGAGCAAGCCGCGGCAACGCTCGAGGTGCCGGTGGGCACGATCCGATCCAGAGTCGCCCGTGCCCGAGCCGATCTGGTCGCCGACGTCGTTACGGCCTTAGCGGCCTAAGTCGGGAGGCACCACCGTGGGAAGTTGGTACCGGGCACAACCATGGGTCAGTTTGCTGGTGCGGTTGGCATTGGCCGGGGTTTTCCTCCTGGCCGGCAGCCTCAAGATCGCCGATCTGGAGGCGAACCAGCGAGCTGTCATCGCGTATGAACTGCTCCCGAACGATGTGGCAATCATGGTCGGCTCGATCCAGCCCTTCTTCGAGCTCGGGCTGGGATTGCTGCTATTGCTCGGCTTGGCGGTCAGACTCGCCGCCTGGCTAAGCGCGATCATCTTCGTGGTCTTCATTTCCGGCATCTCGTCGGCTTGGGCACGCGGGTTGAACATCGACTGCGGCTGCTTCAGCAAGGGCGGCACGCTGGCGCCCGGCGAGACTCCGAACTATTTGCCGAGCATCCTGTGGGATGTCGTTTATCTTGCAATGGCGATCTTTTTGATCGTGTACCCGGTCAGCCGGTTCTCCCTCGACGGCTGGCTGAACCGTTCATCCATTGTGGATACCGAGGGAGAAATCGATGAGCAAACGAGTGGATCACAAGTCGGCCGCCCGGATCGTTCGTGAACAGTTAGCCGCGGAGAAGCGGCGCAAGCGCACCATCTGGACCGCGCTGATCGCGGTCTTCGTGTTGGTCGCGGGCGGCCTGATCGGCTGGATGCTGTTCCTGGGCAAGAAGGCGAACGAGGTCCACACTCCGGCGAGCGCTAACAAGGACGGCAATGGGATCGTCACCGGCTCCGGCCCGGTGATCGTGGAGGACTACATCGATTTCATCTGCCCCCACTGCAAGAGCTTTCACGATGAGGCCACGCCGGCGATCAAGCAGTTGATCGCCGAGAACAAGATCACGTTCGTCACCCACCCGGTGGCCTACCTCGACCGGTTCTCGACGAACAAATACTCCACCCGTGCCTCGGCCGCCTCCGGCTGTGCCGCCGACGGAGGCAAGTTCACCGAATACGAGGATGTCCTGTTCGACAACCAGCCCGCAGAGGGCACGGCTGGGCCCGGTGACGACCAGCTGATCCAATTCGGCTCGCAGGTGGGCCTGGGCGAAACCTTCGCGCAATGCGTCAAGGGCAAGCGCCACGTCACCTGGGCGAAAAAGGTCAGCGAGGATGCCACCGAGGCGGGGGTAACGGGTACCCCGACGGTGTTGGTCAACGGCAAGAAGATCCAGGGTGGCTCGGCCGCGATCATCGCTGCTGTCGCCGAAGCCTCAACCGTGCCGCCGACGCCGTCCGCCAGCTAGCCAGGGCACTACCATCGGCTTTCATGCTGACGCGAAAGGTGGGTGCCGTGCTCGCCACGGCACTCACCCTGCTCCTGGCCACCCCCTCGCCGGCGCTTGCCCACGGCGCTGATGCGCCCGACGCGACGAACTACCGCACTGTCATCACGAGTGCGCCTCAGCTGGCCGGTCTGGAGATTCGCACGATCGAGGCGGGAGCCCGGTTTCAGCTCACCAACCACAGTGGACGCAACGTAGAGGTGCTGGGCTACCAAGGCGAGCCCTACTTGGAGATCCGGCCGGATGGCGTCTACGAGAACTACCACTCTCCAGCGACGTATTTGAACATCACGATCGCGCACATCGACCCGCCCGCGCACGCTGACCCAACCGTGCCGCCGGTGTGGCAGAAGGTCTCCGATCAACCCATGTACCGCTGGCACGACCAACGCACCCTCTGGACCGACACCGCACCGCCGCCCGCCGTTGCCGCCGCGCCGGATCAGCCCCACCATCTTCGCGACTGGGTGGTGCCGATGCGAGTGGACGCCACCGCCCTACAGCTGACAGGAACGCTGGACTGGGTACAGCCGCCCGCCTGGTGGGTGTGGTGGCTGATCGCGATCGGCGGCGCGCTGCTGCTGGCTCTGCTGGGCCTGTTGCCCAAGTCGCGAAGCATTACCGTTGTGCTCGCACTGCTCGCCACCTCGGCTGGGGTGCTGGGTCTCGTCTACGCGACCGCGCGCGAAGTCGACGCGGGCAACAAAACCATTTGGCCGATTCTGGGTCAGCTCTTCACCACCCAGCTTTGGACCACTGTCACCGCACTCGCTGCCATCGCGGCCGGTGTTTACGCGTTGACCAGACGCAAAGGGGAGGGCGACTTCGCCCTGGCACTCGGCGGCGCCGCAGTCGGACTCTTCGCGGGGATGTCGAATGCCGCCGTCTTCCATCGCTCGATCATCCCGGTGCCGTGGGACGCACCCAGTGGACGGATCGTCATCGCCGCAATCATCGCCCTCGGCGGAGGCACCGCGCTCGCCGCGATGCTTCGCCTCCGCGGCACCGCCCCACGCAATGTTGCCTGACCCCCAAAGTCGGGGCCAGGAAACACCTTTTGCGGATCGTCAGCTCAGCTTGGCGTAGAACTGCCGGATGTCGCCGACCAGCAGATCGGTCGCCTCATGCGCGGCGTAATGCCCGCCCGCGTCCCTGTTCCCGCCCGCACCGATGGCGGGGTCGTAGGAATTCCAGCTCACGATGTTGCTGTGGTCCCGCTCGGCGAACGGGCGGATGGACTGGAAGTCCCCGGCGAACATGGCCAGCCCGGTCGGCACCGTCGTCGGCCCGGTCGGGTGTTCCTTGGTGTGCGCGTCCTCGTAGTAGAAGCGCATCGACGAAGCCGACGTCCCGGTGAACCAGTAGATCGCGATATTGGCCAGGATGAAATCCTTGTCCAGGCTCTCCCCCATAAGCTGCGCGTTCCAAGCCAGCAGGCCGATCGGTGAATCGGCCAGCGCGAAGGCCAATGTCTGCGGCTGCTGGCTGTGCAACTGGTTGAAGGAAAACATGTTCTCGTAGAACCATTGCAGCTTGCCCAGCGCCGCCATGTCGACCTCGGAGAGCCCTTCGAACTCCGACGGATCCCCGGTCGGGAACGAGAACAACTGGGTGACATGCACGCCGATGACACGGTCGCCGTCGATGCGGCCGATCTCCGGCGAGATCATCGAACCGGCGTCGTTGCCGACCGCGCCATAGCGCTCGTAACCGAGGCGGCTCATCAGCTCGACCCAGGCTTGCGCGGTGCGGTACTTGTTCCAACCGGCGCTGCGAGTCGGGCCGGAGAATCCGAACCCGGGCAGCGACGGAATCACCACGTGGAACGCCGGCGCCTCCGGCGATGACGGCTCGGTCAGCGGCTCGATGAGGTCGAGGAACTCCACAATGGACCCCGGCCAGCCGTGCGTGAGGATCAACGGAGCGGCATCGGCCCGAGACGACTTCACATGCAGGAAGTGGATGTCTTCTCCGTCGATCTCGGTAACGAACTGCGGATAGGCGTTGAGCCGGGCCTCAAACGCTCGCCAATCGAAACCGTTGAGCCAGTAGGTGGCGAGGTCCTTCACGCGCTCGTTGGTCAGGCCGTAGGCGTCACCGACGCCGGGCAGCTCATTGGGCCAGAGTGCCTTGCTCAGGCGCTCGCTCAGATCGTCGAGCTTGCTCTGCGGGACCTCGACGCGGAAAGGACGGATGGCTGCGTTCGTCATGACTGCTCCCCTGTGTTTTCAAACGGAGTGTTTCGCTCCGTTTCAAAATAGCAGAGCGGAGCGCTCCGCTCCAAGTGTTATTCTGAAAAACATGGAAAAGCTCGCCGGCAGGCGCGGACAGGCGGCCCGCAACGACGGGATCATCCTCGAAGCCGCCCGCAATGTGTTCCTCGAAGACCCGTCAGCACCCATCGCCGCCGTGGCCGAGCGTGCCGGGGTTGGCTTCAGCGCGCTTTACCGGCGATACCCGCGCAAGGAAGATCTTTTGCGCCAGTTGTGCCATGACGGCTTGCGCCGGTTCATCTCCGAGGTCGAAGCGGCGATCGCGGAGAAGGACGCGTGGCAGGGATTGACCGGCTTCCTGGAGCGGGTCGTTGAGGCGGATGTGCACTCGCTGACCGTTCGCCTGGCCGGGACCTTCACCCCGACGGCCGAGATGGGCCAGGACGCGCAGCGAGCCAATGA
>DPJL01000308.1:10333-36641 GCA_003543035.1 Micromonosporaceae bacterium | reverse complement strand
TGTAGTTCAGACGTTTTCTCTTCCGATCTATGTAGCGCAGTTGGTAGCGCATCACCTTGCCAAGGTGAGGGTCGCGAGTTCGAATCTCGTCATCCGCTCCATAGCAAAAGGGAGGCCCTCGGGCCTCCCTTTTCGTTGCGCTCAGCCCGTGGAGGCCATCTTCTGCTCGCTCAGGTCGACCAGCGGCGCCTGGGCGTTGCGGCGCACCGAGTCTATGCCGTCCAGAGCCGCGGCTTTGGTCTTGTAGGACTCTCCCACCGCGATGATCTGGCCATTGGCAGCCTTCAACCGAAAGCGATACTGCCCGCGCACGTCGGTGTACAGCTCGAACTTACCGGCCATGGTTTAACCCCCCATACTCGTCACTTACCGACAAGTCTGCCGAAAAGTCCTCACAATGGGAGCATTATCGGCGAATTGACCGTGGTCCCTGGACCATCGCGCCAAGCGCCGTGACCCGGTCGCGCAGCTCACGGTCGGCTGTCACCACGGTCACGGCACGGTCCAGCGCGGCTGCTACGAGCTCGACGATGGCATCGTCACCTGACTGTGGCGCTTCATAGACCGGTACCCCCGGAATGGATTGAATGCCTTTTGCTTTGCCCTCGACCACCATGATCACTTCAATGCCATCGTCAGCGAGCGAGGCAAGCTGATCGCGCAATCGTTCCGCGGCTCGGCGGCGGTCGCGCCACCAGCCGTCGGGCACCGAGCCGATGACGTTCGCGGCATCCACGATCAGCAGGCGTTTCACAGTGCCAGCTTCATCCCTAGATGGCTGCCTTCGAAGCCAAGTGACTCATAGAAGCGGTGCGCATCGAGCCGACTCTTGTCCGTCGTGAGCTGGATCATGGCGCACCCGGCCGTCCGTGATTCCTCGATGGCCCACTCGATGAGCTTGCGGCCCAGCCCAAGACCACGCTGATCGCTGCGCACTCGCACGGCCTCGATCAGAGCACGGCGCGAGCCCCGGCGGCTAAGGCCGGGAATCATGGTGAGCTGCAACGTCCCGACAACCTCGGCACCGCGCACCCCGACCATCAGTTTCTGCTGCGGGTCTGCGGCTATTTCCAAGAATGCCGACTGGTACCGGAGATCGCCCGGATCGGTTTCCCGGCCTGCCCCGAGCGGGTCGTCGGCGAGCATGCGCACAATCGCAGGCAGATCCTCAATCGTGGCAACGCGAATCTCAAGATCACTCACGGCGTCAGCCTACCAAGGCATAATCACCGGCATGAGTAAGGAGGAAGTCGAACGGCTTCGCGCGATATGCCTTGCCCTGCCTGACGTGACCGAGAAGGTGAGCCATGGTGAGCCCTCGTGGTTCGCCAAGAATAAGAAGCTGTTTCTGACGCTCGCCGACCATCATCACGATGACCGGTTCGGGTTCTGGGCGGCCGCACCACCTGGTGCACAGGAGGCTCTCATCGCCGACGATCCCGAGCGCTATTTCCGCCCGGCCTATGTCGGGCACCGCGGCTGGGTTGGGGTCTATCTCGATGTGCCGGCCGATTGGGCCGAGATCGCTGACGTGGTGGCCGAGGCGCACGACACCGTTGCCACGCCAAAACGTGGCGGAGGGTCACTACGCTGATCCAATGACTCGCATTGCATCTCTGTGGGCCGCGATCGTCACCGGCCTTCTCAGCACCTTCGTTATCCCGGCCGCTGCTTGGGCGGAGCAGTCCGGTGTCGCCGACGAGCTGCGCCGCCGGCCGAGGATCGGGGGCTTTGGTGTCTTCGGCGCGCTGTGCTGCCTGGTCGTGGTTGGCGTGATCGTGCTGGTCGTCGTTTTGATGATGAAGCGCAAGCGCTGACGCGTCTTCCGCGGTGCCGGGGTGCTCAGCTGGCCGCGGGCACCGCGGCACGCACCATGACCAGCACATGCTCGACGAGCGTGATCAGGACGTTCTTCACCGAGAGCCGGTCGCGTGCGTCGCACAGCAGGATCGGCACGTGGCCGTCGATGTCCAATGCCTCGCGCACCTGCTGATCGGTATAGGACTGCTCCGAGTCGAAGCAGTTGACCGCGATCACAAACGGCGTGCCACGCTGTTCGAAGTAGTCGATGGCGGCAAAGGAGTCGGCGAGCCGCCGCGTGTCCGCCAGCACCACCGCGCCCAGCGCACCGGTTGCCAACTCGTCCCAGAGGAACCAGAAGCGGTTCTGGCCGGGCGTGCCGAAGAGGTAGAGCACCAGACCCGGATTGATGGTGATCCGGCCGAAGTCCATCGCCACCGTCGTCGTGGTCTTGGCTGTCACCCCGGTGGTGTCATCGGTATCCATGCCGGCTGTGGTCAGCACTTCCTCTGTCCGCAATGGACTGATCTCACTGACCGCGCCGACCATGGTCGTCTTGCCGGCGCCGAAGCCACCGGCCACCAGGATCTTGAGCGCCTGCGGGGGCGCGCCGTCAGAGCGCACGGAGTCCATGGATAACCGCCTGCAAAGTCTCGATATTGGGAAGGTCGTCTGTGGAGGGTGGGTCGTATCGGGCAATCTGGCCCGCGACAAGCAGATCACATAACAGCACACGAACCACACCAAGGGGTAGATCGACGCGCGCGGCTACCTCGGCAACCGATCGCGGTTCCTGGGTCATGCCCAGGATCGCCTGATGCTCCGGGCTGGGAGTCTCCGCCGCCAGGCTGGAAATCGCCACCACATGCGAGATCAGATCGAAGTCGGTGCTTACCGGCTGCACGCGGCCACCCGTCACCATGTACGGGCGCACCACCGGACCGGCCTCGTGATCCCACCAGGCCGGGCCGTCGTCGCCGGGGAAGTCCGACCGTTCAGCGGCCATCAGCGCCAGGCCGGGACGGTGTCGCCAGGTGAGTACCCACCCTGGTGGCCAGCATCGTCATTTCGTAAGCCAGGACGCCTAGGTCTATGTCCGGCCCGGCCAGCACCGCCAGGCAGGAACCCTGTCCGGCCGTGCTGACGAGCAGATATGCGCCTTCCATCTCGACGATGGTCTGGCGCACCTGGCCGCCGTTGAAGCGCTGACCGGCACCTCGAGCCAGACTGGAGAAACCGGCCGCGACCGCGGCCAGATGCTCGGCGTCGTCCCGTGGCAAACCGGTTGAGGCCGCGGTGAGCAGCCCGTCAACCGAGAGCACAACCGCGCAGCGGGTCTGTGGCACCCGAGTGAGCAGCTCGTCGAGGAGCCAATCGGTGGCGTGGCCGGTCGTCGTCGGTACCACTCAGGCACTCCTTTCTTCGGTAGCCCCAGGCAGAGCGTCCTGCTGAGTTTCTTGCGGGGCATGGTCTGCGGTGCCGTTTGACGGGTCGACGCCGCTGGTGGCATGCGCCCGGCCACGGACCGTACCGGATTGGAAGGCCGACATTCTCGAGCGCACCTCGTCTGCTGTCCGCTGAGTGGGCACCTGATCCGCAGGAGCCATGTTGACCGTGTTCGCTTCGCCTATCACCGTAACCGTCGTTTCCTGATCATCTGAACCAGGCTCGGTCACGGCGGCGCGTCTTACTCGCTTTGGCAAACCGTCCGAAATAGACGCCGTTGTCTCGTTAGGCCGGTCTTCCGTGAACGCCTGAGCCGCCAGCTCACGTTGCGCCGGAGCGGTCACAGCCTGGCTTGGCACATCGGTGTGCCCCGCCGTCACCAGCTCCTCCGGGACCAGCACCACGGCGGTGACCCCACCGTACGGCGAGGGTCGCAGACGCACGGTAACGCCTTGGCGCGCAGCCAGTTTGGCGACCACCAGCAGGCCGAGGCGGGCGCTGTGAGCGGGGTCGAAGGCGGGCGGATCGGCCAGCCTCACGTTGGACTCGGCCAGCTCAGACTCGCTCATGCCCAGGCCGCGGTCCTCGATCTGGATCGCGAGTCCATTCCCGACAGTCTCGGCGTGGACCCGGACCGTGGTGTGCGGCGGCGCGAACGAGGTGGCATTTTCCAGCAGCTCGGCGAGCAGGTGAATGAGGTCGCCAACGGCTCGGCCGGAGATCTTCACGTCGGGCAGCCGGTCCAGGCTGACCCGCACATAGTCCTCGATCTCCGAAGTGGCTCCCCGGACGACGTCGATGATCGGTACCGGATGCCGCCAGCCGCGACCGGGCGCCGACCCCGCGAGGATCACGAGGGCTTCCGCGTGCCGGCGCATTCGGGTGGCCATGTGGTCGAGCCGGAACAGGTCCTCGAGCTCCTGCGGCGAGGTGGTCCGCCGCTCCATCCGATCCAGCAGGGTGAGCTGCCGATGCAGGAGGGCTTGGGAGCGGCGGGCGATGTTGAGGAAGACATCGCTGATCCCGCGGCGCAGAGTTGCCTCGTCCACGGCCGCCCGGATGGCCGTGCGCTGGACCGCGGCGAAGGCATGACCCACTTGCCCGACCTCGTCGGAGCCGACGGCCACCAGTGGGATGTCGGCGAACACCGGATCGGTGACCACCACCCCGGGCTGACGCAGCGCCGCGATCGCCCGCGGCAGCTGCTCGTTGGCCACGCCCAGCGCGGAAACGCGCAGCCGCTCAAGCCGCCTGACGACCGAGCGCCCGGTGCGCAGAGCCAAGGTAAGGGCGAGCGCCGCACAGAGCAGACCGATCATGCCGGCCACGATGGGACGGGTGAAGGCCGCGATGCCAACATCATTGGCCAGCCGCAGCGCTGCTCCGGCCGCCTCGTCCTCGGTGCGATCCATCTGGCTCAGCACCGTGTCAGCGCTTGTGCGCCAGACCTTCGCGTCGATCGGCACCTTCCCGGCCTGGCGCAGGGTGCCGAGTGACTCCTCCATCGCGTAGAGCGTCTGGTAGGCGTCGCTGGCGAAGAGCTTCGAATAGCTCTCCCGATGCGGCGAGGTCAGTGAGGCGATCGCCTCCTCCTGCTGCTGGCGGCGGGCACCTATGGCGATCAACAGCCGTGAATGCTCAACCGTGGTGATCTTCGCATCGGCGATCATCGCGGTCACGGTCGCGTCTTCGCGAGCCAGCAGCTCACGCGTGCGGCTGATCAGGAACAGGCTATGCGCCAGCTGGGAGAGGTCGGCGTCGGAGACATGCGTCAGCGGCGCGAACATCTTGTAAGCGGCGTCGATGATCTCGGAATATCGGCCAACCGCGGCGAGCGCGTCAGTCTTTCCGCTGTCCAGGTCGGCCCGGACCAACGGCACACTGTCCATTCCCGACATAAAGGCGTCGACCACCCTGATGTGCCCGGGCGGAAGCTCTTGTCTGCCATTATCTTCGGCGAACCGCGCCTTGAACCGGTCATAGAACTGGTCCGTGCGCGCCCGTTGCTCAAGCAGCTCTGCCGCGCCGGGCGCCGCACCACCGGAGATCCGGCGCTCGTGCTGCAGCTCGACCATCAGAGCCTCGCCACGCTCAGTTACGGCGTGGTCATACTTGTTTGTTTCCAACAGGTTTAGCGCCGGCCCGACGGTCGCCGCAACACCAAAGACGGCCAACCCGGTGATGGCAATGAGCGGCACCACCGCCAAGGTCATAATCTTGGCGCGGATGCTCCAGCCACGACTTCTCACGTTGACCACGTCCAAGGGTACGATGCGTCGCCCCGCAAGTCATGACTCCCCCAGACGAACATGGCCGCGGATCGTTGTGCCGACAATGCCTCCGGGCGAAAAACCTAACTGTTTCGCCCGCTCTTGTCCACTGTGCCGGGTCCCGGCACACTGACGCGGTGGACTCGGACCCCGGCAGTATTGTCGCCATCGCCTCAGCAGCCCTATCCGTGATGGCTGCGGGCATTTCAGGCGTTATGGCACAACGATCTCGCAAGCTTGAACATGCCCTTGAGCTGCAACGGCATCGAGAATCAAAGGCAGAACAAACCGAAGAGCTCATCTCTCGGTACCGGGAGCCGCTGCTTCTGGCCGCGAACAGTTTGCAGAGCCGGCTCCACAACGGCATCAACGGCGACTATCTACATAACTATCTCTATTGCGGCGATCCCGAAGAAGAGCGCTACGCGCGCAACTTCACCGTTTACACCGTCGCCGAATACCTTTGCTGGGTCGAAATCATCCGGCGTGAGCTACGTTTCCTGGACCTCGGCGACGAGGCCCGGACCCGCACCTTCAACGGGCACCTGGAAACGATCAGCCATCTTTTCGGGACAACCGATTTCCTTCACCCACACTTCAGGATCTTCCGGGGCAAGCAGCGGGCGATCGGTCAGCTGATGATGGTTTCCGGTCCTAACGGGACCGACCTGATGCCCTATCCGGAATTCGACTCCCGGCTCGTGGCCGATCCCGAATTCGCCCGGTGGTTCAATCAGTTACGCAAAGACGTGGACGCGTTTCTGACCCACGATTGGGTGGGAAACACCAGGCTGGTGCAAATGCAGTGGGCTCTTATCGACCTGATTGATTTCCTCGATCCCGGCTCGATCCGGCTCACCAACAACCGGGCCCGGCTGACCGAGAGCGACCGGGCGAATCGGATCACGCCGGTCCCCCGCTGAGCCGCTGATCAGCACGTACATAGCGGATCCGGCCGCGCTGACCTGGGGAGGTTGACGGGCGCGGCCGGATCACTCTGATCACATCTCCTTGACGAGCTCCGGTCAAGTCCACCGGACGGCCGAGGCCCGCTGGGCCGAAAACGCGGTCAGTGCGTCGTTATGTATTGCCAGACCTTCTCGATGATGTCCACGCCGAAGCTGTATTTCAGCGTCAAAACGGCCACCATGCCGATGAAGAGCAATCCGGCCGCCCCAATAAGAAGGCGCACTGGCCACGTTTGCCTGCCGATCCACGCGGTCCACGAGCGCAGCTTGTTCCGGGTGAACTGAAGCAGGTGCCGGGCCCAGACAAACTCGATCGCCCAGATCGCCAGTCCGCCGATCACGATGAGCCAGCCAGGCCCGGGCAGGGGGATGAGCACGATGCCGATTGCGACCACTAAACCACCGAGCGCGGCAATGAAGACCTTGAGCGCCAGGCGACCGGTGGGATGCGCCCTCACGATATGAAGGGTCAGCCTTATCCGCTCGGCCAGGCCGGGTTTGGTACTCACATCTGTCGGATCATTGGCCATCGGCCGCCCCCTCATCGTTTCGCCCGTCACCAACCCCGATCACCGGACGTTACCGGAGTGTGTCGGGGCACATCGCGGCACCCGCACTAAACCAAAAGACGGCCAAAGCGGGCATTCTACCTCCGGCGGGCGCGTAAGGATGCTCGTTTCCTTCTGTCTTCCCACGACAGGGTGAGATCAGCGCATGACGGAGCGTATTCGGGAGGGTCACCGTGAGTATGGGATGGACGAAGCGAGTGAGCTCCGTCGCACTGCCGGGGGGAGTACGTCCATGAGCGCCATCCGTCCTACGACCGTAGAGGTCGAGACGTCGCTGCGGCTCGTCGCACCTGACGCGACATCGTTGCCGGTACGCGCAAGCCTGCGCTATGACCCGGCGGACCCATATGCGGTCCATGTCCTATTCCATGCCGAGTCCGCCGGTGGGGAAGCCGTGAGCTGGTCATTTGCTCGCGAACTTCTCGTCACCGGATTGGACGAGCCTGCGGGCATCGGCGACGTCCGCGTGTGGCCCTGGGCCACACCGAGAGGCGACTTTGTCGCACTCGCGCTCTCCTCGCCGGACGGCAACGCACTATTCGAGGTACCACGAAGCGTCCTCGTCCGCTTCCTGCGGCGAACCTACGTAGTGGTACCGCGCGGCCGCGAAACCGACCATCTCGACGTCGATGCCGCGGTAAACCGGCTGCTCGCCGGCCGCTGACACGCACGATCGCCCGCGACGGTCTCACCACTGGGGAAGGTGGTAGAGTTCGAACCCGTTGCGGGCGATTGGCGCAGCGGGAGCGCGCTTCCTTCACACGGAAGAGGTCACTGGTTCGATCCCAGTATCGCCCACCATCTATAAGCCATTTAGAAGTCCGATTCTGTAGATCCAGAACCGGGCTTTTCTGACTTCGCCCAAGGTCATGAGTTGCATGTGGGTTACCGCTTCGGATCATTCTGGGTTTGTCCTTTTGCGACGGAAGAACCCGCAGGTTAGACGCTGCTCTGTTGCCGCATCGGCGAACGCCTATGTGTATACGCTCTTCACCGCGCCCTCCACCCGCTCGCCGAGTCGATAATCGATCACGCTCCCTGTCTTGTGTGGATCTCCCCTCCGCGGCACCATGAGAGAAATCCCGCGAAATATCGTTGCGAAGGAGATCGTCATGCAGCTAGAGTTCCTTGGTGGAGACTCAGGCCCTGATGGCAGCCCCAGGGTTTACGCCACTGACCGTGGCACGTTTGTGGTGCAGGGCTACAAGGTCGAAGACGCGGAAACCTTGAGCCAACTGCGTATCCCCGGACATGAGACTGTCATCGAGATTCCCGCCGAGCTACTGAAGTACTTCCCGAAGGACTGATGCCGGATGCCCCTCCTAAGCGGTGAGGACTTCCGTCAGCTGTTTCATAGCTTCGAGCACGCGGCCTTCAGGCTTGAGGTGCGCGAGAGCTATTACGAGAAGGAGCAGCTGAGCCAGTTCCTCTCCGGTGAGCCGGTCGACGTCTCCTATATGGACACCTGGCTTGCCCAGATCGTGAAGCTCCGGGTGGCCGGCAAAAGCATCGAGCGAGTGCGGGTCGTGTCCGAGCCGCACTCCGACTACACCCGCTATGGCCTCTGGCTCTGCCAATACAACACCCAGGCTGGCGAGGACATCCGCTATCTGGAACGCAGCCATGCGGATGGTCTGCCAGATCATGACTACTGGCTGTTCGACTCCAGCCGCCTCTATATCGTCCGCTTCACGGATGACGACCAGCTCCTCGGTGCTGAGCTCATCGACGATCCAGCCGCGGTCATCCAAGCTGGCTACTGGCGCGATGCTGCCTGGCATCACGCGGTTCCCTATCCCGAGTACATGAAGATGGCAGGCCGTGCGACCCAACATCCAGCAAGCGCGTGAGGCCCTCGGAGCTCACCTCCGTCAGCTCCGGCGTGATCTGAACCTAAGCGGGCGGGAGTTTGCCGCCCGCTTAGGTTGGCCCGCCTCCAAAGTCTCCAAGTTGGAGCTGGGTCAGCAGACGCCCACCACCGCCGACCTCACGGCTTGGGTCCAAGCCGCGGGCCGACCGGAGGCCGCCTCAGCCCTGGCGGATGAACTCGCCACCCTGGAAAGCTTCTACACTGATTACCGTCGCCGGCTGCGGTCCGGCATGCGCTTCCGGCAGCAAGAGGCCTTGGAGACCGAGGACAAAGCCCGGCGTTTTCGGGTCTTCAACACCCACTACGTGCCCGGCTTGTTCCAGACCGCCGAGTACGCAAGGCACATGCTCGCCAAAGGCGCCCGTCACCACGGCGCACCAGACGATGTGGACGAAGCCGTCGCCGTGCGCATGCAGCGCCAAGACGTGCTCTACCGCCCTGGCAAGACCTTCCACTTCGTCATCTCAGAAGCCGTCATCCGCAGCCAAGCTGCCGCCCCGGCTCCCGTCATGGCCGCCCAGCTCGACCGGCTGGTGTCGGCCACCGCCCTTGGGCCAAACATCAAGTTTGGCGTCATTCCTTTTGAGACCCAGTGGCCCGTCTTCCTAGACCACGGCTTCTGGCTCATCGACGACGACTTCGTGATCGTTGAGACCATCGCCGCCGAGCTGAGGCTGACCCGGCCCGAAGAGGTGCAGCTCTACACCCGCGTCTTCGAGCAGCTCGCCAAAATCGCCGCCTACGGAGCCGACGCCCGGGCCGTGATTATGAGGTCCCTCTTGGCCCTGACGAGCGATTCCGACATACAGGCCTAGACTTCGTAGAAATTTCTCGAAATATCTGGCTTCGTCAATCCGCCCTGGTTACGGTTCTGGTCATGGGCAGGTCATCGCCTCAAAATGACCATCCCGCACCTGGGAAACGCCCTGGTCGGCCGTGACGTACCGGTCCATCCGGCTAGGAGCCTCGGGGACGTACTCGTTGGGGAGGAGAAGCCGATGGCGAGACGGGTCGACGCCTTAAGTCCGGCCAAGACTGCGTCAACCGAGCCTGGCCCCGAGGCTCTCTCCCCAACGAGTACGACAGCCCGACCGACGCACCGACCGTGGTCGTGATGGGACTTAAGGCCACCACCGAATTCGGCGCTCCGTCCCGAGTGTGCCAACGGAGCGCCGAGCTAAAGCACCAACGAGTTTGGCGAATCTAAACGGGGGCGTAGGCACATCGTCCGGCGCGAGCAGCCACAACCAATGCTAAGGAAGCAGGTGAACGTGAACGCCAAGCCGCAGAACGACTCCAACCCCGGCGACGGTCAAAGCAACCCGAGCGACTACTCCTAGCCCGCACGTCGTCACACCAACTCCGAGGCTCCGGTTTGGCTCGCACCCCACCGGAGCCTCGGTCATGTCAAAGGAACGTTCTTACCCGGAGGTAGCCATGAAGCTGTTCCGACTCGCCTTGCGGCTGGGCCGCCAGTTGCCGGCCTGGGCCACGGAGAGCACCACAGAAGCGAACGTTGTGCGCCATGAAGCCGAGCCCGTCATCGCCCAAAACCGTTCCCGCACCTGGGCTCAGGCCAATACGGGCCTGCTCACCGTTGTCCGGACCGAGCTGCAACGCCCGGAGGCGCCGAACGCCGAGCACGAATGTATGAGCTGGAGTGTGGTCAGCGGCGAAGCAGTCACGGTCGGCGATGTCGTTATGGTCGACCTCGGCTCCGTTGCTCAAGGCACCATTGAGGACGTCTCTCCCGAGCACCGGCTGCCGTTGGTGCGTATCGCAGTCGGCCCCCACCAGGGCCAGCTCATGCGATTGACGCCCGGTCAGATTTTGCGACGGAGGCGGACCTGAGGTCGAGGTCATGCATGCGATTCGCGCCGCAGCTGAAGCTGTTTACCCGGCTGAAGCTGTTTGGTCTGCGGCGCGGCGAGCTTCGAAGTGCGCTGCTTGATCAGCGTGGCTAAGCGGCGCAGCCCCAACGGCCCGTCGCGGTTCACCCGGCGATGGACGCCCTTCCAACGGTCCGAATTGGACTCGGCAGCCTGCCTGGCCACGCGGCCCTCGGCGTAGTTTTGAGTGACGAGCGGAGCGTCGGCTGGACGGTGCTCCGGCCGAGGCCGAGGGACCGGCGCCGACCCGACGAAGCGTCGCCGGCGGTTGGTAAGCCAGGCCTCGACGGCATAAGCCAAGTTGCCCACGTCCTCGTCGACGCTCGCCACCCGGCGGCGAGCAACCAGCCAGGCATCGACCACGTGAACGTCGCCACCACAGGCTCGGACAAACGAAGCCACAGTCGATTCGCGAGGAAGGCTTTCTCGGCAAAGAGCGCTGGCAATCGTGCTCTGCGGCAGCTTGTCACCCGCTGCCCTGGCCTTGCTTTCGAGCTCGGCGTAGGTGAGTGACGCCCAGCTACGCAGCTCCCGCATCATCGCGACGAACTCGACTACATTTCCGGCTCGCGCAGGATTTGGCATGCCGCCGCTCGACACATCGGTTGACATGCGTACGCCAATGCCCGAATGCCGTCCGGCCATAACGCTCATTATGCATCCGGCATAGCCGAACCTCGGTCATTGTGAAGAGCTTTTCGTTTCCGATTGCCTCAATAGCGCGCTTCAGGCCCGCGAGGATGGTCCATCTCACGCTGCGCTCGCCGGACCGCGATGATGACGGACCTGGTCGACTTCAGCTCCCGGTCGGTAGCCGGCCGAGCTGAAATCCGATGGACGTGACGCCCAAGGTTCGTGCACGCTCCGTCGCGTGGGGATATTGGCAGTGGTTGCCAGCCGGGTCGCTGACGGCGAGACAGTTCAATTCCGTCCGACCGGCTCGTCAATGGTTCCGCTGATTCGCAGCCGCGACTTGGTAACCGTCGCGCCGGTCGATCCAGAGAAGCTTGAGGTTGGTGACATCGTCCTGGCCAAGGTCGCTGGAACCATCTACCTGCACTTGGTTTCTGCACTCGATCCGACTCGCAAACGAGTGCAGATCAGCAACAATCGCGGTCGCATCAACGGCTGGACCAACCACGATCGTATCTATGGCATCTGTGTCGCGGTCGACGGGACGTCTAAACCGAAGGCCCTGCTGAAGTTACGCTGATGCCGGAAACATCTCAGGTCGTGGTACCGAAGATGCCGGCGAATACCGAATACACCGGCGTGCCCGAAACCCCGTCGTATATAGCAAACACCACATGATCGAACCGATTCACGGTCTTCAACGCAGCAGCAAACGCGTTGGCCACAGCGGCCGGGTCGTTGCGGAACACGCCGCAACCCCAGGCGCCTCTCGTGCCATCGCATTTCGTCTGGCCCGAGCTCATCTCGTTGGCCCTAAAGGATTTGCGACACGACCAAGAGCGGCAGACCATTCTGATCACCTACGCGTTGGACGGCATGCAACAGGGAGGGGGCGTGCTCCGGTACCCCCGAATGATTTGTTAAAGCTCTTAAGGTCTTTGGCGGATCCGACACGCTTGCAGATCCTCCAGCTGCTGGCCCGACGGTCTTGGTCAACGCGCGAGATGGCCGGGCTGATTGGCCTCACCGAAGCCGCGATTTCCAAGCACCTCAAACAGTTGCGAGACGCGCGCTTGGTCCGCTTGGCCCGCGAGTCGCTCAAGGCTCTCACACACGGTCTCGGCGAACTCTTGGGCTAAGGCAGTTGCTAAGGTACTCGCGTGCGTCGATTGATTGAGCGCGGGCCGTCTCCGGCAAGGGCTTATCGCGAGGACCCGATCCTATTTCTGCTAACGCTTGCGGCCGCGGCAAGCTCGATAGCCTCCCTGCTGCTGCACCTGGCGGGCATCGTGCGCATGCCCTATACGTTGTCATTCCTCACTGTTCCGGGCGTGATCCTGCTTCTCTGTATCAGGATTTGGGCGGGCCGAGCCGGGCGGCACGAGATCCTGGCGAGGCTACAGGCGGGCTTTGTCGCGGGACTGCTCGGGCTGGTCGCCTACAACGCGGCGCGATGGGTCGTGGGCACATTGCTCGCCGTGAAGATGTCGCCGTTCTATTCCATCTACATATTCGGCTCATTGATCACCGGAGCCGGCGAGGATTCCGTTGCGGCGGCCGCATTCGGGTGGGCTTACCACATCAGCAACGGCATTACTTTCGGCATCATCTATGCCCTGCTCGCTGGGCCGGCCCGATGGTGGTATGGCCTCGGCTGGGGTTTGGTGCTGGAGCTGACAATGTTGCTCATCTATCCCTCAAGCAGTATTCTTCGGCCGCCGAGCCTCGCACCTTTCGTCACCACGAGTTTGATCAGTCATGCTCTCTTCGGCGCGGTGATCGGAATCTACGTCCAATGGCGGCTCACCCGTTCCCGGGAGGCGTTGTGACAGCGTCGCGTGTGCGCGAGCTGGCGGGATTCGCCGGCTACCTGCTTCTGTTCGCTTGGCTGGACTGGATCACCCATCGAAGTGTGATCTTCATTCTGATCGTCGGGGTTGGACTGTTTCTGGGCGCGGTGTTCCGGGCACGGATCGCAGCGGCGATTCGCTCGTTTGGGCGTCGCGACACGTCGGGCGTATTCTCCGGCGTGCTCACCTTCTGGGATGGGCTGCCGTGGCAGGTCCAGCGCATCTTGGTGGCTCTGACACCACTGATCTACTTCGTGTTCCGCGGCCAGGGCACCTCGGGCGCAGGTTTCGTCGTAGTGGTAGCCACGCTCGTGGTGGTGCTGGCAATCGTCCTATTCGGAGCCCGGCTCGACAAGGTGCTGGATCCGCTCTACGCGGCACGCGATGGTCTGCTGCCCCGCTGGCTGCGCGTCGTGCTGGCACCGGTGCTGGCCGTTCTGATCGCCTTCGTTGTGGTGCACGGCTCGCTGCTTGACCTTCCCGCATTGTTCGGCGGCACAACCCATTCACCGCAATCCCCCGTGGGTCTCGAGGCCCGATTCCTATTCGCCACGCTGCTTGCCGGCGCGTGCACGGTATTGCTGGTCCGAGAGAGGAACTCCGCGTCATGAGCCGAGCGACCTTGTTCTCCCTCCCACTCGCGGCACTGTTCGGCGCGCTCATGGCCAAGCCGGCGTTTGCCGACAACTGCGATATCTTCATCAATCCGGCCGACTGTCAGAACACGGGCTGGACCATCGGTGTCATCGCGACGGCGGGCGGTGTCGCGGCGGCAGCGACGGCCGCCGCGGCCAAGGGCAAGCCGAAGGTGACCGAGACGAAGCGTGAGTTCAAGGACTGCAACGAGGCCGTCAGCTGGTTGAATTCCTCCACCGAGACCGGCCAGGCGTCCAGTGACATCAAGCCAACTGTGGGCAAACCGGTGACCGGCAAGACGGATGCGGGTCCGGGCCACACTGCCACCGTCGACGTGAAGTGGAAGTTCAACCCGGACGGCTCAACCACGACGATCGAAGTGCCCGAGTGGCCCAACATGACGCCCGCTGACAAGGCCGCTGTGCAGAAGTACAAGGACGCCTTGAAGGCTCATGAGGACGGCCACCACAAGGTGGCCAAGGATTGGGCGGCCAAGGAAAGCACGAAGATCACCGGCGAAGGAGCCACCCCCGAGGAGGCGAGGGCAGACCTCCAACGGAAACTGGAGCAGTACCAACAGGATGCCCAACAGCGGCTCGACGGCGAAACCGCCGCCTATGACGCCAAGACCAGTCACGGGGCGAACCAGTCCGCCGTAGGCGGTCAGGACGTCAAACTCACCTGTCCCGGCTAGCCTGGTTGGCCAGCTCTTTGGCCGCGGTTAAAGCGCGGTATGTCGCGAGGTCAGCGGGCCGATGACGAATGCAGTAACGTGGATGCGGCAAACCGCCGCTACCGCAGGGCGTTTCAGTCGGAGGGCAGGCAGTGCGATTCAGGATTCTCGGGCCTGTGCAGGTGGTGCATGGGTCACGAGCGGTGGAGTTCGCCAGCCGCCATCAACGGCTCCTGCTGGCGACACTGCTGAATCACGCCAACCATGCCGTGCCGGTCGATCGCCTTGTTGAGGCGATCTGGGACAGTGCGCCGCCTCGCACCGCTATCAAGAACGTTCAGGTCTACGTTCATCAGCTACGCCGCAGCCTTGACGAGTCACGCATAGTCCGGCATCCGCACGGCTATGCCATCGTTGTCGGAGACGGTGAGCTGGACGCCGACGTCTTTCAGGAGCTCGCTCGAGCGGGCATGAGCGCCATCGCCGCCGGAGAAGTCCGGAAGGGACGATCCTTGCTCGGTGATGCGCTGGACCTATGGCGTGGGGCGGCATTCGGCGACCTTGCGACCACGGCCGCGTTGCGGGAGCCCGTCACGCGCCTGGCCGAGGAGCGGCTAAGGGTGCTCGAAGCACGAATTGACGCCGATCTGCTGCTTGGCGAGCACCAGCGTGTCGTCGGCGAGCTCGGCGCCCTGGTGCTCGAACATTCGATGCGGGAGCGACTCCGCGGTCAGCAGATGATCGCGCTCTACCGCAGTGGACGACAGGCTGAGGCGCTCGAGGCCTATCAGGTGGCTCGGCAGGTCCTCGCCGACGAGCTTACCGTCGAGCCGACCGATCCGTTGCAGCGCATACATCTTGCGATTCTACGGGGTCACGATCCGGGTCCAGGTATCGAGAAGGAAGCCGCCCCAAGGGCGGTGGCGCCACCGGTGCCGGCTCAGCTGCCCGGGGCTGTTCCGTATTTCGCCGGTCGCAGGGCGCAGCTGGCGACGCTTGATGGGCTGCTGCAGGACGGCGGCAAAGAGCCGGCGCTGTGTGTCATTTCCGGCCTCGGTGGGATCGGAAAGACCGCGCTGGCCATCCATTGGGCGCATCAGGTCCGCGATCGCTTTCCAGCGGGGCAGCTTTATCTCAATCTGCATGGACACTCCGGCGCTCCGCCGGTCGACCCAGGCATCGCCCTGGCAACACTTCTGCGAGCGCTCGGTGTGCCCCCGCTCGACATCCCCTCCGAGGTCGAGGCCGCTGCTGCCCTCTATCGGACTGTCCTCATTGGATGCAGGGTCCTCGTGGTGCTGGACAACGCCGCGGATGCGGACCAGATTCGGCACCTGATCCCGGCCGGTCAAGGATGTCTGACCCTGGTCACGAGCCGGAGCCGGATGAGCGGCCTGGTGGCCCTTGATGGAGCGGTCAAGCTGGATCTCGATGTCCTGTCGCATGCTGAGGCACGCTCGCTGTTGTGCGATCTTCTCGGGCCGAGCAGGGTCAGTGCAGAGCCGGTCTCGGCCGATGAGCTGACCGAAGCCTGTGACCGCCTTCCGCTGGCATTGCGCATCGCTGCCGCACACGTCAGCGATCAGCCCCGGCTGCGGCTCTCGGATTTCGTTGCCGGGCTGGCCAAGGATCGGCTCGAGGTGCTCGCGATCCCCGATGACGCGAGAGTCTCGGTGCCCGCGACTTTCGGCTACTCGTATCACGTGCTGCCCGAACCCGCCCGAGAACTGTTTCGCCTCATGGCTTTGTCCTCGGGTCGCGACGTAACAGTCAGCTCCGCCGCGGTACTGGCCGGGATCGCGCCGTCCCAGGCTCGGCCGCTGCTCGCCAGACTGGCCGCGGCGAGTTTGGTCGACGAACGGGATCCCGGTCGCTACAGCATGCATGACCTGGTGCGAGAGTTTGCCGTCCAGGTCGCCAAGGCCGAGGACTCACCTTCCTATCGGCAAGCCGCGATAGACCGATATCTGCAGTGGTACTTGGCTGCGATAGCTCAAGCAGCCAAGGCGGTGAACCCAGTCATTGCCCGAGTCCCGGCATTTTCCGAAGTAGACGAGACCGGCCACGAGCCCTTTGACTCCTTGGATTCGGCGACAGCGTGGCTTGATGCCGAGAGGCACAACATCGCCGCGATCATCGGCCAGAGCGCCGAAGTTGGCCGGCCCGAGCTGTCCTGGATCATTGTCGACGCGTTGCGGGCTTACTTCTACAGCCGCAGTCTCATAGGCGAGTACCACGGCCACGCCAAGGTGGCCCTGCGGGATGCGCAAGACAAGTCCGACGAGCCGGGCCAGGCGGCGGCCCAACTTGCGCTCGGCACCGCGACCCGGTTGCTGAGTTCCTTTGACACCGCGGCCGACCACTTCCGGCGAGCCGTCCATCATGCCGAGGCAGCGGGCTGGTCGCCGGGTTTGGCCTCCGCACATGTGAACCTTGCCGAAAGCCTGCTGAATCAAGCACAACCGCAGTTGGCCCTCGACCACCTCAAGCAGGCCTTCGACATCGATGAAGCGGCCAACGCGGTGGGCGGGCTGGTGGCAAACCACACCATTACCGCCGGGGTCTACCGGGCTCTGGGGCGCCTGGACGAGGCCGAGCACCACGACGCTCAAGTGGAGAGCCTCGCCCGTGACCTCGGCGTCGACATGTGGATAGCGCGGTCAACTCTGGGGCATGGCCTCAACGCCCGGCAACGGGGCGACTTCACGCAGGCGATCACCTATCTTGAACGCGGCCGGGCCATGTTCGCGCGAACCGGAAACCAGTACGAGACAGGGTGTATGGGCCTGATCGCCGACATCAATCTCGACATGGGCCGATTCGGCGAGGCCGAAAAGCTTGTCATGACAGCATTGTCGCACCGAGCTGAGGCGATAGATCGCGCTGAGCAACGCACAATTCAATGCCGGCAAGGACGTCTGCTTCGTCTAACCGGTGAACCTCGGCGGGCGCAGGAGATGCTCGCTCAATTACTTACGCCGGGAGTCAGCGCGTCGATGCCGGCTTTGGAACGTTTGACGATCCTGCTTGAGCTCACCGCGGCGGAGCTCGACCTTGGTTCTTTGGATGGGGCGTCCTGGCATCTGGCAGAGGCACGGCAGACGATGCATTCCGGTGGCATCGTTGGCATGATGGCCGAAGCAGACATTTACGCGGCCAGGCTGGCGCTCGCCCAGGGGCGCCGCAGCGACGCGCAAGCGTTGGCCGCCAACGCCGTCCAAGTCGCCACGGGGAATGGCCAACGGCCGCAACAGGTGCGGGCGTTGATTGCTCTCGGCGAAGCGCTGGGAGCTGAAGCAGCCCAACCGCATTTGCGTGAGGCACTCCGGATCGCCACCGACCTCGGCATGCCGGAAGCCGGCCTATTGCGAAGCCGGTGGCCGGAAACCCGGCCACCGGCTCAGACTGCTCAGTAGTAGCGCTCAAGCAGCTTGCGGTCGTCAGCGTGCGGATACTTGGACACGCCAGCCGCGTCCTCTTTGTACATGCAGCTCGACTTCGCATTGTTGTGACCCAACCCGAGCACGTGCCCGAGCTCGTGGCAGGCGGTCGCCCAGTCCACTACCTCGGCGCCACCGTATGAGTTGTTCAGCTCAACCCGGGCGCTCTCGAAGTAGGTCTGCGCGGAGTTCCAGACCACGTACGTCTTACCCAACCAGCCGTTCCGGCCGTAGTTTCCACTGTAGACATTGACGCAATGTGCCGGCCCACCGTCACACCCGGCGGCCTTGGTGCGGTAGATCGAGTCGATCCCGGAGGTCTTGTTCCACTCGGTCACCGACCGCCCGACCGGCCACCTGGCGCTCGAGTGGTCGACGAAATTGATGATCGGCCGAGCCGCGCCGTTGTAGGACCAGCGAACGAAACACGTCGTGTTGGACGGCCACGTCCTAGCGATGCCAAGGCTGCACGGCGCCACCGCCATGGTGCCGATTTCACCTTCCCTCTTGACGCTCACGTTGGGCACGCCACTGGCGGTAAGGCTTCGGGCCAAATCTTCAGCCTTCACGCCGGTCGCCGGGGTGTAAATTGTCGCGCCGAACGTCCCGTCCGCGTTCTCCTCAACCGACACCACGGTCGCCAGCTCGTCTACTCCAGCGGTTTCGGCGTAAGCCGGCGCGACACCGGTCATCACTGCCGTCGTCGCGATAACGGTCGCCAGAGCCAGTCGTACATTGTGCTTCCTGCCCATTAGCACAGGCGCTCCCCATTCACTAGGTGTTGGCATCTGGGGCGCACCCCCAGATGCCTGACCATCGTCTTGGATCACGCTGGCGCAAACCTGTACGAAACATGGACGGCGCGGTCGGTCAGGAGTTCACCGAGGCTGCGAGCAAAGCGCTGAGCCCGCTGGCTTGAGTGCGCCAGTCACGGACGTTGGAGGATCCACCAGACCAACGTTGGCCGAGCCGATTGAGCGAATCGCGGTTGGCCCAGACTGTGTCGGCCTGTGTTCGGGCGAAGGTCAGGTAGGCGCCCCCGGTAACCCTGTTGAGGTCGGCCAGGTACCGCATAAAGATCCCCTTGAATTGCTTGGCATTGTCGTCGCAGGTCGGGTTGGGCAGATCGCACCGTTCGGTGAGGATCCCGCTCGAGACGAGCGATGTGGTGCCGGCATCAGCAAGTCGCCGGGCCGTGGCCAGAACACTGGCATCCCCGGTCGCACGCCACAGCTCCACTGCCGCACCGATCGCCAAGCCCTGGTTGTAAGTCCACACCGGCTGGCCGTTGTTTTGACACGTGTTGGTGAGCCCGTCATTGACCAGACCGGCCGGATTGATCAGACCGCTGGCGGTGAACCATTGCCATGCGGTGGTTGCCTTTGCCAACCAGGCCGAGTCGCCGGGAATACGGTTGTGCAGTGCCGCGGTGAGCCGGCTGTACAAGCCGTTGGTAACGGCGTTCTTATAGGTGCGCTCGCGATCCCACCAGACTCCGCCGCCGCAGGTGCTCGTGTCCCAGAAACCGGCGACGTTGTTGGCAATCGTCACCGCCTCGTTCAAGTAGGCAGTGTCGGCGGTCAAGTCATACGCGCTTACCCAAGCCAGGGCCCACCATGCGGCGTCGTCGATCGCGCGGCTGATGAAATGCCCGTCGATGGGATCCGAAGAGCGCGCTCCGGCCGGGAACGGAACCCGGTTGACCTCAAAGGTTCGGCGGACGATCCAACGGTAGTCCTGCCTGCCGGTCTGCTTCATCCAGTCGATCACGGTGGTCACCGCTACCGCAGAGTTCCACCAACTCGATGGCCACCATGCGGTGTTGGGGTCGTAGGACCACATCAAGGCGTCGGCTGCGGCGGCCGCACGGTTTGTGGCCGGCCTTGCCCACACCGTGCAGCTACCGTTCTGACCTTCCACTGCGCGGCCACAGGCGCGAACCGCGCCCCCGTAGAGCTTCTGCCCCGGGTCGCTGGTGTTGAACTTTCTGGTGCGGGTAGCGGTCGCCCAGGCGGGCACCCCAGTGCGGCCCAAAGATGAGCCGCCAGGCCAACTTGCGCCCGCATCCCAGGAGCGGTCGAGCCACACCTCATCGCCCGTCCGTCCATTGTCGACAGTCGCCCAAGCCATGCCAGCATTGTCAACGTGCACACCGATGCGCCGTCCGTTGATGAAGGTGTCCGGGACCGGCCGATGGTCGCCGACACCACCGGCCGGGTCGGCGCCGTCGCAGGTCGGGGCGCAGACAACCGGATAGACCCAGTCCGTGCATGTCACTCCTCCTGCGTCACCGCAGGCGCGCACGAGGCCGCGCCGATGATGCGACGGGTCGGACAGGTTGTACATCAGCGTGCGCGTGCCAGTCCACGTCCCCGGAATGCTGGCCTTGCCCAGCAATCCGTCCCACGTGGGGCCTCCGTCCCACGACCGGTCCAGCCAGACGGCGTCGCCGGTTGTGCCGTTGTCGATGCTCCCCCAGGCCATGCCGTCCACATTCGACACGTGCAGGACGATCCGCCGGCCGTTGATGACTTTCTCAGGAACGGGAAGGATCTCCTGCTGTGCCAACGACGGGTCACGGGTGTCGCAGAAGACCGCGCACACTGCCGCCGCGGCAAGCTGCTGGTCCGCAACTGCCGCAGGTCCGAGTAGCGCGAGGACAACCAGGCCAGAGAGCGCTCTCATGTAAATGTTTATAACGTTATATTTGATGGACGTCAATAGGATCTGCGTGTCAGTGACCAACGGTGCTTTCTCGAGTGACCAAGCGAAACGGGGGCTGGACATCCTTGGGTTCCGAAATGTGCTTGCCCTCGACGCGAGCGACCAGAGACCGCACTGCCAGCTGGCCGATCGACTCCTTGTCCGGTGAGATGGTGGTGAGGCTGGGAGTAGCGAAGCGCCCTTCTTCGATGTCGTCGAAGCCGATGACCGCAACGTCTTCGGGGATGCGCAATTTGGCTTCATGCAACGCCCGGATGGCACCGATCGCGATCAGATCGTTGTAGGCGAAAACGGCTTCTGGCCGCTGGCGCAGCGAAAGTAGCCGCCGCATTCCGTTGAGCCCGTCCTGCCTTCCGAATTGAGGCGTTGTTGCCACCAACGCGGGGTCGAAGGGCAATCCGGCTGCGGCAAGGGCTTCCTGGTACCCGCGCAAGCGTAGATGTGCCGGCTGACGATGCACGTCCGGGTGCGCGCCGATGAACGCGATCCGGTGGCGCCCAAGGGAAACCAGGTGCTGCACAGCCACGTGCGAGGCGGCGACGTTGTCGATGGCGATGTGGTCGTGCGGGACGTCGTAGACGCTCTCTCCGATCAGCACCAAGGGCTTGTCACTGGTCCGCGCCAGGACGTCAGCACGTCCCAACTGGACCGGGCTCAGGATCAGCCCGTCTATGATGCGCTCACGAATTCCCTCGATGAGCAGCAGTTCCGTTTGCCGGTCGGAATCCGTGTAGTCGATCAGCAGGGTGTAGCCATGCTGATTGGCTTCTCTGATCGCCGCTCCCGCAACCTCGGCAAAGTAGGGGTTGTTCAACTCCGGAATGGCCAGGGCGATTATCCCGGCGCGTCCATTGCGAAGGTGCCGGGCGCTGAGATTGGGCGTATACCCCAGCTCGTCGATGGCTTGCTGAACGCGCTGCCGGGTCTGTTCGCCAACCGGCCGATACCCATTGACCACATTGGACACCGTGGCCAGTGACACTCCCGCGCGGTTGGCGATGTCCTTCAGGCTAACGCCCACTGGTAACTCCTCCGATCAATGGAGCCGCTGGGTCCTACTCAGGTAAGTCTGTACCACGACCACCACGGCCAAGAAGGCACCACTGGTCACTAATTGATAGGAGGAATCGAGGGTACCGATCTGATTGATCACGTTTTGGATGACTCCGAGCAACAGCACCCCGCACAAGGTGCCGCTGATGGTGCCCGCTCCGCCGATGAGCAGCGTGCCACCGATGACGACGGCGGCTATGGCGTCGAGTTCCATGCCCACGCCCAGGATGGTCACGCCGGAGCCGAGGCGAGCGGCGTTAAGGGTCCCGGCAAGCCCGGCGAGCAGGCCGCTGAGAGCGTAGGTCGCCATCTTCACCCGCGCGACAGGCAGGCCCATCAGGGCGGCAGCATCCTCGCTTCCGCCGATGGCAAAGATCGCCTGGCCGAAGCGGCTGCGCTGCAACACCAATCCCGCAAGCGCCGCCAACGCGATCGCGATGAAGACCGGATATCCCAGACCCCAAAGGGTTCCGCGCCCGATGTCCAAAAAGGACGACTCTCTGGGTACCAGATAAGTGTCTGCCCCTTCATGAGTCAAAGCGAGCAGAAGTCCCCGCGCGCCGAGCAGGCTGGCCAACGTGACGATGAAGGGAGCCAGCCCCAAGCGCGCGATGAGGACCCCGTTGAGCAGACCGATGCCGCCACACACGGCCAGCGGCACAAGGAGTGCCGGCAACGTGCCCCATTGCGCGGCATACGCGGCAAGGACTCCGCCGAGCGCGAACACAGATCCCACCGACAGATCGATCCCGCCGGTGATGATGACGAAGGTCATGCCGATCGCCACGATCACCAGGAATGACGACTGAATGGCGATGCCGGAGGTGTTGTCGAAGCCGGCGAACGACGGAAAGGCCACGGATGCGGCCACCGCGGCGAGCGCCAGCACCGCAAGTGCGCCATGGCGTTGCACGAGCCCGGCGACCCATTCCCTGCGGCTCCCATTCGCGTCAGTAGAGAAGCTCACTTCTTCCCCCGGGCGATGTAGACGGCCACGAGGATGATGGCGGCCTGAACCATCTGCGCTGCCGAGTCGGGCAGGTCGTGTTTGATGAGTGTGGCGCGCAGCAGCTGCATCAACAGGGCTCCGGCGACGGTGCCCAGCACGCGGACACGACCGCCACTCAATGGCGTCCCGCCAACCACGACAGCGGTGATGGCCGAGAGTTCCATCAGATTGCCGATCGACGACGGATCGCTTGCGGTGAGCCGTGCAGTCGCGAGCACACCACCCAGTGCGGCAAGCAGGCCGCAGATCACATAGGTGACGATCAACACCCGCCGGACGGGAAGGCCCGCCAGGCTTGCCGCGGCTCGGTTTCCCCCGATGGCGACAAGCTGCCGGCCGTAAGTGGTCCGGTGCACCACGACGCCGACCACAACAGCGAGCACTCCTGCGATCAGGACGATGACTGCCGGGGTACCAAGCTGAAGCAGCTCTTGATTTTTGATCTGTTTAAGCCGGCCGTCAGCGATGACTAGCGCGATGCCACGCCCGGCCACCAGCAGTGCAAGCGTCGCCACGATGGGCTGTAGTCCAACGAGCGCCACCATCGCGCCGTTGGCCAGCCCAACCGTGGCTCCGGCCAGCAGAGCCATGAGCACCGCCGGCCAGACACCGAACCCGAGATACAGCGGGACGACGGCCGCCGCGAGCGCCATGACCGAACCGACCGACAGATCGATGCCTTCGGTGCCGATCACGAGCGCCATGCCGAGGGCGACGATTAGCACCGGCGCCATCTGCACGAGCTGGGTCCTCAGGTTGGCCGGCTCAAGGAAGTTGTCGGTGAAGACGGCGTTGAACAGGAGCAGCGCCGCAACGGCGGCGTATACGCCATAGCGCTGTAGCTGTTTAGCCATGAGCCAGCACCGCCATGATGGCCTGTTCGGACACTTGCTCGCCGGCGAGCTCACCGACTACGCCGCCTGCTTTCAGCACGACCACGCGGTCGGCGCCTTCCACCAGCTCCTCCAGATCGGATGAGATGAGGACTACGGCGAGCCCGGCCTGGGCCAGCTCGTCGATGAGCCCCTGCACCTCGGCCTTGGCGCCGACGTCGATGCCTCGGGTCGGCTCGTCGAGCAGCAATACGCGTGGGTGCAGGCAGAGCCATCGAGCAAGCAGGACCTTTTGCTGGTTTCCACCGGACAGCTCGGCGACGCGCTGTTCGGGGCTGGATGCCTTGATGCGCAAGCGTTTCATGAACGTGTCGACTATCTGGTCCTGCTTGCGTCTTGTCACCACCCCGGCCCGAGAAAGCCTCGGTAGCGCGGCCAGGACGATGTTTTCGCGTACGGAAAGGTCGGGGAAGATGCCTTCGGCCTTTCGATCCTCAGGCAGCATCGCCATTCCCGCTCTTATCGCAGCGGCCGTGGTCAGCCGGTTGATTCGCTTGCCGCCGATAGTGACTGTGCCCTTATCGAGCGGCAGCGCGCCGAAGATCCCTTTGGCCGTCTCGGATCGTCCCGAGCCGAGCAGACCACC
The DNA here is from genome assembly GCA_003543035.1 of Micromonosporaceae bacterium. Taxonomy (GTDB): domain Bacteria; phylum Actinomycetota; class Actinomycetes; order Mycobacteriales; family Micromonosporaceae; genus Rhizocola. The sequence continues at coordinate 12,332 of DPJL01000308.1, read as the reverse complement.
CAGCCCGACAACTTCCCCAGGCCGTATGTCGAAGCTGATGTCGTGCAACAAGTGCCGCTTAGTCAGCCCTTCGGCGCGCAGCAGCGGCTCTTCGGCGACGTGGTGGTCGTGAGTGAACTTGGTGACTCCATCTGCGGCAAGGCCCCGGCCAAGCATCTTCGAGATGAGCGTGAGCTTCCCGACCGCCGACAATGGTCCACTGTGGACAGCGCGGCCGTCGCGAAGCACGGTGACCGTGTCGCACAGCTGATAGAGCTCATCGAGCCGGTGACTCACATAGATAATCGCTATGTTTCTCTTCGCCAGCCCCCGGACGGTGTTGAAGAGCGTCTCGACCTCGCGGGGCTCCAAAGAGGACGTTGGCTCGTCCATGATGAGCAGCCTCGCGTCGATGGCGACTGCGCGCGCCAGCGCCACCATTTGTTGCGCGCCGAGCCCGAGCGAGCGCAGCGGCCTGTCCACATCAACGTGGACACCGAATTGCGCCAGCGTTTCCTTCGCCTCGCGGTTCATCCGGGCGAGGTCGATCAGCCCGAGGGCGCGGCGAGGTTCGCGGCCCAGAAAGAGGTTGCGTGCCACGCTAATCAGCGGGATCAGGTTGACTTCCTGATAGATGGTCGAGATCCCAGCCTGCTGGGCCTGCAAAGGTTGGCGGAAGGCCACTTCTTCGCCGGCGAAGGTGATCTCGCCATGGTCGGCCTGATAGACCCCGGTCAGCACCTTGATGAGCGTGGACTTGCCGGCTCCGTTCTCCCCCACGAGGGCATGCACCTGCCCCGGCGCGATGTCGAACGACACATTGTCGAGGGCGAGCACGCCCGGGAAGCGTTTGGACACTCCCCGGACTGCCAGCAGGGGCTCGTTCATCAGTAGGCGCTCGCCAGGGACGCCGCCGCGTTGCTTGCGTCGTATTCGCGGTCGGCGATGATGACGTTGGCCGGGATGGAGGTACCGGCGTAGAAGTCCATCGCTGTCTTGAAAGCCAGCGGCCCGAAGCGCGGGTTGGACTCGATGACCGCATTGATTGTGCCGTCCACAATGGCCTGCACCGCGTTTCGCGTGCCGTCGATCGACACGATCTTCACGTCCTTGCCAGGGTTCTTGCCGGCCGTCTTCAACGCCGTCACCGCGCCGAGAGCCATCTCATCGTTCTCGGCGTAGACCGCGGTGATGTCGGGACGGCTGGAGATGAGCTGCTCCATGACCGCCTGACCCTTGTCCCGCGCGAACTCTCCGGTCTGCTGCGCCACGATCTCGAGTCCGGGAGCCTTGGCCTTGACCTGCTCCACGAAGCCGTTCGTGCGGTCGGTAGTGACGTTATTTCCGGACGAACCAAGAAGAATCGCTACCTTGCCGCTTCCGCCGGTCACTTTGATCATCGCGTCGGCGGCGCGGCGGCCCTGCTCGACAAAGTTCGAGCCGAGGAAGGCCAGATAATCCTTGCACGCGTTGGCATTGACCTTCCGGTCGATGGTCAGCACCGGCACCTTCTTCGCTGCGGCCGCCTGCATCGCCGGCTCGAGGCCGTCGGAGTTGAGCGGGGCGACGATCAGAAACTGAGCGCCCTGGGCCAGCATGTCCTGGATGTCGCTGATCTGTTTGGACAGCTGCGATTGAGCGTTGGTCACCAGCAGCTTCTTTACGCCAAGTTTGGCCGCCTCGTCCCTGATCGACTGCGTCTCGGCAATCCGGAACGGGTTGGCCTCCTTCTCGGATTGTGAGAAGCCCACGACCGCGTCCTTGAGGTCGAGCTTGGGCGCGCCGTATTGCTGAAGCGTGCAGCTTGGCCCGGTGGGCGAGCCGGTGACAACCTGGTTGCCCGCGCTGGTGGTGGGGCTGGCCTCCTCTTCGCCCTTGATGCACCCCGCGGTGGCCAAAAGAAGGATCAGGGTACCGGTGAGCACTCGGGAGCTAGCGATCATATCGACATCTCCTAATTTGGGGGTTGCGGCGATGCGGGCTCGAGCTCTATAACGTTATACAGCCCGATTTAAATATC
>DPJL01000308.1:0-10037 GCA_003543035.1 Micromonosporaceae bacterium | reverse complement strand
CCGTTGACCACGCCCTGGACCAGCCAGGTTTCGCTGACCAATCCCCTGCCCGAATATCCGCGACCTCAGCTGACCCGGCCCGACTGGCAAAGCCTCAACGGTCAATGGCAGTTCGCCGGCGCGAGTTCACTGACGAACCCGCCGGTCGGTCAGAACCTCCCGGAGACCGTCCTGGTGCCCTATCCGATCGAGTCTGCGATCTCGGGGATCATGCGGCATGAGAACAACATGTGGTACCGGCGAACCTTCACCGTCCCGAGTGGGTGGTCAGGCAGGCGAATCCAGCTCAATTTCGGCGCTGTCACCTGGCGAGCCGCCGTATGGGTCAACGGCGTCTCGATCGGCAACCACAGCGGCGGATACGACTCATTCTCCTTTGACATCACCAACGCCCTCAACGGCGGCGCCAACGAGCTGATCGTGGGTGTCTACTCACCGGTCGACGCGGCGGGAATTCCGCTCGGGAAGCAAAGATTGAACCCCAGCAGCATCTTCTACACCGCGGCAAGTGGCATTTGGCAGACGGTCTGGCTCGAACCCACCAACCCGGTGCGTATCACCCGGCTTGACACCACACCCGACGTTCCAGCCGGCGTGTTGGATCTGGTGGTGCAGACGGCGGGCGGCTCGGGCCAAACCGTTCAGGCACAAGTGCTCAGCGGTGGTCAGGTCATTGGCAGCGCTTCCGGCTCGCCAGGCCAGCACTTGCGCATCCCGGTGCCCAACGCTCGCTTGTGGACACCCGATGATCCGTTCCTCTACGACCTGAGAGTGAGCCTGTCCGGTGGCGACACCGTCGGTGGCTACTTCGGCATGCGCTCACTGGGCAAGGGGATGGTCGGCGGTGTGCTGCGGCCGCTGCTCAACGGCAAGTTCGTTTTCCAGATGGGCACCCTGGATCAAGGTTATTGGCCCGACGGCATCTATACCGCACCGACAGACGAAGCTCTGCGCTTCGACCTTGAGCGCCAGAAAGCCTTGGGGTTCAACATGGTGCGCAAGCACGTCAAGGTGGAACCGGCTCGCTGGTTCTATCACGCCGATCGGCTCGGACTGATGGTGTGGCAGGACATGCCGTCGATGTTCACCACCGCGGCGGATGCCCGGGTGAACTTCGAGTCCGAGCTGAGGCGCGTCGTCGACCAGCTCAAGGGGATCACTTCAATCGTGCAGTGGGTCCCGTTCAACGAGGGCTGGGGTGAGTACGACCCGGCGCGGATCACCGATCTGGTGAAGAGCTGGGACCCGACCCGGCTGGTAAACAACAACTCCGGTTCCAACTGTTGCGGCTTCGACGGCGGCAACGGTGACGTGATCGATGATCACATCTACGTCGGGCCAGGGAATCCGAACCTGCCAACGTCGTCGCGCATCGCAGTCCTCGGCGAATACGGCGGCATCGGGCTGCGGGTGCCGGGGCACGAATGGTCGCCGGGCAACGGGTTCGCTTACGAGATGGCGCCGGACGCAGCCGCGCTGACACGGCGCTATGTGGAGGTGACTGGCCAACTCCGGGATCTCATCTACGGCCGCGGCCTTTCGGCCTCGGTCTACACCCAGCCCACCGATGTGGAGAACGAGGTCAACGGCTTCTACACCTATAACCGTCGAGTGTTCAAAATGGACAGTGCGCAGGTGCTGGCGGTCAATAGCTCGGTGAAGGCAGCCGCGCAGGGCACCTATCTGCCCATCAACGGTCTTGCCTCGTTCCGGGTCACGACGACTGGGCACACGGACCGCTACCTAGGGCCTGGTGTGACCTCAATTGTGGCGACCGGCAGCAGCGATGCGCTCAAGAAGGATTCCACCTTCTGGGTGCGGCCGGGGCTGGCCGACGCCGCCTGCGTCAGCCTTGAGTCGCGGACCAGTCCTGGACGGTTCCTGCGCCACTCCGGCTATCGGGTGCGGCTGGATCCCAATGACGGCAGTGGTTTGTTCGCCGCCGATGCCACCTTCTGCATCCGGCAAGGACTCTCCGGAGCCGGAACATCGTTGGAGTCGAAGAACTTCCCCGGCCGGTACCTGCGCCACGTCAACTCCGAGGTGTACATCGCCAACTCGAGTGGCGCCAACCCATGGGACAGCCCGATTAGTTTCGCGGCCGACGCGACGTGGGCCTTGGCCACTGCGTGGTGGCGAAGCGGTGTGGACCTGCCGCTGAACGCCGCTCAGTCGCTACGCGTTGTCACACCGGGGTTTACCGACCGATACCTGCGTCACGCCGACAGCCTCGGCTTCACCGAGGTGGTCAACAGCGCCAGCTCGGCCTCGCTCAAAGCAGACGCCACGTTCTACGTCCGCCGCGGGCTGGCCGATCCGACGTGCTATTCGTTCGAGTCGCGCAACTTCCCCGGGCATTATCTGCGACACGCCGGATATCGCATTCGCAAGGACGCCAACGACAATTCGGTGGTCTTCCTCGCCGACGCGACCTTCTGCGCCCAAACCGGCCGCTTCGCAGCGGGCACGGTAAGCCTGGAAAGCCACAACTATCCGCGGCATCACATCAGGCACTACGCGGCCGAAGTGTGGATTGCCACCAACGGTGGATCGCACACCTGGGACAGCCCAAGCAGTTACGACCCCGACGTCAGCTGGCAGATGACAACTCCCTGGACACCTTAGCCACCTACATTCCCGGCTCCGGCGGTCACGGCCGCCGGAGCCGGGTCCATTGACCTATGCTCGGCGGCTGAGCTCGGCAACAACGTCAGCGACGGCGTCGATCTCGTCCTCGGTGTTGTAGTAGTGCGGCGACAGTCGCAGCGCCCACTCGACTTCCTTGTCCGCGAAGTCAAACTGAGCGAACTCGCGGAAGCTGAGTGCCGAGTTGATCCCACGCAGATCCATTGCCTGCTTGAGCGGCTGCGGCTGCCAACCGGCCACGTCGAAGGTGACGAGCGCCGCCGGGCTGGGGCCGCGGTCCAGCAATTGGATTCCGGGAACCTGCGCAAGCCGGTCTCTGAGCCGAGCGCCAAGCATCGGCGTGCGCTGTGAGATCGCTTTCAGACCCACATTTAGCGCGTACCGGGTAGCAGCCGCACAACCAAGCAAGGTGGCGTAAGGGAATTCCCAATCCTCGAAGCGCACCGCCGTCGCAACCGGTTGGTAGACCCCCGGTTCGGTCCAGCGGGCGCCATACATGTCAATGAAGAGCGGCTCATAGCCCGCCGCCAACACCCGATCGGATACATAGAGGAACCCGGATCCACGTGGTCCGCGCAGGAACTTCCGGCATGTCGCGGTGAGGAAATCGCAGCCGATCTCATTGACGTCCACTTCGTATTGGCCGACGGATTGGCAAGCGTCGACGAGGTACAGCAGGTCGAGTTCCCGGCAGTGCCGCCCTATCTCGGCGACCGGCTGGACGAGGCCGGAGTTGGTGGGAATGTGTGTCGCGGCGACCAATCGTGGCCGGCGTGAGCGCATGAGCGCGGCCATCGCCTCGACGTCCACTCCGTTGCCGTCCGGAAGGTCGGGAGCGTGAACGATCTCGACCCCGAAACGCTTACGCAGAGCCAGGAACGCGATCTGGTTGGAGATGAAGTCATTGCGTGTGGTGAGGATGATGTCGCCACGTTCAAAGGGAATCGCTGACAGCGCTTTGGTGTAGGCATCGGTGGCACTACCGGCGAAGGCGATGTTCTGCGGCCCGCACCCGATGAGATCTGCCAGCGCGGCATAGAAGTCGCCCACCTGCGTCGCTCGGGCCGCCGAGGCCTCGTAGCCGCCAATGCTCGCCTCGAGTTGCAGGTGGTCGAGCATCGTCTGGAGCACGGGCTTGGCGAGCAGGCCACAGCCGGCGTTGTTGAAGTGGATGACTGATTCGCAGCCAGGAGTGTCGGCTCGCAACGCCGCAACGTCGAGAAGCGGTTCGCCAGGGAAGGCGATAGCGCTATTCTTTGTACTCATGTTTGAGAGTAGCAGTATCGAGGCGCTGGTCGCGATCCTCAAGACGGAGATCGCGAAGCTGGCTCCCGGGGACCGGCTGCCCAGCAGCCGGGATCTGGTGCGCCGCAACGGGGTGAGCCCGGTGACCGTCGCCCGCGCTTTTGCTCTACTCGCCAGTGAAGGTGCGGTGGTGACTCGTCCCGGCAGCGGCACTTTCGTGGCCGCGCGCCGCTCCGGTTCCGATGACCAACCGCCGGACACGTCCTGGCAGGCCGTCGCCCTCACGGACCGCAGCGTCGATGCCCGGACCGTGACCGACCTGCTCGCTCCCCCACCCGCCGGCGCGATCACGTTGGCCAGCGGTTACCTGCATCGATCCCTGCAACCGACCAGGGCACTGGGCGCCGCACTGGCCCGCGCGGCACGCCGGCCAGACGCGTGGGACCGGGCGCCGACGGCAGGTCTGGCAACTCTGCGCGCCATCTTCGCCCGGCTCGCCGGTGGTGACGTCGGTCCAGACGACGTACTGATCACGGGCGGTGGCCAGGATGCGCTGTCCATGGCATTCCGCGCGATAGCGGCGCCGGGCAGCCCGGTACTCATGGAATCGCCTACCTACCAAGGAGCTCTGGCCGCCGCCCGGGCTGCGGAACTTCGGCCGGTGCCCGTTCCCATGGACGACAACGGCATCCGGCCCGACCTGCTGGCCGATGCGTTCGCCATGACGGGCGCTCGATTGCTCTACTGCCAGCCGACATTCCACAATCCGACGGGCGTTGTGCTCGCGCCCGAGCGCCGCCGGCAGATTCTTGACGTGGCAAGGGCAGTCGGCGCTTTCGTCATCGAAGACGACTTCGCCCGGCTCCTCGGCCACGGCGCGCCGGTACCCCGAGCGTTGGTGGCCGACGACCGCGATGGCACCGTTGTCCATCTGACCTCACTGACCAAACCCGCGTCGCCGAGCCTTCGCATCGGCGCCCTGATCGCTCGCGGCCCGGTAATGCAGCGCCTGCGCGCGATCCGGCTCGTCGACGACTTCTTCATCGCCCGCCCGATGCAGGAGGCGGCCGTCGAATTGCTTACCACCCCTACGTGGGATAGGCACCTGCGCGCTCTTTCCAACGCGCTTAGGGAACGCTGTGCGGTACTCGCATCAGCTTTGGCCCGCGAAGTTCCGGATTGGACAGTCGCCCGAATCCCTGCCGGTGGCTTACATCTGTGGCTTCGGCTGCCACCCGGTCAAACCGAGGTTGCGGAGGCGGCTCGGGCGCACGGCGTGGCCGTCGGCCCCGGACGCGGCTACTTCGCCGCCGAGCCACCGGGTGCGTATCTCCGGTTGGGTTTTGCCGCGGCCGCAGATCTCACCGAGCTGAGCGAGGGCGCACGTCGCCTGGGTGAGGCGTGCCGTTCATCGTGATCGTGAAAGAGCCCTCGGCGAAGCGGACCGTGTACCAGCCACCCCGCTGCGGCACCTTCGGAAGCGGCACATCATTGACCGCACAGAGCATCGCGAAGAAGGTGGGAATGATGTCACCGTGTGAGGCAGCCACCACTCGCCCGCCCGGGTGACTCTCAGCCATCGTCACCAACGCGCGCAGCCCGTGGCCGGCCGCCCATCCCCCGCCGATGGCTTCCCGCACCGGTTTGAAGATTCCTTGCGTCCACTCGTGCGGCTCAGCGAACTCTTTCGTGTCGAGCAGCTCAACGAGCTCCACGATCGGCAGACCCGCGGCGCGGGCCAACGGCTGAACCGTTTGCAGACATCGCAGGGCCGGGCTCGAATAGATCGCGTCCACATCGGTGCCCATCGTCTCTACCAGCTCTTTCGCCTGTTGATGGCCGGCCTCCGACAGTGGGCGGATGGCGTGGTCGCCGGTCCAGCGCTCCGGGCTGACCGAAGCACTGTGCGGGACGAGTTCGAGGGTTAAGCCGTCGAAAAAGCTCATCATGCGAACGCATGCTTCCCGCCTTGGCGACTCGTCGCAACCGACTCGATCGAGACCGAAGTCGATGAAAAATATTACTGTTAGGAAGCTTTATTGTTAACTGCTATGGTGAGCTCGCATCGATGCATTTCAGAACATTGTCTATTCCGGCGGCGACAGGCCGCGGGACGGAGCAAACATGTCGAGATTTCGCATCATCGCTGGAGCGGCGGCGCTGACGATCGTCAGCGCGCTCGCGGTTGTCCTGCAGCCGACGATCGCCTCCGCTGCCGCATGCGCCACTCCATGGTCGGCCTCGGCCGTCTACACCGGCGGGATGACCGCCTCCCACAACGGCCGCAACTGGCAGGCCAAGTGGTGGACTCAGAACGAGGCACCGCCCGGCACCACGGGAGTGTGGGCGGACCAGGGCACCTGCGATGGCGGCACCACACCACCGCCCGGCGGTTGCACCCATCCGAACTGGGTGGCTGGACAGTGGTACACCACGGGCTCCATTGTCCGCTACACCAACGGTTTGTATTACATCGCCGAACACGACAACCCGGGCTACGACCCGACCATCAGTACCTGGTACTGGGATCCCTACAGCTGCAGCGGCACGCCACCCACGACCGCTCCTCCCAACCCGGGCGGCTTTGTCGTTACCGAAGCCAACTTCAACCAGATGTTCCCGAGCCGGAACTCCTTCTACACCTACAGCGGGCTGACCGCGGCGATGAGCGCCTACCCCGGCTTCGCGCGAACGGGCAGCGACACCGTCCGCAGGCAGGAGGCCGCGGCGTTCCTGGCCAACGTGCACCACGAGACCGGCGGCCTGGTGCACATCGTCGAGCAGAACACAGCCAACTACCCGCACTACTGCGACCGCAGCCAGCCCTACGGCTGCCCGGCCGGCCAAGCGGCGTACTACGGTCGCGGCCCGATCCAGCTGAGCTGGAACTTCAACTACAAGGCAGCGGGCGACGCGCTGGGCATCAACCTGCTCAACAACCCTTACCTGGTGCAGAACGACGCGGCGGTGTCGTGGAAGACCGCGCTCTGGTACTGGAACACGCAGAACGGCCCGGGCACCATGACCGGCCACAACGCCATGGTCAACGGGCACGGCTTCGGGCAGACGATCCGCAGCATCAACGGCGCCCTGGAGTGCGACGGCAGGAACCCGGCACAGGTGCAGAGCCGGGTCAACAACTACACGCGGTTCGTGCAGGTCCTCGGCGTTCCCGCGGGTAACAACCTGCACTGCTGACCTGCGATCAGTGCCCGTCCGGCCATCGGCGGGGCGGCGAGATGAAGGGAGTTTCATCCGGGCTCTGTCCGCCATCGACATCGCCCTCTGGGACGCCAAGGCCAAGGTCGCCGGGGACTGTCCACTGTGGTGGTTCGAGGAACCGCTCTCCCCCGAGGCGATCATCGGCCACGCCGAGTTGGACCCCAACCCCGGCGGTGGCTTCGCATCGAGTCCGGCACCCGCCTCGCCATCGTCCACTCCGGACTGCCGACAACCCGGGCGCCCGGGCACGCCCGCGGCTGGCCGCACCTGGCCCAACTGCGCATGACCGCGACGTATCGCAGCACCCAACGCTGAGTGACCACGACCCACAGTGGACTCTGGGCTCGAGTGCGGGCACGTAGTATCGGACTCGTGGGGTATCTCCGTTCGCGTGTTCTTGCCTGGTTTGGGAGAAGGTATCTTGCGCGGTTGCAGGCGCCGGGCCTCGATCTGTCCACCATCTCGCTGCTGCCCGACCACGCTCTGATGCCGCTCAAGCGGACCGGTCTTGACCCGGTCGGTGAGCTTGGTCACCTCCGGGAGCAAACACCGATCAGCCGGCTCACACTGCCGCTCGGCGCCCGGGTCTGGCTGGTCACCGGATACGACGAGGCCAAGGCCCTGCTTGGCAAGGTCGACGGGTTCAGCAACGACTTCACCAATCTGATGGGGCAGGCCGGCGCGGTCGCCGAGCAAAACCCTGGCGGGCTGGGATTCGCCGATCCACCCGTCCACACGCGACTGCGCCGCATGCTGACGCCGGAGTTCACCATGCGCCGGCTGAGCAGGCTCGGGCCGAGGATCGACGCGATCGTGGCCGAGCAGCTGGACGCGATGGAGAAGTCGGACCAGCCGGTGGATCTCTGGCAGGCGTTCGCCCTGCCGATCCCGTCCCTGACGATCTGCGAGCTGCTCGGCGTCGCGTACGAGGACCGCGCCGACTTCCAGCGGCTGTCCACGGCGCGCTTCGACCTCTTCGGTGGCGCCAACGCCTCACTCGGCGCGATCTCCGAGTCCCTGTCCTACCTGCTCGGCGTGGTCCGCAAGCAGCGGGAGTCGCCCGGTGACGGGCTGCTCGGCATGCTGATCAAGGAATACGGCCACGAGATCGACGATCAGGAGCTGGCCGGGCTGGCCGACGGTCTGCTCACCGGCGGCCTGGAGACCACCGCGAGCATGCTCGCGCTCGGTGCGTTGGTGCTGCTGCAGAATCCCGCGCGGGCCGAGCTGCTCAGCACCGACGACGCCGTCAACCGGTTCGTCGAGGAGCTGCTGCGCTACCTGACCGTCGTCCAGGTCGCGTTTCCGCGTTTCGCGACGCGGGACCTGGAGATCGCGGGGTTGAAGATCGCCAGCGGCGACATCGTGGTCTGCTCGCTGAGCGGGGCGAATCGCGACCGGGTGCTGGGCGCGGACATGGAGAGTTTCGACCCGGCCAGGCGGCCGACCTCGCACCTGGCGTTCGGCCACGGCATCCACCGCTGCATCGGCGCCGAGCTCGCCAGGATGGAACTGCGGAGGGCCTATCCCGCCCTGCTGCGACGGTTCCCCAACCTGCGGCTCGCAATCGCCCCGGAAGACCTCGCCTTCCGCCAAGCGTCCATTGTGTACGGAGTCGACTCGCTGCCGGTTATCCTCGATCACCGGCCTTGAGCGGCCCGATGCGATCGGGCTCTGTCGACAGACCGTTCGAGCGCGCCCGCGGCGGCTCCGCGTCGATCTTCGGGTGCAGCGCCGCCTCCTTCTCCGCGGGTGACGCGGCCATCAGTGCGGCGCAGATCGGCACGGCGAGCGCGACGGCCGCCAGCACGAAGACCGGGAACAGGAAGCTGAACACCTCGGCTCCGGACGGGTCCGGCGCCCCGGCATCCAACTGCACGCGCACGGCGGCCATACCGGTGTAGTGCATGCCGGTGACCGCGACCCCCATCACCAGACCCGCGACCACCCGAAGCAGGAGCCGGTCCACCGCGACGGTGAACCACAATGCCGCCGTCGCGGCGATGACCGCGATCACGATCGACAGCACCGCCAGGCCGAGGTCGTACCCGATCTGGCCCTTGACCTGGACCGCCCACATGCCGGTGTAGTGCATGAGCCCGACCGCCAACCCGGTGACCACCCCGCCGACCAGCAGCCGCCACAACACGAACTTCGTGCGGACACCGAACACCAGTAACCCGAGGAACACCGCCGACACGGACAGGATCGCGGAAAGCCCGGTGCGCACAATGTCGTAGCGGACCGGCATGCCCGGTGTGGCGAACCCGAGCATCGCGATGAAGTGCATGACCCAGATGCCGACACCGCCGATTGACACCGCGGCGAGGATCAGCCACGCGATGCGTGAGCGCGGCGTGCCGGCGTAGCGCGCCTGCAGGGTGCACGCGAGTCCCACGGTGGATCCGACGGCAGAGGTGATGTAGGCCAGGAAAAGCAGCCAGGTGCCCATGTCGAAGTGATGGACGTGGTCCACGAAGTCGCTCCTTTCGTGCGGTCAGCTCACGCCAGGTGCCCGTGCGCGGCGCACCAGGCGCTGGCCGCTCGGAACCCGGGGGTCCAATTGGGACAATGCATGCTCGCTCGCGGCGATCAGGACCTGCTTGGTCGACTCGCGCGAGCGGGCGTCGCAGGTGATGACGGCGACGTCCTCGGGTAGCGCGAGCGCTTCGCGAACCTCCGGCGGCGCGTACCGGCGAGTGCCGTCGAACTGGTTGATCGCGATCAGGAACGGAATCTCGCGCGCCTCGAAGTAGTCGATCGAGGAGAAGCTGTCGGCCAGTCGCCGGGTGTCGACGAGCACGACCGCGACGATGGCCCCGTGGACGATGTCGTCCCACATGAACCAGAAGCGGTTCTGGCCCGGCGTGCCGAACAGGTAGAGGACCAGGTCCTCGGCAAGTGTGATCCGGCCGAAGTCCATG
>DPJL01000295.1:510-3620 GCA_003543035.1 Micromonosporaceae bacterium | reverse complement strand
ACAACACCACGATCTACGGGCTCGACGACCGTTATCGCGGGGTCAAGGGAGAACGTCGAGTCATCTTCGTCAATCCCGAGGATCTGGCCGAGCTCCGGATCGACGACGGCGCAATGGTCGACATCGTGTCGGAGTGGCAGGGCGAACAGCGGCGAGCCCCCGCTTTCCGGGTCATCGCCTACCCCACCGCAAAGGGTTGCGCCGCAACGTATTTCCCCGAAGCCAACGTGCTCGTGCCGTTGGACTCCACCGCGCACGGCTCCAACACCCCAACCTCGAAACAGATCGTGATAAGGCTCGAGAAGCGATGAGCATTTCGTACGCACGGCGCCCCGTTTTCGGCAAGGCTCCGGACACTCTGGTCGTTGAGGAGCCGTTGGAGGTTCAGGTCAACGGAAAGTCGTTGGCGGTCACCATGCGGACGCCGGGCAACGAGTTGGAGCTCGCGCTGGGCTTCCTATACACCGAGGGCATCATCGCGGCGCCGTCCGATGTGGTCAGTGCCAAGCTGTGCAACGACAACCCGAACGTGGTCGAGGTCTTCCTCGAGCGGGAGACCGAGCTGGAGGCCCGAAACTTCTACACCACAAGCTCTTGCGGGGTTTGCGGGAAGGCGAGCATCGACTCCGTCCGGGTGCACTCGCATCACGACGTCAACGCAGACGCGCTTCGAGTAGCCCGAGGGACCCTGTTCGATCTGCCCGAAAAGCTGCGGGCAGCCCAGCGTGGCTTCTCGAAGACCGGCGGCTCACACGCGGCTGGCATCTTCACCGCGACCGGCGAGCTAGTGGTGGCTCGCGAGGACGTCGGCCGGCACAACGCGCTCGACAAAGCCATCGGCACGCTGTTCCAACGCGGTGCTCTCCCGCTGGCCGGGCACGTCATCATGGTCTCCGGCCGGGCGAGCTTTGAGTTGACCCAGAAGGCGTGGGTGGCCGGAGCGAGCATGCTGGCGGCCGTCTCCGCACCCAGCACGCTCGCCGTCGATCTGGCCACGGAAGCCGGAATGACGTTGATCGGCTTCCTACGCGGCGAGTCGATGAACGTTTACAGCAGACCGGATCGCGTGGTCTGAGCCTCGTCCTTGATAGCGGGGGTGGTGGTCGTCTCGATCACGTGATCCAGCGCCTTCTCATAGGCCAATCGCAGAGCCAAATCCGCGGACACCTCGATGTCCGGCTGGACGCCGACGCCCTCCCAATTCGTCCCTGTGACAGGGTTGATGGAACGGGACACCGGTACCGTGATCTCCAAGGTATCGGTGATCGGGAAGCTGTCGGTCGGATGCGCCCCACCGCGGGTCGTCTGTCCAATCAGGACGGCGCGCTGCTGCGCTTGCAGGTTGTAGCAAAGCTCCTCGCCCGCGGAGAAGGTGAACTCGCTGATCAGCACGTAGACGGGCTTGTTCAGATAGCGCTCGCCGGGCAGGTAGGCAAGGCTCCAATATTGCTTGGTCTGACCGGTCGAGGCTTCGAAGATGCTGTTGAGGTGGGTCTCCGCGTCGGAGAAGAAGTAGCTGCACCAGAAGATGACCCCGTCCGGATCGCCGCCGCGGTTCTTGCGCAGGTCGATGATCAACGCCTCGGTGTGTGAGACCAGCTCCATCGCCGCGGCGATCGCCCGGCCGCCTTCCGCTGGGCTCGGCACGCCACGCAGGTCGAGATAGCCGACGTTGCCGTCGAGCCGCTCCGCTCGCGAGATCCGGTAGTTGGTGGTGCGCATGTATTCGCGCCAGGTGGCCTCCGCGGCCTCCTTCGTCGTGCCCGCTTCCTGAAGCTCGGGAGCCCTAACTCGTACTCGCATATGCTTGTCTGCACACAGCTCGAAAAGCTCGGCCGTGAGGCGCTCGGAAAGCTCCTGCTCGGTCAGCCCGGCGTAGGACCCTTCCTCCTGGCGGGATCGGATGACCTCGGCCGCCTCCTTGGCTCTGTCCGGGAAGACGTAGTTGCCACAGAGCAGCTCAAGCGCATGGTCGACAAGAGAAGACATGCCGGCCAAGGTACCCGACCTCAGCCGAATCGGCCGAGAATAAACATGGCGACAGCGGTGAGCGTGACGATGGCCACCGTCTTCCAACTCGGGCGAGGACCCTCGCGCAGCGTCCGGATTCCCAACGGCACCAAGGCAATGCAGAGCCCGGCCGCAGCGAGCACGGAGAACCAAGTGGTCCCCTTCAGGACGCCGAGCGGCATAGTGGCCATCAACCCGAGCGCCACGGAACCAACCAGGCCAAGGACTTTGGCGCGGTAGGCACCGATCGCCAGCACAATCCAGCCGAACATGATCGCCGCCGAGAACGTACTCATGACATGGAACGCGCCGTACGACTCGGCAACCGCATCCGTGGCAGCCTCCACGCCCTGAACTCGGGCGAGCTGGAACGCGAGGTGGTCGACGCCGGCGTGGAACGTCCGGGCGAAGAGCCCGAACATCGCGAGGGCACCACCCCACACGCCCCAGGGCGAGGCAATCTTGCGGGACAGGGCCGCGACCGCAGGCCACATCAGCACATTGCCCAATAGGAACAGGCTGTAGCAGGTGGTGAGCAGAGCCGGATGGTCCCGGTAGGCGGCCAGTTGAGCGGGGAAGAAGAAGTCGAACGGCAGGCGCAGCAGCACCCCGGCAAGGATCAGGAGTGGTGCGATGATCAGCATCATGGGACCAGGCTCGCCGAAGCCGGCGGTTTTGTAATCGGAGCAGGGGATGTCAGACCGTGCTCCGATGCGGCCCGGTGATCGTGGCGGATACGGTCGCACGGTGAACATCGCCATCGCAGTCCTGGTCACGCTGGCCGCAGCCCTCGCGGCGGAGGGAAGCCCGGCCGGCTGGGCAACCGCCGCCGCGATCGGCCTACCGCTGGCGCTGCGCACCCGATGGCCGATCTCAGCGCTCGCCGTTGTCCTAACCGCAGTCGGGTTCGCAGTCGTGGGCGGAGTCATTCCGCTCTATGCGGCGGCAGTCCCTTACCTAGCGTTGGCGCTGGCCCTGTTCACGGTGGGCGATCGCACACCGAGGAGACGCTCACTCGCGGTCCTGGGGACGGCGACAGTGGCCGTCTTCGCTATCGGTCTCAGCGTCAGCCTGGCCTTTGCGGCTGGGGGGGGGGGGGG
>DPJL01000295.1:0-126 GCA_003543035.1 Micromonosporaceae bacterium | reverse complement strand
GGCGGCCGCGGCGGCCGCTGTTCCCGCCGCAGTCGGCTTGGTCCGGCATGCACGACGGCAGCAGGCCGCTGTCGCGGCGGCGGAGCTCGCCAGCCGGGCGGTACTGGAGGAGAGACTGCGAATAGC
>DPJL01000167.1 GCA_003543035.1 Micromonosporaceae bacterium | reverse complement strand
CCGCATTCGATGTCCCGGCCACGATCGGGGCATTCGGGCCGTTCCTCTACGCCGCAAACGCTCGCTTCACCACACCTCCGACACCCGACACGACGTACACCGTCGCCCGCGTCCGAGGCTGACAGGGTGTAGGTGTCAAACATGCTCATCGAATTCGGTGTGCTCACACCGAATTCGATGAGCACCTTCGCGCGGTCTGCCAGGCGCTGTGGACTACTGCATCAGCAGCAGTGGCAACGTGTTGATGATGGTGTGGGCGCCGATATTGGCCCACACGTTGCGATATCGGCTCCACAGATAGCCGGTGAAGAGCCCGAAGGTACCTTGAAAGACCACAATGGCGCCAAGGGTTAGCGGCAACCCGCCCTGACCGTGGCTGGGCAGGTGCATCAGTGCGAAAAGCAGTGCTGTCAACACGATCGCGGGCCAGCGGCCAACCGCCTGCTCGAGCCGGGTTTGCAGCATGACGCGGTAGAACAACTCCTCGAGCACGTTGGCGGTTAGGAAGGTAAGGCTCGCTCCGATCGCCAGCACCACCGGATCGGGATAGTCCGCAGCTTTCGGCAGTGACCCGGCCAACGGACTCAGCAGTGCCAGGTAGCCAAATGCCAACAACGCTGGGATTGGGGCGATCCAGCGCCATCGGCCCTTTGGCAGCCAAAGACTCTCCCCGGGCACAGTTTGGAACAGGACCGTGCGCAATACCAGCCAGGGCAATAGGAGGAAAGCGATCGGCTTGCTCAACGCCCAAAGCCCTCCGACAGTCTCCCGGTCGACTCCGGCAAGCGCAAAGGCGTACCACACCAACGGAAAACCTACCGCGATGCCGATCAGCCAGCGGAGTTGCTTGCTTGAATCACCGATCGTCCGAATCGCCAAGGTTGGCGCTCGCATCGGTAATAGTCCAATTAGGATTATCGCGGCGAGCGCGGGCACCACCGCGGACCAGACTGAGATCGTCTCGTCCGAGTCAGCCGAGGGCTGGATCGAATCGTGACCGGTCAGTAATAGAGCTGCCAAGGCCCCCACAAATATGGCCACTCCGGCGATCAACCCAAGCCGGCTCCTACTCCATACCACTATGGACTCTCCCCGTTCAGAACACTGCTCCAACGCCGGATCAGGCTGAGGTAAGCATGCCCTGCAACGGAAGCGGGCACCAGCCGGACGGCAAACCTAGTGACCGCGGCAGGGACCTTGCTGGTCGTCTCGGCTGCCGCCATCTTTGCCACCCTGCGCACCCGCGGCGCCCGGCGAGCTTCGTACCGGCGCAACAGCTCGGCCGGATCGCCTTTGAGTTCCAGCGCCCGGGTCAGCAGCCAAGCGTCGTCCAGAGTCTGGTTTGCCCCTTGGCCTTGCGACGGTGGAAAAGCGTGGGCCGCATCGCCGATCAAAGTCGTGGGGCCGGTGCCCCACACGTCCGGGATCTGGTGTACCACATGCGGATAGAACCCGGCCTCGGCATCTGTCACGGCTTCCAGCAGGGCCGGCACCGGGCCTGCGAAGCGAGCGAACCGTTGCCTAAGCCACGCCACCGGGGCGTCCAGCGGTGGATCCGTGGGCGACCATGGCACGTGAAACCACCATTGCAGTAAGCCATCCCCAGCCGGCATCAGACCACAGAAGCCTGCGTCTCCCACCAGGAATCGTCCCTTGGTACCGGACGCGAGCTCGGGCAGCACGCGGCTGAGCCCTTGCCAGGTAGCCCATCCGGTTGGTGTGGCTTCAAGGGGACTCAGGATTGACCGCCGCACTTCCGACCGGTGGCCGTCCGCCCCCACTACCACTGGGGCGGTGTGTAGGTCGCCTTGGCTGTCGGTTACCTGGACTTGTCTGCGTTGGACGGCCACCGTGTCGACCGCTCGATCAAATTGCACCAGGTCGGCCGGGAGACCCCAGGCCAGGTGTGCGATGAGCCGTTCACGTGGGACCACCACGACCGGGAAACCCGTGCGGCGCCGCAGGACCCGCATGTCGAACCGGAACATGACTCTTGCATTGGCGTCACAGAACTCCATCTCTTCGATGAGCCCGCCAACGCCCTCCAACGGGATTCCCAGCCCGGCCAGGGCAGCGGCACCATTGACCGAGATGGTGACCGCGGCACCGCCTTCACGCAGGGATGGTGCCTGCTCGAGGATTCTGACCTGATGACCGTCCCGGATCAGCCCGTGCGCCAGAGCCAGGCCGCCAACCCCAGCTCCCCCAATCAAAACATCCACTACGCGATTGTTCCACGGCCCCCGTGCGGCTCAGGAAGCCGTGATGTCCTCCAGCGCGGCCAGGAGATCTCGGCCACGGTTGAAGCCACGCTCGGTGATAAGGCGCACCGCATCCCTTGCCATTGCTAGGTCTTCCGATGTCGCTGGGGCACAAAGTGCGCGCAGATCGGCGAGATCCTGCGGCCGCGTTTGGTCGTCTCGTGCCAAGAGCTTGAGGGCGATAAGGTGACCGGTGGTTGCTACCGGCAACGTCAGGCCTGGCACGATTTCCAGGACTTCCGCGGCTCGAGCTATCTCCGGTTCAATACCTGAGCTCGCGAAGAGCAGATCGACAACGACGTCCTCTGTCTCGGCTATGGGCCGTTCGAGACGAACAGTGGCCAGCCGCCCAGTGGATTCTTGCTCCACCGTCGCGAACAGTTGGTATCCATCGACCAAGAGTGAACGTACAAGGTGCTCACTGTCTGCATCGCTCTCTACCGCAACAGCGATATCAACGTCACGGGTGAATCGAGGTTCGGCACGGGCCGAAACAGCAAATCCTCCGACCAAAGCCCAGGCTCGCTTATGGCGATCGAGGTCAGCTGCGCACTGCCGCAGCGCGGCCGACAGAACATTCATGCGAACCTATGCGATGGCCGACCGATCGCGTCACCCATCGGGGCGCCGGGTCTCGATACCCGCCAGGCGCGGACGGCTTTTTCGATCTCCTCGTCAGTGGCGGTAGGGCGCAGCCGTCGCAAGCGGGATCGCTGTGCCTGTTCACCGAACTCGTACATCTCCAGAGCGAGGCGAAGTCGCGCTGCCGCTGCTGACTGGTCGGGCATGGTGTCAGTCTATTCCTGTGACGGGGTGTCGGTATTGAAGGCTCGGATGAGGCCGGTCAGGCCCACCATCAGACCTTTTCGCTCTTCTGCCGTGAGGCTCGCCATTAGGTGGTGGTGGCGGGAGCGGAGATGTTCGCCGATGTGCTGTGCGGCCCTTCGTCCGGCAGCGGTGAGGGTCAGCTGATAGAAGCGGCGATTGGCCGGGTCACGTTCGCGGGCAAGCCAACCGCGCTTTTCCAGACTCGCGGCGAGCCGGCTCACCGTGCTCTTTTCGAGCCCGAGTCGCTCCGCAAGGTCCTGTTGGGTAAGCACCCCGGCTTCCGAAAGTTCGCCGAGCGCGAAAACCTCCGAACTGGAGGCGTGTAGTCCATTGTGGTCGTGCGGTTCGAGCAGGCCGGTGGACCGGACCAGCCATTGCAGCAGTCGCGACAGCTCGTCGTCCGGGAAGTCCGAAGGTACAGTTGCGTCGTACAACTATTCGACCTAGCCTTACTGAAGAGAGTTGTTACACACAACTATAGGGAGCTGTCGGATGGACCGTAGGCAGCACGGCCACGCGAGCCTGCACGGAGCGTTTGAACGCGCCGAAACCTACGATCGAGTCACCCGCTGGCAATTCCGGCATCTGTACAAGCGCGTGGCCGCTGACGTGGCGAAAGGCGGCTTCCCAGCGGAGGCCCGCGTTCTTGATGTCGGCACCGGCCCGGGGCGAGTGCCCATCGCCATCGCCAAGGCGGCGCCCGCTCTGCGAGTCGAGGGCATCGACCTGTCCGAAAACATGATCAAGCGGGCGCGGGAGAACGCCGGCCCGTCGGAACAGGTGAGGTTCGCCGTCGGCGATGTCGCCAATCTGCCCTACGAGGACGATTCCTTCGACCTGATCGTTTCAAGCATGAGTCAGCATCACTGGCCGGAGGTTGAGGCCGGTATGCGAGAGCTGAGGCGGGTGCTCCGCCCAACCGGCGAAGCGTGGATTTATGACGTCCGCTTCGCTTTGAGCCGGGCCGACAAGGCTGCCCGCTCAGCCTTTCCCGATCATCTCGTCCGCACCGAACTCGTAAGGACAAGCTGGTTGCCGGTGCGACTGATCGGCCGGGTCGTCATCCGTCCTAATCGGACGCAGGCTCAAGCTTGATGCTGACCGAGTTGATGCAATAGCGCGCGTCCTTGTCGGTCATGCGCTCGCCGTAGAAGACGTGGCCAAGGTGCGAGTCGCAGTTGGTGCAGCGAACCTCGGTGCGCACCATGCCGTGTGACTTGTCCTCGATGTACTTGATCGTCCCAGGGATGGCCTGGTCAAAGGACGGCCAGCCACAGTGGCTGTCGAACTTGGTCACACTGTCAAAAAGTTTGGCGCCGCAAGCCCGGCAGTGGTAGGTCCCGGCGGTCTTGGTGTCGACATATTCGCCGGTCCAGGCCGGTTCGGTGCCACCCTGGCGCAGCACCCGGAACTCCTCAGGGCGCAGCCGCACCTTCCATTCTTCGTCTGAGATGTGCTCCATGAGCAAAAGGTACGCGGTAAGTTCGGACCATGCCCAAGGCCGAGGCGATCGAATACGAGGTCGGTAACCGGACCGTAAGACTTACCAGCCCGGGCAAGATGGTCTATCCCGAGCGTGGTTTCACCAAACGCGACGTGTTTGAGTATTACCTGGCTGTCAGCGAGCCCATGCTGCGCGCGCTATCCAACCGGCCGACGACGCTACAGCGGTTCCCCGACGGCATCGACGGCGAGATGTTCTATCAAAAGCGGATACCTACCAAGGGTGTACCACCGTGGATGAACACGGCCGAGATCACCTTCCCGAGCGGCCGCAAGGCGGACGAGCTCTGCCCGATCGAGCCCGCTCACATTCTGTGGGCGGCGCAGATGGGCGCGATCGTGTTCCACCCGTGGCCGGTGCGGGCGACCGCACCCGACAACCCCGACGAGCTTCGGATCGACCTTGACCCGCAACCGGGGACGGATTTCGCCGATGCGGCGCGGGTCGCCACCGAGCACGCACGGGAAGTGTTGGATGAGGCGGGGCTGGTGGGGTACCCGAAGACGTCGGGTGGTCGTGGTGTCCACATCTACGTGCGGATCAGGCCGGAGTGGGACTTCATTCAGGTGCGCCACGCGGTCATCGCTTTCGCGCGTGCGTTGGAGAAGCGGGATCCCGAGCGGATAACCACGGCGTGGTGGAAGGAAGAGCGCGGCGAGCGGGTCTTCATCGACTTCAATCAGGCCGCCCGGGATCGCACGATCGCGAGCCCATATTCGTTGCGCGCCAACAAAAGAGCTACCGCCAGCACTCCGGTGACGTGGGACGAGCTGTCCGATGTGGAGCCGGACGACTTCGATCTGGAGACGGTGCCCAAGCGACTCAAGAAGGTCGGAGATCCTTACGAGCCAATGGATTCCAAGCCCTACGGGCTCGAGACACTGCTCGAGTGGTGGGAGCGGGACGCCCAAGAAATGCCTTACCCACCGGATTATCCCAAGATGCCGGGAGAGCCGCCGCGCGTGCAGCCGAGTAAGAAAGTGGCTGCGAACTGGGAAGAGTGACCCCCGCGTTTAGCGGCAGTGTCCGATGGGGACATTGTCGCCATGGCTACCTTCTCTCGCTACCGCACTGTCCCCGGTGCCGCAACACTCGTGGCGCTGATTCTGGTGCTGGCGTTTGGCAGCCCGGCCTATGTGCGCTGGGTGCAGAGCAACACTGATGAAAACTCCGCGGGCGGCTGGTTCATGCGTCTGCTCGCCTGGCCGGCCTGGCGATTCGACGACGATGAATCCGTCCAGAATCTGATCGCGGATGACATCAAAGCCATCCTTGTCGTGGCCTTCACGTTCCTGATGATGCAAGTGGCCGCGACTGGAACTGTCGGTGGCCGGCTGCTGGCGGGCTGGGCGGCGTACATTTTCGCCGCTGCGCTGGCGGGCCTGTTGGCCGCGTTTGTGCAGATCGGGCCCACCCTGCTGACGGCCTTCCAAAACGCGGGCGGTGGCGCGATCTACGGGCTCTTCGTGGGCTGGATTGTAGGTGCCGCCGCACTCGGCGGATACCGAGGCACACCTCCGTAACCCACCGAAGACCGCGGGCTACGCTCGAGATCATGTGGCGGTGGTATTCCTGGGCTAGAGAGCGCCCGCTCTTGATCGACTCGCTGCTCGCCATCGGCGTAGCCGCGGTCTTCCTACCCATGTCATTGGTCACGATCGCCCCGGACGCACCGCGTCCGTGGCGGATCGTGCTTGTGCTCTCAGCGATCGTCGTGCATGCCTCGATTGGCGGCCGCCGCCGCTGGCCGTTCGCCTCCTTCGTGTTGATGAATATGGCGCTCGCGGTGCAAACGCTGGCACCGATCGCCGCATACCGTTTTGAGACAGCGTTTCTCCCGTGCGCGGCGCTCTTCCCGGTCGGTCTCTATTCGCTCTGCGCCTATGGGAAGCGCTGGCTTACCTGGATCGGTATCGCCATCGGCCTGACGGGCGCGGTGATGCTGACCATTCGGGCGGCCAAGGTTTGGCCGGTGGAAAGCCCGACCAGTCCGGGCTTCGGCACTCCGCTGGCGTGGGTCTTCTTCCTCGGCCTCATGGTGACCGTGGTTTTCGCCGCCTGGGGCACGGCCCGGCTTCGGCGGCTGCGCATGGATTTCTACGAGGTGCTCGAAGCCGAACAGCAGGAGCGAGCGCAGCGAGCGATAGCAGACGATCGCGCCCGGATAGCTCGCGAGATGCACGATGTCGTGGCCCATTCCCTTTCGGTGATTGTGACTCAGGCTCAGGGTGGCGAGCTGATCGCGGCCGGCGATCCCGAGCGGGCCGGGAAAGTCCTTGGCACCATTGCCGCGACCGGGCGGCAGGCCCTAGCCGACATGCGGGGGCTGGTCGGTGTTTTGCGCACCGACACCGACGGCCTTACCCCGCAACCAACTTTGGCCGAGTTGCCAACCCTTATTGAGCGGGTGCGCGGTGCCGGGTTGCACGTTTCCCGTACGGACAAGGGCGAGCCACGGCCGCTTGGGCCCGCCGCCGAGTTGACGCTTTACCGGTTGGTCCAAGAGGCACTCACGAACACGTTGCGGCACGCCGGTCCGGGGGCGCAGGCCCGGCTCAGCTTCGATTGGGGCGAGCAGGCGGTGACGGTGCAGGTTCATGACACAGGCAAAACCTTTGCTGCGGCGAGTACCGGGAAAGGCGCCGGCCTAGCCGGAATGCGGGAGAGGCTGGCGATCGTGGGTGGCTCGTTCGTCGCCGGTCCTTCGCCCAGCGGCGGATTCTCCGTCGAGGCAACGGTTCCGATCGAGGAGCGGGAATGATCCGGGTGTTCCTGGTGGACGATCAGGCTCTGGTGCGGGCCGGTCTGGCCATGGTCATCGAGGCGCAGCCGGACATGACAGTGGTGGGGGAGGCTGGTGATGGGGCCTCCGCTTTGGTGGGGCTCAATTCGGTACCAGCCGATGTGGTGTTGATGGATATCCGAATGCCAAAGATGGACGGGGT
>DPJL01000284.1 GCA_003543035.1 Micromonosporaceae bacterium | reverse complement strand
GCCGGTGCCGGCTGGTGATAAGGACCAGGCAGTCCGCTGTTCCGGGCAGCAGCGGTCGGACCTGATCGGCGTCGCGCGCATTGTCCAGCAGCAAGAGCATCCGCTTGCCCGCCAGACAGCTGCGCAACAGGGCTGCCTGCGCGTCCACGTCCGTCGGGATCCGTTGGGGCGCAACGTTTAGCGCATCGAGGAACGCGCGCACGGCGGTGGCCGGCTCCACGGGAGCCCCTCCCGGGTCGAACCCGCGCAGGTTGATATACAGCTGACCGTCGGGGTACTGGCGAGCGACCCGGTGTCCTAATTGGATAGCAAGGCAGGTCTTGCCGATCCCAGCCGCGCCATCGATCGCCGAGATGACGACGGCGCGGCCACGTTGCGGATCCTGCGACAGCTGGATCAACCATCGCAGCTCCTCGGGTCGGCCGACGAATGGCCACGCGGCGGCCGGCAGTTGCTGCGGCACGACTAAGGGCTCTTGTTCCGCCTCGGCCGTTGCCGCGCAGACCGGTTCCCCGCGCAGGATCGTCCGGTGAAGCTCCTGCAGCTCGACGCCGGGTTCGATGCCCAGCTCCTCGTCGAGCAGGTTCCGCACCGACCGGTAGGCTGTCAGCGCCTCGGCCTGTCGGCCACAGCGATACAGCGTCAGCATCAGCAGCCGCCAGAGGTCTTCCCGCAAGGGATGCTCTTGGGTCAACGCCTGTAGCTCGGCCACCAGCGCGGTGTGCTGGCCGCACGCAAGGTCCGCGGCGATGCGCGCCTCCAGCGCTGCAATGCGCAGTTCGCTGAGGTACTCGGCTGCCGCCTGGATGGTGGGCGTCGATGGCACGTCCGCGAACGCCGGACCTCGCCACAGCGCAAGGGCCGCGGTGAGCAGGCGTGCCGCATAATCGGGTTGCCCGGCCCGCAACGCCTGTATGCCCGCGGTGGTCTGCGCGACAAACACGCCAGCGTCCACATCATGGTCGCTGATCGACAGACGGTAGCCCGGTGAGTGGGTAGCCAGGATCCGTCCGCCGGTGTCACCGAGCAGGCGACGGATCCGGCTGACATACCCGTACACCTGGTTGGCGACGGTTCGCGGCGGAGTCTCGCCCCACATCTGCGCCGCCACCCGGTCCAGCGGGACTACGCCCCCCGGGTCCACCAACAGTGCGGCAAGCAGGGAACGCCACTTGGCAGCCGGTATGGCACGCCATTCGGTGCCATCAAACACCTCCAGTGTTCCCAAGACCCTAAATCGCACAGATACACATTGCCCACACATCGACCACATTCGCTACCCCTATCGTCGGTTCACGTTCGCGACTACACGAAAACCCGACTCAACACGGAAGGTGTACCCGAATGAAACACAAGATCATGGCGGCGCTTGTCAGCGTCGCTCTGCCGGCTCTGTTCGTCGTCGGCATCGCTGCGACTCCCGCATATGCGGACTGTCCTAACCAGAGGTTCTGCCTGTATCCCAACTCCGGTTATGGGGGCGGGGAGTATCGGTTCAGTCCCACCACAAGCTGCACGACCCTCTCGGGCACCATCAACAACAACGCGAATTCGATGCGGAACTACCGGACCCACTACGTCAAGATGTGGGACCTCCCCGGATGTCAAGGCTCCACCACGTACACAGCGAATCCCTCCTCGTACGACTCGAGCTTCGGCAACAACGGCTTCACCAACAAGGCCAGCTCCTTGAAGCAAATCTGAAACCCTCGACCTGGCGTCGCTTTGGCGGCGCCGACAACATGCTGGGACACCGCTGGATCGGGGGTGTCCCAGCATCGATCGGCACTAGAACGAGGAAAGATGATGCTGCGATCGACAACCCTCCTCGCCATCGCGCTATGCATAGCCGGCTGCGCCGCTCCCTTGTCGCAGAACACGTCGGGCAACGCAGAGATGTTCCCGCCGACCCCGGAGGTTGAGAGACTGCAACTGCCGTTCGACGCGTACAGCTTCTCGCTGGCCGACCTGTACACCATCTCAAACGCCCAAGACCTGCTAATCAAGGAGTGCATGCAGGCGCGCGGACACGACTGGGAGATCGTCACGCGGCCGACGGAGGTCAAGGACCTGAGGAACCGCCGCCGATATGGCGTCCTCGAGATAAGGATCGCCCAGCAGTTCGGCTACCACGCCCCGCCTGGCCTGCTCACCCCTTTGGACGTCGAGCAACAGTACGACAAGCGCGAAAGCGGTCTAAGCGAGAGCCAGAAGGAGATCGCCTTTGGGACAGACGGCTGCGGGTATGAGGCAACCACCCGGCTGCAACCCGCCGCAAGCCCCGACCCGAGCCTCCTGGACCAGCTAAGCCGCGAGTCGTTGGAAGAATCCCAAGCCGAGCCCACAGTCGCCGCGGCCATAGTGTCCTGGCGAGAGTGCGTGCGGCGCATGGGCTTCGACTATCAGAACCCCTTCGCGGCCATTTCAGATCCACAATGGTGGACCGACGATTCTGTGGGGCCGTCACCACAGGAAACAGCCGTAGCCGTTGCCGATGTCAGCTGCAAACAACAGACCGGCTTGATCGACCTGTGGCATGCCGCCGAAGTACGCATTCAAGAGCGATTGATCGCTCAGTACCCCGACTACTTTCACCAACTCAGCGTGGCGATGAAGGAAGAACTCGCCGCTACTCAAGCCCTACAGCGCAAGTGACACCCGCGGGTCAGCATGGGGCATGTCCGAAATTTGGCTATGTCTCTAGACCCGTCCAAGGCCCTCCGCCCCTGGCCCCCTGCGGGGCCAGGGGTTCAGCCCTCCTCACAGAACAAGAAAGTTGAATGCATCCCGCTCTCCGTCGCGCCGCATCGACGCAGACTTCCGTCATGGACAATGCCGACCTCGTAGAACATCTCATCGCCTCGCAGCGCCGCGAGTTCGTGTTCTTCTACGGCCCACGCCGACCCAGGACCAACAAGGCGAAACGATCGCTGGCCGGGCGTCGAGCCAGGCTCTGGATACCGATCAGAAGGCTACAAATGCTTTCGGCTGCTGAAGGTTGTTAAGCCTAATGGAGTATTGGCCGCGCAGGGTTTGGACGTCGGGCAGCTCTAGGTTCCCTTCGATGGTGGCAATCGTCATGAGTTGCCCACCATTGACTAGGGCGTGTTTCAAAAGTGTCATAGCCATTCGTTGATCACGGCGATGTGGACGATGGCTTCGAAGCCCCTTCATCGATCAACAACACGCCACTGACACTGTTCCGTGACCCGACCCCACGACTTTGAGACACGCCAGTAGGTTGGCTGTATGCAGTACTCCGACTGGGGTGAGCGGTCCGCCCGCTGGTCTGGAATCCACAGCGAGACAGTCGATCTAGGTGGCACTTCGGTGCACTATCTCACGACGGGAGGCGAGCGAACGCCGTCGGACGCTCCGGTTCATCTGCTGGTTCCCAACCCGGCGGGTAGCGCTACCAATTTGATCGACGTGCTTCCAGTGCTGCGGAAGCACGGGCGAGTGATCGCGGTGGACCTTCCGGGCTCGATTGCCGGGCACACCGGTTCGCCGGATCGGCGCACGACCGGAATCGAACCCCACGCACTGTTCCTGCGAGACCTCACGGTCGCGTTGGAGCTGGATAGGGTCGTGGTCCACGGATGGTCGGCGGGCGGGATGATCGCGGTGCTTTTCGCCGACATCGCACCCGAACGCGTTGCTGGGCTCGTCCTGGTGGCGCCCGCCCTTCCCCCTCCGCTCAGTGCTAGTGAGGCCCGTTGGTGGCGGACGGTCGGCCGGACAGGGCTGGCTGTCGCCCCTCCCGTCGCCCGAGCGATGCTGCGGGTGCTCGGCAGGAGGCTTATCGAGAGGCTTATCGAGAAGAAATTTCGGGCCCTGGCCGATCCTGCGGCATCGGGGAGCAAGTGGAACGTTGGGGGCGGTGACCTGTCGAGGCTCTCCAGCGAGTTCACGCACCTCGCGCGGGAAGAACTCACGGCGGCGCGGCCGAAGCAACTGGGACGCGGCATCACGGTCATGGCCTCGATCCTGTCGGCGATGTGCGTCCGGCCCCAACGCGTGCAGGACGCGATATGTCGTACCTCGGCGCCCACGCTCCTGCTGTGGGGAGACGACGATCGTGTGATCGTGCGCGCGTGGATCGATGACTGGATGGCGCAGCGACCCGACTGGAATCTGTCGGTGTTCGAGGCGGTGGGGCATGCGCTGCCGATAGAAGTTCCCGGCCGCTATGCCGACGCGGTCGGTGAGTGGATGGCTGGTTCGAGCTTCTGGCGTGACGGGACTCAAACCTGATCCGGCCGTGAGGATGGATGGCTGCCAAGAGCGCGTCTGATAACTCCCATCCGGACAATCGGGCGCTTCGAAGCCATCGTCCACATCGCCGTGATCAACGATTGGTAGGTGAGGCCGTCCAGCGGGCGCTGCCTTCCGGCTATGACGATCCGGCGGTTGCTGAGGTCGAAGTCGTCCCAAGTGGATTGCTCGGATTTGGCTTTGGCGGGCGCCAGCAGACTTCCTTGGTGTGGTTGAGGTTTTGGCGCAGCCGTTCGAGTTGCGGTTCGCCACGGCCGTGGGCTGGCGCAGGCATGTCCCGGATTTTCTGGTGGCCGGCAGCGATGCCGTGTGGCTGATCAATGTGCGTCCTGCGGGGCGGGTCAAGGATGAGGATCGGCTGCGGTTCGCCGCTGCTGGCGAGGTTGCGGTGATGGCAGGTTGGCGGGCGCTGGTCGTGTCCGGCTGGCGTGAAGGCGTGCTGGCGGTGCTGGATGCCTTGTCCGCGCAGCGACGGGTGTTGCAGGATCCGCTCGGGTTGCAGCGGCAGTTGAAGTTGCGCCTCATGGTGCGAAATCTTCGGGCGCCACGGCCACGATTTCGCCCTGGCTTAATCAACCGGTCCAATCGCAGAGTGCGTGGATAAAAGAAGAAGCCCTTGACCATCAAAAGACAGTCAAAGGCTTCTATACGGTACCCGGTGCGCCTAAAGCGAAGCCATACGGCGCAACTGTGCCCGGCGGCGGTGAGCCACCATAAAAATAATCGTCCCGACTGCGACAAGACCTGTGCCGGATGCGATGTAGGTGAACGTGTCAGCACCGGTCTGCGGCAAGCTTGGCCCGGCCGGCGTGACAGTGACAGTGACCTGGGCCGACGCTTCTATGTCGCGGGAAACGGCGCCACCAAGGATCAGCTTCTGCTTGCCCTCTGGCGTGCTCATCGTTCGCGAAGCGGACTCGTCGAAGATAAACACCCGGCCAACCGGGACGTTGACCTTGCCAGTGGCCTTGACGGTCACCGTGCCCGCAGCGGGTGCGGTGACCCAGAATTGGCCGTTGTCACCAAGGGTGGACACCGGTGAGCCTGTGGCATCGACGGCGGTGCCTCCGGTGGCGGTGAGGGTGACCGTCTTGGCGCTGGTGCGCACGGTGAAGGGGCCGATCTTCGTGGCGGCCGGACCGGTGCTGGCACTGCCCTCTATACGCAGGAACGGCTCCGGTTCCGGGGTGTCCTTCGCGCTCTTGAACAGGTAGTCGGCGATCTTCTTCACCCTCGGCTCGGTCTCGATGTCGGTGAAGTTATCGCTGAGCATCCAAATAGCGATTTGGGTACCGCCATACGCGATCATCTTGGCCTGACCCGCATCGGCGATCGGTTCCACCCCAGCGGCTTCGATCACCTCAGCCGGAGTCTTGGTTGGATAGCTGCTACGCAGGACCCAGTGGATCTTCGCGAGATTCTGTTTGGAGATGTGTGTCGCCTTCTCCCAATCAGCCTCGTTGTACTGACGGTCTTTCGCCAGCGGCTGGGTGATATCGATGCAGTAGGCGACCACCGGCTCCTGGCCTTTGAACTCGAGGCCTAGCTGGTTGGTCTGGACGGTCTTAGGCTTGCCGTCGATTTTGCCTTTGGCTTCAACGCCAGGACCCATCTTGACCGCCTTTGCCGTGGCGGTGGGTGGATCTGCGGACGCGGCGCCCGAAAACGCGAGCGTACCCATGACGACGCTGCACGCGATTGCGAGCAGCGTCCTAGCCGGACGGTTCAATGCTTCTCCCCAGGATCGTTTTGTTTAGCGAAACGCTGATAGAGCGCGACGCCGACGCCTGACCCTAAGAAACCTGTGCGAACCGTGGAAAACGGGCGAGCACCTTGTGGCCAAATCGTTACCTTCTAACCCCGACACTGGTGCCGGTGTGCCGGTGCTGCTTTGCTCGGCAGGGGTTGTCTTCACACTGCTCAAGCTGAACGCGACAGTAGTCACCACCAGCGACAGCCGGCGCCTGCACCGAACAGGAGTGCCAGCAGCTCCCCTTCATCCAAGCCGGCAGCCGCGGCGGCCTTGGCCCCCGCTCGCCCGACGCTCGGGCAATCTATACATAGCGATCGAGGCATGTGTCTCATTTGGACGCCCCTCATCGGACACCGTCTGACCGTGTCCGGATTGGAACGGTGAGCGGACAACTTGCGACTCGCATCGCTTTGCGACGCTGATCTATACCCGGTGCGCTCTTTTCGGGAACCCGCACCAACAAGAGAAGCGCAAGCAAAAGGAACGCACCTCCGATCCACAACAGCCAATTGCGTTGGCACCTATCGGATTTGCGCAATAGTGGCTTCGAGGTCCGCGCCGGTCTTGGCCAAGAACACTTGGTGCTGCAGCTCGCTTGGTAGAAACGCGCGTTGGTCGGGGTGAGTAAGAATGGCTGCGCCATCCTGGGTGTAGATCACAGCCTCGGATTGGCGGGCAAACTCGACAAATAGATCAAGAAACGCACCAACGCAGAAGTGGTTAGCCATGACGGATTCGAAAGGTTCTTCGAGATCGGCATACAGGTCGGACTCCTGACCATCGGCCGCGACGATTCGAAAGAAGTGGAACTCTGGCTGCTCGGTCTGTATGTACGGTCCGAAGATCACCCGGAACGCGTCACGGGACAGTTCACGATCAGGCTCTGGTCCGAAACTGCTGCACCCACATCGAGTAGCTCACACCCAACAGTATCGTCGACGTACCTGTCGCTGGGGTTCGGTGCAGCTTTGGCCAAGGAGCGCGAGTCCGGTGACGGTTCCGATCTGATACAGGTCAGCGCTGTCCGATTAGCAGAGGCCTAATGACAACGAGGGTGTCGATCGTCCACATTGGTTGGTCCGTAGTCAACGCCACGGTGGCCGATCCGCGAGCGGCGCACTTCCGACGATCAGACAAACTATACATAGTGATCACGGCATGTGTCTCATTTAGATGCCTCACCGGACATGGTCTGACCGTGTACGGATGGGAAGGACCATTGAAAACAGTCCATATTGGAGTCAAACTTCGCGATGAGTCAAGGAGAAGGACTCCCACCGTTGACTCTGGCCTGATGCACGACGCAAGTTGACGCAGATGAGCTGGAGGGATCCTCGGATGCTTGGTGGGTCTGGCACGTTCAGGATCACGCCCGAGCTATTCTGCCAGCTTCACACTCCCGCCGATATCGATGGAAGGTGACGGGTCCTCTGGAGACGCTGCGAGCTGTTCTCGATTTCCGTGGCCAGCGCAGGGCCGCCGCTGGCGTTCCATCTCTTTTGGAGGCTGGTGGTGATTTGTTGTTGCATCCGTGGGGTGTTGTGCCCGTAGACGCCTTCGATGCCTTTGAGCTTGTGTCCCAGCCGCTGATACTGGGCGACCAAAGGAATGTTGTCTTCGAGCATCCACGTCTTGTGAGTGCCGCGCATGTCGTGAAAGTGCAGACCACGCAGCATCTGATTTCCCGGCAAGGCAACAACTTCGCGGACGGCTTTGCGCCACACCCTTCCGAACCCGTTACGCCGCAACACCGCCCGGCGCGAACCGACAAACACATACGGCTCGTCATGCGCCGCCAGGACCAAGGCGAGCAGGCCGCTCAGGAACGGTGGGACGGTGATGATCCGCCCGGCCCCGGCAGGTGTCTTCGGTGGACCCGCCAGCAAGCGGCCGCCGATTTCGATGAGGGAGCCATGTTGGCGGTCGATGTAGATCCAGCCACGCTCGACATCGACACAGTCCCGGCGTAGGCCGGCGAGCTCCCCGAACCGCAAACCGGTATAGGCGGCCGTGACCACCGCCGCCTGATAGATCCAAAACCCCATGCGGTCGGCGACTTGTATCACCTGCGCCGCGGTCGCATGTGGACGCTCCGGCGAGATCGTCCGCAGGTTCAGCTGCCAGCACGGGTTTCGGGCGATCCGCCCCTCACGCACCGCGGCGTTCATCAACAACGACAACACCTTGACCACATCGTGCACCGACCCCGGCGCCATGATCTCCCGCAGCCGACCAATCCACTCCTGCACCGCCGCCCGGTCGATCACCTCCAACGGCAACTCCCCCAACGCCGGCAGAATATGGCGTCGCAGATGACCGTCATAGCTTTCCCGCGTTGCCGGCGTGATCAGCCAGCTCTTGGCGCACATGCCAGCCCACGCAGACAGACTGACGGGCGGATGCCGCGGATAGCCGCTGCTCCCCCGCCGGACCGCAATATCGATCTCGGCCGCCCGATCCTGCGCCTGCCGACGTAGCGGAAACACCGAGTCGGTGACCAGGCTGCGGTCGGCCATACGCACCCGCACCCGGAACATCCGCCCATGAGCCTCCACATACGCCATAACCGCTCACCACCCGGCCAGGCTCATCGCAGAGCCTCGATGCGTGGCTCCCACATGGCTCCCACCACTAGGCACAACACCCGACGCTGCTCGAGCCATGCCCACGCCGGCGACCCAGCGGACGCCAGCCCAGAACCCCAGGCACACCACCGTTTGCCAGACTCCCCATGACGTAACCCGAGCCAGGCACAAGCTCAGGGCATTGGGATCGGGCAATCTATGGCTCCCAAACGGCACCCAACTAACCAGCCCAACGCCGCATACCCCGTTACATCGAACACCATCGCAATAGGACTACCAGCACGTTCAGGGCCGATATCCCGCTCACCCGAACCACCCACAGCGCACATCACGGCACAAAAAATAGCTCAGAACCTATCAAAAACGGCTCTGACCTGCGAAAACTGTCGGGATGGCGGGATTTGAACCCACGGCCCCTTGACCCCCAGTCAAGTGCGCTACCAAGCTGCGCCACATCCCGTCGCCACCCGGATCACTCCGCGCGGCGGCTGCTAAAGACTACAGCATCTCCGGATCGGCCCGCTTTGCCGCCCCGCCGAAGCCGGGCCGAACGCGAACCGGACACTCCCCTTAAACCGTCCTAGGAGGGTGGGCAACCACCTCGCTGTGGCATCCTAAGGCCGTGCTGATCAGAAATGCGACCCCGGACGACTGGCCAGCGGTCTGGCGCTTTATGCAGCCCATTGTCGCTGCGGGCGAGACCTTTACTTGGGATACCGACATCAGCGAGGAGCGCGCGAGACAGACGTGGTTCCATGAGCCACCGGGTAGGACACTCGTCGCGGTCGATGCGGACGGCACAGTCCTTGGGACGGCGGAGATTCACCGCAATCAGGCCGGCCCGGGAGCCCATGTGGCGAATGCAGGGTTCATGGTCGATCCGAAGCACGAGGGCCGCGGGATCGGTCGAGCGCTGGTGACGCGGGTGCTCGAAGCGGCGCGGGTGGACGGGTACCGGGCGATGCAGTTCAATGCCGTGGTAGAGACCAACACCAATGCCGTGGCGCTGTGGCGTTCGGTGGGGTTCGAGATAGTCGCGACCGTGCCGGAGGCTTTCCACCATCCCGTGAAGGGCTATGTGGGCCTGCACGTCATGTACCGCCGGCTGACCGGGATCCGGATCTAAATGGATCTCACCGATCTCAATAGCACGATAGTGCTGTTGTGCGGCCTGGCGATGATCGTGGGCATCTGTGGCGTCGTGGTGCCGGTTTTGCCGGGTGTCCTGCTGTGCTGGCTGAGCGTGCTGGTTTGGGCGATCTTCTCGGATGCGGGTGGCGGCAAGTGGGCTGTGCTGGCCATCGCCACGGTCATCGCGCTGCTCGGCACGCTGGCGAAGTACGCCTGGCCCGGTCAGCGGCTCAAGCGCTCCGGAGTGCCGACAAGATCTCTGGTACTCGGCGGATTGTTGGCAATTATCGGCTTCTTCCTGATCCCGATCGTCGGGCTGCCGCTCGGCTTCGTGCTGGGGATCTGGCTCTCCGAGCTGGGCCGGCTGCAGGACAGTAAGTCGGCGTGGGCCTCGACGAGGCATGCGTTGAAGGCGGTCGGGCTGTCCCTGATCATCGAGCTGACGGCGGCGCTGTTCATCGCCGCGACCTGGGTGGCCGGATTGGCGCTGGCCTGATGACCCCGGCACCGGTGCGCTGGCTCATCGCGCTGCTGGTGCTGACTGCTGTGACTACAGCCGCGGTGGAGTGGCTGAATTGGTGGCTCGCCCCGGACGGCGGATATGCATTATTTGTGCGTACCGGGTGGGCGCTGCTGCGGTCATTTGGGTTCCTCGTGCTGATCTGGCAGGTGCGAAGAGGGCGGGCAACCGCACCGGCACTCGCGCTGATCCTCTCGATCACGACGTTTTTTGCCTTGGCCCGCCTGGTGGTACCACGTCAGGGCATGCCAACACCGTTGGGGATAGCGGGATTCGTGGTGGTGGCGGCACTTGCGCGGCTGTGCTCCTACTGTTCTACCGCTCCGAGAAAGTACGCGAACACCTGCAGCGCCAACCGAATCGGCTCGTGGTCACCAAGCGCGGGATCGATTGGCAGCCCACGCCGCCGCGGCGAAAGCCCGTACCGGGTTGGCTTCTCACAACGCGGGTGGCCGCATTCAGCTACAGCCCGCTGATGCTTGTCGGCTGCGTGGTCGCGATTGGACTGATCTTCGACGGCAATGTGAGCGCGGTGCCACTGATCGGGGCATGGTTCGTGGCCGGGCTTGTCACAAGCTACGCCGTACTTGTGGTGAGCATTTTCCTAGTCCGGGGCCAAGGTTGGGCCAGAGCGGCGCTCGGCTGGCTGACCGTCATCGTGCTAGCGATCGACCTTCCGCTCTGCTGGTTGTTGCTGGGAGTCGACGGGCTGGTTCGTGACGGCGGGCCGCTGCTGGCGTCCGCTCTGCTGGTGCTCTATGGCCTTTCCCGCACTCCCGCGATCGCGGGCAACACGTACCAGACGAAGACGTAGAAAGCCGCAAGCCCCGCACCGAGCCCGGCTGCCCATCCCAGCCCCGCCACGACATCGAGCACCAGGAATACGGCTCCGGTGAAGGCGACCAGCAGCGCGGTGGACGTGCTTGCTGCGACCAGCGTCAATATGTAGACGACCCGGCTACCCGGATCTCCTGTAACAGCTCGCCGAACCGCCGATCCCAGGTCTCGAGATCGGTTTCGTTGCGCGACTCCATTCGGAGTTATTACCCGGGAGCGCTACTTTCCAAGCTCAGTCGGGGTGACGACGACATCGACAAGGGCCCCACGCCGTAGCAGGGTGATGGACAGCCGGGAGCCGATGGCCGGCCCGAGCATGAGGCGCTGCAACGTTTGCACGCTTTGGATCGGTTGGCCTCCGGCACTCAGGATGACGTCGCCGAGGTACACGCCGGCGATCCCGGCCGGGCTCCCTGGCACCACCTCAACGACCCGGAGGCCATTGCGCTGACCGACCTGTTTGGACACCGGCGGCGGCAACGGGATCGGCACCCCGGCAACACCGAGCCAGGCTCGCCGCACCCGGCCGGTGGAGATGAGCTCGCTGATGATGTGCCGGGTGGTGGAGTTGATCGGCACCGCGAGCCCCAAACCGACTCCGGCCACAGCGGTGTTGACGCCGATCACACTGCCCTGCGAATCCGCAAGCGCCCCACCGGAATTGCCCGGGTTCAGCGCGGCATCGGTCTGGATCACGTCGTCGATGAGCCGCACCCGTTGCCCATCATGGGTTGGCAAGGACCGGCCAAGACCCGACACCACTCCCGCGGTCACCGATCCGGCCAGCCCCATGGGATTGCCCACTGCCACGACCAACTGCCCGACCCTCAACTTGTCCGCATCGCCGAGGGTCGCCGGGGGTACCGAAGCGGCAAGCACCCGAAGCACAGCGAGATCCGACAGCGGGTCTGAGCCGACCACGTCGAATCGGGTCTCCGCGCCATCGGCGAAGGTCGCCGTCCCACCGTTGGCTCCCACCACCACATGCGCGCTGGTGAGAAGGAACCCATCGTCGGTAAATGTCACCGCTGAACCAGCCCCGCCGCCGCGCGGTGTCCGCACGGCCAACGCCGCCACACTGGGCAGCACCTTGGCCGCCACTGTCGTCACCACCTGGCTGTAGGCGTCAAGCGCCTCCTGCTCCGTAGCCATGCCAGCGTCAACGCGTCTTGAGGCAAAACCATGCCCGCCGCGAATCAGCCCAAAGCTGAACCCAGCTCAACAGTCCCGGGATACTTCAGCCCCGACCCCGTGTTGAGCACGACCACTTCCTCGTCCGGGCCGATCCACCCGGCTGCGGCCAGTTTGCGGGCGGCGGTCAGGCAAGCAGCTCCCTCGGGGCAGATCAGCAGGCCTTCACGAAGCCCGAAGTCGGCCAAATCGGCGAGGATCTCCGAATCGTCGACGGCTATGGCGGTACCCCTCGAGGCATAAATCGCATCAAGGATCAGCTCGTCGCCCAGAGGTGCCGGGACGGTGATGCCGAAGGCCACGGTGTGCGCGTCTGCCCACGGCTCCGCAGAACGTGCGCCCTGACTGAAGGCCCGCACGATCGGCGCGCAGCCCGATGCCTGCGCGGCGACGATGCGCGGGAGGCGGTCGGAAGAGATCCAGCCAAGTGCCTGTAACTCGAGGAGCGCCTTGTAGATCCCGATGAGGCCGACTCCCCCGCCGGTCGGGTAGATGATGACATCCGGGACGCGCCAGCCGAGCTGTTCGGCGATCTCGAAGCCCATCGTCTTCTTGCCCTCGAGCCGATACGGCTCTTTCAAGGTCGACGCGTCGAAGATTTCGCTCGTAAGCAGTTGCTGGATAAGGCGACCCGCGTCACCAATCAGTCCGTCGACCAGGTGTAGCGAAGCTCCGGCGGCGATCATCTCCTGCCGGGTGATCGTGGGCGCCGACAGCGGCATCGCAATGGTGGCTTTGATTCCGGCGCGGGCCGCATAGGTCGCCCATGCCGCACCGGCATTTCCGTTGGTGGGCATGGCCACGTGGCGAATGCCCAACTCCTTGGCACGCGAAACACCGACGGCTGCGCCACGAGCCTTAAACGAGCCGGTCGGGGTCAGTCCTTCATCCTTGACGAGCAAATTGGACAGTCCAATGTGGATCCCGTACCGCTCGGCCGGCCACATCGGCGTCCAGCCTTCGCCGAGGGTGGTGACAAATTCGGCGTCGGATACCGGAAGCAGCTCGCGATAACGCCACAGATCGGCCGACCGGCCCGCGATGTCAGCCGGAGTCACCGCCGCGGCGACGGCGGCAAGGTCATAGCGGGCCAGCAAAGGCGAGCCGCAGGTGCACAGATTCTGTGGCTT
>DPJL01000010.1 GCA_003543035.1 Micromonosporaceae bacterium | reverse complement strand
CTGCGGGATTGTGGTTCGGGTTCTGCCACATCCGGTCCACCATTATTCGCCAGGCCACTGTCTCCAACTCGTGTGCCAAGGGTTCTCCTATTCACAGGTAGGGTATTGCGGAACCGAGCGGTGTTCGGCCCCGCTCCGACGCAGCCGCTGACTTGCCAAAACCCATGTCCAGCATGTTCTCACCGCCGCCGGCACCAACATCATCCGGCTTAGCCAGCAGCCCCCGCAGAGCAAACGCCGACGCCCCAGCCACTTCCAACGCCTCTGCAAGCAAATGATCTCAATATGAAACCTGAAGATCACCAACAGCATCCGGAGAGCGGGTCAGATCCAGATTTCAGCCGTCGTTGACACAAGCATCGGAGGCGGCGTTTCGCAGCTCTCGACGGACACTCCAAGAGCTCTTGAGCCGTCCCGGCTCTGGTAGAGCCTTCAGTTTGTGACCAGCTCGGGCCGGCTGGGGGTGGTGTGAGCGTAGAACATCGATTCGTATTCGGCGGGCGGTAGGTGGCCGATGGCCGAGTGCAGTCGATGGTGGTTGAACCAGTCGACCCATTCCGCGGTAGCCAGTTCCACATCGGACAGTGACCTCCAGGGCCGGCGTGGTTTGATCAATTCGGTCTTGTACAAGCCGATAGTGGATTCCATCAATGCATTGTCGAGGGCGTCTCCAACGGTGCCGATGGAGGCGTCGAGGCCGACATCGGCCAGGTGGGTAGTGAACCAGAATGACGTATATTGCGAACCCGCGTCGGAGTGGTGGATCAGTCCAGAGTGGACAGGGTTTCCGGCCCGGTCCAGGCGCCACAAGGCCATGTCCAGTGCGTCCAAGACGAGTTTGGTGTGCTTGCTGGTGGCCGCGGACCAGCCCACGATGGCCCTGGAGTAGACGTCCACCACGAACGCCGCGTAGACGACCCCGGCCCAGGTGGCCACGTGGGTGAAATCGGCGACCCAGGTCCGGTTCGGCTGACCGGCGGTGAAGTTACGTTGCACCAGGTCACCCGCACGCTGGTGACCTGGATCGGCCACTGTGGTGCGGATCTTCTTGCCGCGGATGACGCCGCGCAGGCCTGCAGAGCGCATCAGCCGTTCCACCGTGCACCGTGCTGCCTCGATACCTTCACGGCGCAGCTGATGCCAGATTTTGCGGGCACCGTAGACGCCGTAGTTCGTCGCGTGGATGCGGTGAATATGTTGCAGCAGTACGGTATCCCGGACCGCACGTGCCGACGGTGGCAGCGTTTTGGCCTTGGAATACGTGCTCGGTGCGAGCTTCCAGCCGTGCTCGCACAAGACTCTGCAGATCGGCTCAACGCCACCGAAACGGTCACGATTTTGGTCGATGTATTTCACGAGCGTAGCTGTGGCCGGTCGGTGAAGTCGGTCCAGGGCGCGGTTTCCGGTGCTAGCCGGTTCCGTTTCCCTGGACCGCTTCCCGCACCCGGCGTGCGACTTTCACCGCACCGGGCGCTCCACAAGCCTTACGCTGGCTCGTGTTTGGCCACCGTCAGGTGGCCGGCCAGGGGGTGGGGATGACCGATCCGCGGTATCGGTAGCGTGTAGTGCTGACCTTCTCCGGGTCGAACAATTCCCTGCTTTCCCCTTTGGGCCACCATCCGCCGCCGCAATAGAGGTGGCGTAGTTGCTTCCAGGTGGACCGGCGGTGTTTACGGCGAATCCAGCGCCATACCGTTTGAAACACGTAGTGACTCAGGTAGGAGAAGGTCACCGACGACACCCCGGGCCGGAAGTAGGCGCACCAGCCCCGCAGCACCATGTTCAGCCTGCGGATCAGATCGTCGATCGGCTGGTTCACCTCGACCTCGCGGCACACCGTCTTCACCTTGGCCATCACCGCTTTCAGCGATTTCTTGGCCGGATAGCAGTAGACGTAGTGCACCCACGTGCCCCGTTTCCGGTGACGCTGGATGCGCCAGCCCAAGAACACGAGGCCGTCATCAATGTGAGTGATTAAAGTCTTCTCCTGCGATAGGCGTAAACCTATGGTGGATAAGACTTCTGCGATCTCGTCCCGCCACGCCTCGGCGTGCTGTTTCGTGCCTTTGATAGCCAGGCACCAATCGTCGGCATAACGCACCAACTTAAATGTCGGCAGGCCATGCCGCAGCCGTCGCGCTTTCTCCAGCGGCCCGGAAATCGGGCCGCCAGGAGCCTGGGCAATGTGCTCATCCAAAACGGACAGGGCAATATTGCTCATCAGCGGTGACAGGATTGATCCTTGCGGGGTGCCAGCATTGGTCGGCCGAAGCAGGCGGTCCTCGCCCAGAATCCCGGATTTGAGGAACGCCTTCACCAGGGCCAGAACACGTTTATCCCCAACGCGTTTGCGCACCCGCTCCATGAGCGCAGGATGCGAAATTTCGTCGAAGCTGGCCTTGATGTCACCTTCCACTATCCACTCATAACAACGTGGTTTCGAAGTTAGGTAACGGATCTCGGCCACTGCGTCATGCGCCCTGCGGTTCGGGCGGAACCCATACGAACACGGGAGAAAATCCGCCTCAAAGATCGGCTCCAGCACCAGCTTCAAAGATGCCTGCACCACCCGGTCGGTAATTGTCGCGATCCCCAGACGGCGCAACTTTCCGCCCGTCTTGGGGATCATGCGTTCCCGCACCGGCAGCGGCCGGAAACTACGGTCCTTCAGCGAAGATCGCAGTCCGGCCAGGTATTCGGTCACCCCGATCCGCATCACGATCGACGCGGCGGTACGACCGTCTACCCCAGCGGTCTTGGCACCCTTGTTGCCCCGCACCCGATCCCACGCCACCAACAGGAACGCAGGATCGGCCACAAGATTGAACAGGTCGTCGAACCGACGATGGACCTCATCACGAGACCAACGATGCAGCTTGGTTTGGATCTCCAGTACCCGGATCTCGGCCCGCAATATTGCCGATTCCAGCTCGCCGGTATTCACCAACGACATCCCTTCTGACATTCCAATATCCGCCACTGCTGACTTGCTGGCTGTCTTCGCCCTGTATCCGGCTTTCCCGGACTCCGAGACGGGTCGTCATGCCCCGCGACTACTGCACAGCCTCCGCCCCACCCGCAGTCATCGGTTGGCAACGAACTTGCCCGCCGCTGCCCTGGATGGACAGTCCACAGGCGACTGTCAGGTGGTTCCCACGTTCACCGAACCATCGATCGGTCAGTGAGGTGCCCAGCTATACTCCGGCAGCATCGCCACGGCTACGCCGCAGACATTCACCATGGCCTCCTCACCGTTGGAACTAAACGGCTTCGGAGTCGACCATCCACTCGCGATGGTCGTGCACTGCATACCGGTCCCATATCCACCAGATTGGAGACCGGCTTCGCGGTTACGAAGCGTCAGCCACTGGTTCACTGTCGTTACACCTTCTGACCTCGCCGAACAGGCCCGCACCGTCTGGCAGTACCGGAACGACCCGTCCTCGTCGGGGCCGCTTGCCACCCTCACCGGCGTTCCCCGGCTCGGGCTGCCCCCAGGCTTCTGCCGGCTGCTGCGACAGCCAGGCGGGAAAGGTCTCTCACCCTCCTCGACAATTCAGCGCCTCGTGGCGCACAGCTCGGCCGCGAAGAAACTTGCCGCTGACTTGAGGATTTCGTTGGCGCGCTTGAGTTCCGCATTCTCCCGCTTGAGCCGTTTGATCTCCGCGGCTTCGTCGCTGGAGACTCCCGGCCGTTTACCGGCATCGATTTCCGCTTGGCGTACCCATTTGCGCAGCGTCTCGGCCGACCCGATTCCCAGCTTCTTGGCGATCGACCCGATCGCGGCCGACTCGGTCTCATAGTCGGCCCGATGGTCCATCACCAGACGCACCGCACGCTCGCGCAACTCTCTCGGATACTGCTTGGGCATAGTAGAGATCCTCTCAAGAAAGAAGATCTCTACCAGGCTCGGGGCGGTTCAGTCCGCAGGATTGCTTCTACCACCTCACCAAAGACGAGGAACCTCAGGGAGAGCTTCTACCGCTTGACGTTATATACCGGCGGCAGGTAGCTTGCCGGTCATGGTGATTCAAGAACCGACATTCTTCATCCTCACAGCGCTGACTGAGAAACCATTACATGGTTACGGCATCATGCAGGCGGTGGGCGTGTTGTCCGATGGCAGGCTGACGTTGCGTGCCGGCACACTTTACGCAGCCCTGGACCGGTTAAGGGAGGATGGTCTGCTGGTCGTTGACCGGGAGGAAGCCGTCGACGGGAGGTTGCGGCGCTACTATCAGCTGACTGGCGATGGTGCCGCCGCCCTGCAGGCGGAGGTGGTGCGGCTGCGGGCCAACGCCAGCATGGCGGCAACCAAGCTACGCCGATCCAGCCATGCTCGGCTTTCGCCCGATGGGATGGGCGTGACGCCGAATGTCGCATGATGACAGGTTGGAGCGAACGTATCGTCGACTCCTCTGGGCCTACCCGCGCCGTTACCGTCGGGAGCACGGCACCGAAATGTTGACCACACTCGCTGACGCGGCGCGGCCAGGTCAGCGCCGACCCACACCGCGCACTGTGATCGACTTGCTGGTTGGTGGTCTGCGCTGCCACTTTAGAATCCCTCGCGGCGCGGCATACCTCGTGGCAGCGGCGACCACCGCTATGTTCGTCGCACTCAGCACGGCAGCATGTGTCGGTTGGCTCGCTTGGAGCAGGGCGGCGCCGGTGCCCGATATCCGGTCGTCGTTGGCAGTGGCGCAGACCGCGGTGCCGCTGCCGCCCTCGCAGGAACCAAGCCGCTACGACAACCCTCTTGCCTTGAACTATGGCGAGGACACCGGCCCGGAGTGGCTGAACCAGGCCTCGGCCAGAGT
>DPJL01000012.1:1069-15444 GCA_003543035.1 Micromonosporaceae bacterium | reverse complement strand
GAACCGTGCCTGCCGTACTAGGCAAGAGAATGATCTCGTGCACAGCTTCCCGCGATGGTGACGGATTTTTCCAAGCCCTTTGTA
Organism: Micromonosporaceae bacterium; assembly: GCA_003543035.1. Lineage (GTDB taxonomy): Bacteria > Actinomycetota > Actinomycetes > Mycobacteriales > Micromonosporaceae > Rhizocola. The sequence goes on along the minus strand of DPJL01000012.1, from coordinate 15,360 downwards.
AGGTGGGCGAGGCGAGCCTCACACCAGAGGTCATTGGCTTTTTGGCTCGGTACTGCATCGCACTTTCGCCACCGTGGCTCCCGAATCTGGCTGAGGACCTCAACGTGGAGTTCCATGATGCTGGTGCTCCGCATGTTGGGGGTTACGTGAAGAACTTGCTCCGGGAATGCCGCCGAGAGGACGAGGCTGGAATGGAGCGCGCTCTGGACGCCCTCCTTGACGGCGTGGACGATTCCGAGGGCGCGCACAGGGCCGCTTTACTCATGCGCCATCTGAGCATTATCGCCATAGTGCTGGAGAAGCAGGCGGAGCGTTCTGGCGTATCAGTTGCAGGACGGGAGGGGCCGCACGGCCTTCGTCTTCCGTTCTAGGTCTGGAGGCGCCGTGCTTGGTCTGCCTTCACCGATCCGGAGCGCGGACAAGGCCGTAGCGGACGCAGTGAGCGAGATGGTTGAGCAAGCGTAGAAAGCGAGGGCCTGAGAGGACCCGGAAGAGCAGCGGGCACGACGGTGATCAATGCTTCCAAGAATTGGATAAGCCTGGTGCGAGCGCTTGCCAGGGTTTTGATCTTGGAGCGAGTGACGAGAATCGAACTCGCACTGTCAGCTTGGGAAAACTAGATCATCGCGAACGTTTGTCCGAATTACATAGTCCTACCTGGAGTGATGCTGACTGCCGATGACCGCTCGTGACCCCCTGCGGAACGGGTTAATGGCCCGCCAATGGCCCGGATGGTCTACATAGACCTTTGAACCGATGTCAATTCCGTTCACGTTCCGCGTGCGCTCAAGGTGCCCCGTCGACTTGGTAAAGTCGGGGTATACATGGTTGACACCTGAGGACGGAATCGGTTGGGCGAGACGGGCAAGAAGCGCGCTGAGATCGAACAGCTCCTTGAGGAGTTGGATCAACTCTCTTCCACGATGGGCGAGTGGCAGAAAGCTGGAGCTGCCGATCCTGAAGACATACAGGATACCGAGCGACGCTATGTCAGGTGGTATGCGCGTGCGCTCAAGGTGATCCCGGACTCCGAGCTAGCTAAGTTCAAGGATATGTATGAAGGTGGCAACTTCATAACTCGGGTGAAGGCATTCCTAGCAGGCCCGCTAGACACCAGTCCAATATGGAACCCCGACGAGCCGTCGCCATTCTTCCCCAAGTGGAAGTATGATTTCGCTGACAGACCCCGTGCATCTCTTGGCACCCAACGGGAAATTCTGATTCATGCACTCCACGAAGCTGGCGAGATCGGCAAGGTTTTAGATGAGCTCTCGTTCGTGTTTCGAAGGCTTCCCGAGCTTCTTGATCAGCTACGCAGGAGCAACAACCCAAACGTTCCTCTTCCAAACATCGAGAACGAGAAGGACCTTCAGGATCTTGTCCATGCGATTCTGCGGATGATGTTCAAGGACGTTAGGGCGGAAGACTTTGTACCTCAGCAAGCCGGTGCTTCCTCCCGTACTGATTTCCTTCTCCAGGACATTGGAATCTTGGTCGAAACCAAAATGACGAGAAGGGGATTGAACGACCGGAAAGTTGGCGAGGAGCTCCTAATCGATTGGGGACGCTACCCGCGACACCCTGACTGCAAAGGGATACTTGCAATCGTCTATGACCCGAAGCGCTTTATCCAGAACGACACAGCTCTTGAAAAGGACTTGTACCGCGATTCGGCCAACTTGGTTGCGCGAGTGATCGTGGTTCGCTGACCCCTCGAAGACGATGCCTGGGACCGGTAGCCGCTCGTGACACCTGTCCGGACTCGCGTGATGGCTCGTCCTATGAGACGGGTTCGATCTTGGATGGCATCAATGAGCAGGCACGCAAGGCAATCGGGTAGCTGGGCTGAGCTAGATCATTCCGTACATGTTCCGCGGCGCAGGGGAGGACTCGGGGAATCAGACCTACCCTCGCAGGAGCGCTTGTGTGACCATCCGAAACAGCTCCTGGGGGTCGTTTGTACTCCCTTGCGCCCCGCGAGCAAGCGCCTCCCTGCGATGTTCAATCGCCCCAGACCCGGCGTAGATGAAGAAGGGAGTTTGATCTCCGTCCGTTCGCAGCGTCTTCAGCAGGACGTATCCCTCGTCGGGGCCTTCCCGACGACCCATATCGGAGATGATGGCCCCAAACTTACTGGTTACAAGCTCGGTCAACGCATCGCTAGTGGACAGCACCAGTTTGAACTTGATACCCATGGCCTCGAAGGCCTGACGCTCATAGATGTTGTTGTCTGACCGGTCGTCAACCCACAAAACGTGAGTTCGCCAGGAGGCTCCCAGCCGCGCTTGGCTACTCGAAGCCCCGGCTTCGTGAACGGACTCAACCACTGCGTTCAGCTGGGCGGTAGAGAGCTTGCCGTCGGTCGCGACAGATGCAACCGCCAGCGATGCCGATGCGGTCAGCGCACGCATGTAGTTCTCTTCGTCCTTGAAGTCGCTCGGCGCGAACAACTTGTTGCTGTGCCGGCTGACAAGCCAGGCGAAGACTCCAAGCACCAGAATGGGGAACAGAACCAGGAAGTAGATCAGCGGAGCTCTTTCAGGGACAGAGAACGAGCTGGCAAAGCCTGTCACCAGCGCAGCTAGTCCGTAAACCATGACAATAAACAGAGCAATGATTCCCAAAGGGTTCCGTGCTAGCCGAACGGCAGACTGCGCGAAGTGCCTTGTGGGATCACTCATTGCCTGCTCCAGCTCCAGCCGAAGATCCTTAACCGACACAGAGCTCATCCGGCGAAGGAGGGACTTCGTCATTCTTCCATATCATCAACTTGATCAGCACTGCCTATCGGCTAGATGTCGCCGGTCGAACAATCAGTTTGGAAGAATTCGATCAAGGCCCAACGATGTCCGGAATGCCTTGCGCCCCTGGGGTTCTAGGTGACCGCTTGTGACCGTTCGCGACCGCACTTGGAACCGGTTCGGGGCACGTATGGGGCACGAACGATCTTGTGCTTTGTGCTTTAGGACCCACGTAGATTGTCAAGGATTTCCTTTGTTGATACACCCTGACGTTCTGCCTCAAGCTCAACCATGCGAATTCCGGCCGCAGTAAGTGCGTGGGCAACCTCTTCTTTGTCTTCGGAGTCCCGCCACAGCGTCTCCCATCCGGTGACATCTTCCCTCATCATTGCCGCGATCATCCCGTAAGCCGTGGAGTAGGCCTCATCGTTCGTGTGCACAAGAAGATCATATTCGACGAGTCTGGCCGAACTTGCCGATCTGCCCTTTTGGCCGGGTCGCCGCTTTGTACCTGTGATCGCCGCAATCAGCTTGGGAAGCCATTCCCGAACATGATCTGCGCACCCGTTAAATTCGAACTGCGCAGCACAGCCCGGGTGTAGGACCACCGCTGTGATCCGTTGTTCGCCTTGGTTTCCCCCGGCAACGGGCACGGAACGGGCACGATGCTAACCCTCACGTGCGGAATACGCTGGAAGATCGCTGACGGTCAGACACGACGACGGCGTTGGCGTGCCCGGCAAATGCGATGTTGCGAGCCCATGGCAGGCTGGCGAACGTGGATTGGTCATCGTTAGCCACAACCACACTCGGTGGCGCTCTGGCGATCGGTGGGGGTTTCCTTGGTGCGTGGTGGAGTGAGCGCCGCACTGCCGACCGTGAGGCGCGTGCTCGTGCGCACGAACTCGACGTGTGGGCGCGCGGGCTGCGCTACGAGGCGCACGTCAAGTTCCTCGACGTGTTCGACGAGAAGTACAGAATCTACTTGGAGGCAGAGCACGAATCCACGCCCGTTGAGCCGCCTGATGATTGGCTGGTGCCGGTCTGGGATGCCTACAACCGTCTGCGAATAGTGTGTGAGCAGGAGACGGCCGACCAGGCGGAGGCGGCAGTCAAAGCCCTGCACGACTGTCTCTTCGGTAGGGGACGATGGGAGCAGGTCCAGTGGGCGTCCGACCAATACCTCGGCGCGATGCGCAAAGAATTCGGCCTCAACCGGATCAAATTGATGGGCGAAGATGCTGAGGCCGTGTAGATCTGTAAGCTGTTCAGCAGCGCTCGTCGTAGTTTCGGCGCTTGCCCACCTCGGGCAGCCCAGCCCCCGTCGCTCAATTTGGATGCGCTGAAGATGTCCTTCCTCGAAACGGTCCTCGGTAGGGCTCTTGCCGCGACCAGCCGTTTCCTCCCCAAGGTCTCGACCCGGGTTGAGGCTCGGCTCATCACAGATCACCGCCCGATCTCTCGTTGGCCTACCTTCTATGGAGATTCGCGATTCCGGTTGTGGGTTGCGGTGGCGCCGAGCCACTCTCCGAAGCGGCTTGAGCCGCTAGAGTTCACCGAGAAAGCGCTTGAACTGGCCAACCTTGTCTTCGGAGAGCAGCCTTTCAGCGTCGACTATTCCGGCAGTGAAATGTGCCGCTTCATCGTTGTCGATCCCGCACGGCCGACTAGCCTGGCCGCTGCCAATCACACTCTGCACGTCTACCCGGAGGGCTACCTCCTGCTGCAGTGGGGTTTGCACACGTTGCCGCTGCCGGAGACGCTCGACGTGGAGCTGTCGCTTGATGAGATTGTCGCCGTGCTCGGTCACCTGCATTGGGTTGCCCACGATCCGCGGTTTGCGGCGATCCACGCGCGCAGGCGCACAGAAAAAATCCGTCGCCTTGACTGGCGCGTTGGCCTTGTGTCTTCGATCTCTGCGCCTAATCACGGTCTGGCGTTCTGGCGCAGTCTCTCCTCTTCCACGCGACTTCCGGCGGTCTCACCCACCGGACAAAACCCGTCGTGCCCAGCGGGGGGCTTCGCTCCCGAAAGAATGACAGGTATCAAGCACAGTGCTGGGGTGATCGAGACGTTCTCTCCAGCACTTGAACAAATGCTCGTAGATGCGGGATACACGGGCGGAGTCCATGAGAGTGTTCGTGCCGCGTTGACGCGACATGAGGTTGCTGCCGCCGGTGACGTGTCCATCCCGTCGCCGTTGTCCCGCACACCGTGAGCCGGTCCGGGGTTAGCGGGTTTGGGACCATCCTGGAGTCCGCGTTCTAAGGTCTTCGCCCTTAACGATTGTGAGGGCTTGGATCGCGGACGTGGTGAGCGAAGCGAGCCGCCTCGGACAATGAGCAACGGGCATCAGCCACAGACTACGTATCGACATGATGCTCCTAATGTTTGAAGGATCTTAAAACCCTTCCCTCTCAACCACTTCCGGCTTCTCATCCACGTCGGCAAAACTGCGCGTCGGCCGTGTTTTCACTGTTCAGGACGCCTCGAGCCAGATCCTGGAGGCCGATACCGCGAAGGTTCTGCGGACGCCATAACCGGTTTGGTGCCGAATATTCGAGCAGGTGAAGCTACCGAAACTGACTGAGGGCCGGGCGCGCCGCCGCGGGCCGGAGGCTTAGTGGGCGGCGCTGGTCCGTGCCCTGGCGGTCCCCGCTTGCGGGCCGCTTTAATCCTGTAGAGAGAGCAATTCGGCAATCAAATCGGATGAATGGCTGAGCGCCAATGCGGTTGCGTGCAAGGGTTTTCCGGAGAGCCTGGTCAAGGTCGCCTTCGAACGTGTGGAAATCAGATCGAGCACATACCGTCTTTCTGGTAGCTACTAGGGCTATCAGCTATCACTATCTTCTGCCGGCACCTGCTCGACGTACTCAGGCATGCGGCTCTGCGTACACTCCACGCCATGAAAGACCTTGCACCCACTGCTACGCCATGCAGGTGGAAGGCGGTCACCCTGCCTGTTGCGCTCACGGTGAGCCTTGTCGTGACGATCGTGTTCTGTGTCATGCCAGCGGTACTCGCCCTGAGCCTGCCATGGAGATACTGGTGGGACATACCCAAGGTCACGATCGAGGCTTGCAGCATCGACGAACGGCCCCGCCAAGCCAACGGAGAGCTGGGGATAGCTGTTGCGGACTCCAAAATCACCAACTGGTCATGGCTTGACCGCGAATACGCCCTCACGCTGGTGGCCAGAGACCATGCCGGACAAGTCGTAGGAGCAATGCAGTCCGGGTACCTCGCGGCAATCCCGGCAAGAAGCAGCATGGTCTCCCGCGGGCACGCCATCACACTCACCGCTCCAGGCGCCATCACCTGCCATGTAGGCGAAGCCAATATGGTTATCGCATGAAAGCCGGGCCCATGCCTGCCCGCCCAGACAATGTCCAGAAGCCTGGGAGCACAGTGATACCCGATCGGAGCGAGGCTCATGAGCGGGCTGCCAGACTGCTCGTGGCACGGGCATTGTGGGCCTACGGCGAGGATCATCTCTGGCCGCAGGCGACCCAGCTGCCATCAGAGGCTGTTACAGCAATCGAACATTTGGCGCGGCGCATCTACGTCCTAGGCACCACCCAATGGTCCGGCCGGCGCCTCACCCGCAAGACGGCTATGGCGGTGGCAGCAGTCAACATCCTGGAAGACAACCATCAGCGAAAGCTCGCCCGGCAACGCCAGCGCGACAGCAAGCACATACCGTCAGCCCTACTGATCTAACACGGCCACCCGCCCGCAGACTGCTCGATCAACATCGTCGACGACGCAGCACCGGCCTATAAAGTGCGAGTCCATCATGGAAGCTCCCCAGACATCCGCGCACACCCGGCTAAGCCTGCGCACATTCTGCGCACATCAAAGATCAAAGGCCAGCTCCGGCATTCCGGAATCTGGCCTTCTACCTGCGATTTCTTCTGTCGGGATGACAGGATTTGAACCTGCGACCCCTTGACCCCCAGGTCACCGCTCCGGAGGAACCTGAACGGAACTAGGCGGCGCGAAAGGTCGTTCGTGGGCGAAGGATGACGTCTTCCATGATTTCGGCTGCTCGGCGTTCTGACTCCGGCAGGACGTGGATGTAGAAGTCGTTGGTAGTGCGCGAATGTGCATGGCCGAGTCGCTTCTGCATCGCGTGTTGCGGCACGCCGTGGTCGGCGCCAACAGTCGCCGAGGTATGCCGCGCATCGTGCAGCGCAATCACTGGCACGCCCGCCTTGTGGCAGAGGTCGCGAAATCGGTCGGTGAAGTACTTCGGGTGGTACGGAGCGCCGTCCTCGCGGCAGAAGACGTAGCCGCCGCGCTGGTAGGTCACGCCAAGGAGGGCGATCTCGTTGTCCTGGAAGGCTCGGTGGTCGCCGAGCACGGAGGTGATAGCGGTTCCGATCGCCAGCGAGCGCTTGCTCTTGCCCTTCGGCTCCTTCTCGATCACACCACCGACGACCACACCGCTGGCGACGGCTCGCTGCCAATGGACGTAGACGATGCCGTCCTCAAGGTTGACCTTCGGCCATTTCAAGCCGGCAAGCTCACCACGGCGCATTCCGCACACGATCGCCAGGACCCACGCCGCGTAGAGACGGTCTTTTGCCGCATGGGTGAGGAAGGCTGCGCACTCATCAGCGTTCCAGATTCCTTTGCGTCCCATGGTTTCTTTGTCCGCCTGCCGAGGCTGACGGATACCGTCGATGACGATTCCGAGATCTTTGAACGCCTTCGCCAGAACTCGATGCACATGTCGCACAGTTTCTGCGGCAAGCGGCTTGTCGTCACGGCCGCCGCGCAGGAGCAGATGGCGGTAGAGGTCGTTGACTGCTCGCTTGTCCAGCGCATAGATCTGGCGTGCACCGAGGTGCGGGATCACATAGCGGTTGATGGCGTTGCGGTAGTTGCCCAACGAAGTGACGGCGATGTCGAGCTCGCGTTCCTCCAGCCAGGCCGAAAGCTCGGCGGCCACGGTGCCGTTGGCCGCGAGGTCAGCCTTACCGAATTGTTGTTTGGCAGTCCGCTCGGCCTGGTCTGCCTCCGGCTCCGTGCGGAAGCCGCGCCGCTTCATCTGACGGCGTTTGCCGTCGGTGCCGGCGGGCAGGTCGATCACGAATAGCCAGGATTTGCTCTTAGCATCGAAATGAACGGCCATCGATCCCCCCTGGTCACAGATCACGTCTTGGAGGACCAACGGTAACGGATCTCTGTGACCAAACCTGTGACCACAAGATCACAGGCGGGAATCTATGTTCCCTGATGGAGAATGGTGGAGCTGAGGGGACTCGAACCCCTGACCCCCACACTGCCAGTGTGGTGCGCTACCAGCTGCGCCACAGCCCCTTACCTGGTATATGCCTCACCTGAGTGAGGCACCTGCGAAATGGTACACGCCGCCTTCTTGATCGTGAAATTGAGGGGCCGTCAGTTGAGGTGCACGTCGGGGGGATAGTGGGCCACCGCAGCGGTAATTCCGCCCTGCCGGCGCAGCACCAGTTGCCATAGATCTTCCGGCTGGGTGAGGAAGGGGTCGGTGGGCAGCGCACTGAAGACGAACCATGAGCCGATGTCGATTTCCTCCTCGAGCTGGCCGGCGGCCCAGCCGGCATATCCGTGATAGACCCGGACATACTCCAGCCGTTCCTGCACCTTGCCCGGCTCACGCGAGAGATCAATTGTGCCGATCTGGCCGACCACGCGGCTGAAGCCGAGGAAGCCCGCGACTCCAGCCCGGGCGCGCGCCACGCAGATCGCCGAGTCGGCACCCACCGGGCCGCCTTCGAAGAGCACTTGCGGGCCGCTGACCAGCGACTCCCAGCCGGGAAGCACTTCGCTGACCGACACGCCGGTGGGCCGGTTCAGCACGACGCCGAGCGCGCCGTCGGCCTCGTGTGCCAGCAGGAACACGACGGTCCGTTCGAAGTGCGGGTCTCGCAGGGTGGGCATAGCCACCAGCAGGCTCCCGGTATAAGACTTCACCACACCTCGCCCCAGGTCTTTCGATGTCATCCACGGATCACGTGACGGCATGTTTCGCACCCTAGCGGGTTCGGCCGGAAATTCTAGGAGGCGGCAAGCCACGCCGCGAGTGCCCGCGAGGCTTCGTCAACCGTCGATGTCCAGCTCATCAGTGCCGAGCTGTCCGCTTCGTCGCTAACGTGCTTTATCACGCGTACCGGAACGCCGAACGCTGATGCCGCGGCAGCTACCGCATATGCCTCCATATCGACCAGGTGGGCCCGCTTGGCGAGCGCCTCTCGCAATGAAGGGTCGGAGACAAAGACGTCCCCGGTCGCCAACACCAAACCTTCACCCGCCAACGAAAGCGGCTCGCCAAAGGCTCGGCCGGTCAGAGCCTTGAGCGAGTCGCTGTCAAAGTCGTGTTGAAGAACCAAACCGATTTCATGTGTACCTGTTAAGCCCGCCCGCAAAGCCCCAGCAGTCCCCAGGTTGATGATCTCGCTGGGCAGCTCGGGTGCGGAAGCCAACGATCGGGTGACGGCCATGACGGCGTTGACCTTGCCGGCCCCGGTGAAGAGGATCGGCAGGTCGGAGTCAAAGTGTGCCGCTTCTTCGGGGAGGGCGACGACGATTAGGGGCCGGGACATCCCCGAAGTTTAAGGTGACCGCCCCGCTCACCGGGTGGTCAGGAGCACCGGATTTCCGGTCACCGCGTCCAGGATCATCCGCGAGCCGATCGGGTCTTTGGTGGTCACCTTCACCGGATGCAACAACAGTTGAGCAGTACAGCTGATGTCCGGCGGAGGCGGCTGGATCGATCCTCCGATCACGACGATGTCCGAGGACTCCCACAGCAACGGCGTGATCTCTTTGTCACAGGCCCCCACGCCAAGGCGGTAGTCGATCGTCGAGCCGGACACGGCGGTCAGATCCTGCGCGATGACGAAGTGCGCGGACGGGTCGATCGGGCCCAGTGTCGGCGGCGTAGGTAGCGGCCTGATCGCCTCTGGCGCCACTGAAACCCGTGCCACGGGTTGGCTCATACCCTTGATCGTGAAGAACCACACGGGCACCTCGGCATCGCCTCGGCTGGTGCGGATCGTGGCTGTGCCACCTTTGGCACCTGTCACCTCCAACGCCACCCCACCCGGCCCAGGATCCCCGAGGTCGATCGCGCGGAAGGAATCGGTCGCGCTTTGCACGGGCACGTCTGTTGTACTGCCGTCCGGATAGCGGATCGTGCCAGGGCCGGCTTCCGAAGGCAGGGTTGCCGTTGTCGTGTACCAACCGGCCAAGTACGCCTGCTTCAGCTGGTCGCTGGGGAAGCCGTCCTTGGGCGCGATGGTGAGATCTTGCATCGGCACGAATGCCTTCTCAACAGTCGCACTTCGCCATGCTTGGGCGACCTGCTCGGCCCGTTGCTCGAAGGCATTAGCTGGTCTGGGCGATCCGGGCTGTGGGGTCCGAGCGCATCCTGTCAACAGGGTCGCAGTGACAGCGATGATCGTGAGTGCAAGTCTCATGAGTCCTCAGACGCACGCCGCATCGCTCAGGTTTCCCCACCCAGATCCACCCCATAGGCCTGGTAGAGCAGGTCTGCGGCCCGCTGGCGATACAGAGTCAGCCGTTCCATCAGGCGATCGGCCGCCCTTCCGTCGACGCGCTTGGACTCGTTGAGGTTCTCCAGCAGCACATCAAAGGCGGCGAGAATGTCGCGCCGATCTGTCTCGAGGCTGGCCACCACGTGTGCCAACCGCGGAGCGTCGGCGACGACCTCTCCGATCCTGGCTGAGGGGTCCAGCACGGCTGACTTCAGTTCGTTCAATGAGGGGTGGCCCATGGATCACCTCCGCGCGACTGATGTCCTGCTCTCGATGGTCGCGGCACATCCCCGCCTTGTCCACCGCTTGCCGCGAATTGAACGTTGGTTAAGGCACTCATCGCTCGGAGGGTCGTAGCGATGAGCGCCTTAACGTTCTGGTCAGAAGACGCTGACGCCGTACTTGCTCAGGGCTTCAACGACTGGCTGGTAGTAGGTGGTGCCGCCGGTACGGCAGTTACCGCTGCCGCCTGAGGTCAAGCCCAGCGCAATCGATCCGTCGTAAAGCGGGCCGCCGCTGTCGCCGGGCTCGGCGCAGACATTGGTCCTGATCATGCCCCTCACCGTTCCGCCGCCTGAGTAGTGGACGGTGACGTTGAGGCCGGTGACGGTGCCGCTCTTGGTCCCGGTGGTGCTGCCGGTCCGCTTGACCGCTTCGCCGATGTAGGCGTTCGCAGCCGAGGAGAACCCGCCACCGATCGAGATCGACGTGTTGGTGTACGTGACGATCGCGTAGTCGTTGTTCGGGAAGCTGCTGCCGGTGGTGTTGCCGAGCTTGGTGTTGTGGTTGGCGTCGGCGAACCACTCGTTGGCGATGTTGCCGCAGTGCCCGGCGGTCAGGAAGTAGTAGGTCGTGCCTTTGCGCACGTTGAAGCCGAGCGAGCAGCGGTATTGCCCGCCGTAGATGGCAGCCCCGGCCGAGATGAACGGGGTGAGCTGGCCGCTGATGCGCTCGACGCGAGCGCGCCCGTCGGCCTTGGCGACAGCGGCCTGTACCTTGCCGAACGCCGCACCGGTGACGGTCGAGTCGACCTCGACAATGATCTGGTTGGACTTGGGGTCAACCGACCACGCGGTGCCGGCGACACCCGGGTCGATGCTCTCGGCGAGGGCGCTCAACGCCGCCACTCGCTCCGATGTGGACTGTGCGGCATGGGCCGGGGATGTCCCTAACAAGCCGCCACTGACGAGAATGACCGCCGCGATCCGCAGCACGTTCTTGGTCCGCAATGAACTCAGCCTCCCTGGCTAAAGCGATAGCTTTCTATCAAGGCGCCGGGAGGTCGAGGGATGTCACATCATCACTTCAGCAGACTTGCGGCCATCCCAACTCGTCATAGCGCGCCGGTATGTATTCACATACTCATACCTATCTGTTTATCCTCGCTTAACCGGTGACCCCCGGCCATCCATCCTGTGAGGAGCACCCCTTGCGCAACTACCCCCTCGTGCGCTGCCTAGCGGCCGCGGCGCTGGCTGCCGGAGTCATCTTGATGGCTCCGGCGTCGGTCGCGGGCGTGCAGGCCGCCGCGATCCCCGACATCTCCTTGACCAACGTCAAGGCTCATCTCGCACAGTTCCAGACGATCGCCAACAACAACGGCGGTAATCGACGCTCAAACACCACCGGCTACACGGCGTCGGTGAACTACGTCTACAACAAGCTGGTGGCGGCCGGCTACAACGTCGTGAAGCAGGCGTGCACCTCCGGTTGCACCAGCGGATCCGGGCCCAACATCATCGCCGACTGGCCGGGTGGCGACCCCAATCAGGTCATCATGCTGGGCGCCCACCTGGACAGCGTCTCGGCCGGCCCGGGCATCAACGACAACGCTTCCGGCTCTGGCACGATCCTCGAGATCGCGCTGACCTTCGCCGCTCAGAACCCGACGCTCACCAAGCATGTCCGCTTTGGCTGGTGGACCGACGAGGAGCAGGGCCTCAACGGCTCGGAGTTCTATGTCGCCCAACTGCCGAGCGCGGAGCGTACAAAGATCAAGGGCTACTTCAACTTCGACATGGTGGCCTCGACCAACGCGGGCTACTTCATCAACCGGATCACGAGCAGCCTGGGCCAGACGCTCAAGGCCTACTACGACTCGATCGGCGTGCAGACCGAAGAGAACACCGAGGGCGCGGGGCGCTCCGACGACACCTCGTTCAATGCGGGCGGCATGCAGACGAGCGGCGTGGCTGCCGGCGCCAGCCGGGTCAAGACGGCGGCTCAGGTCACGAAGTGGGGCGGCACCCAATCCGCCTTCGACCCGTGCTACCACCGGGCCTGCGACACCAACCCCAGCAACATCAGCGACACCGTCCTGAACCGCAGCGGCGACGCGGCAGCCTATGCACTTTGGACACTCGCAGTTGGTACACCCGCAGGAAATGACTTCTCCATGGGCGCCTCACCGGCGTCGGGCTCGGTCAACCCGGGCAGCTCGATCTCCACCACGGTCAACACGACGATCACCAACGGCAACGCGCAGACAGTGAACCTCTCCGCGAGTGGGCTGCCCAGCGGCGCGACGGCCAGCTTCAACCCGTCATCGATCAACTCCGGTCAATCGTCCACGCTGACCATCTCCACCGGTGCATCAACGGCATCGGGGACGTATTCGGTGACGATCACCGGCACGGGCACCTCGGCCACCCGCACGACCACGTTCAGCCTCACCGTCAACAGCGCGCCAGGTTGTTCGGGGACCAACCCGACCGACGTGACCATCCCGGACCTCGCCACCGTGGAGTCCTCGATCACGATCTCGGGTTGCAACCGGAACGCTTCCGCTACAAGCACTGTCGCGGTGAACATCGTGCACACGTACAAGGGTGACCTGATCGTGCACGCGGTTGCCCCGGACGGGTCGACCTACCTGTTGCACAACCGGACTGGTGGCAGTGCCGACAACATCATCCAGACCTACACCGTGAACCTGTCGAGCGAGGCAGCCAACGGCACGTGGAAGCTTCGTGTGCGAGACGCCGCATCGATCGACACCGGGTATATCAACACCTGGACGCTCACTCTGTAAGCGCTGCAACACAAAGAGCCCTGTCCGAAAAGGACAGGGCTCTTTTGGTACTCAGAAAATGGTAGTTGGTTCTAGAATGCATCTCTGCTTTTGACGTACCCTTCATGCACTCGAAATTGTAACGTGTTACAAGACCATCTGCCCGGAGGTCCAATGACGACCGTGATCGAGTTCGACGTGGTGGTGGTCGGGGCTGGAGCAGCCGGTATGACCGGTGCTCTTACCGCCGCCAAACGGGGTGTGCAAACTGTAGTGATCGAGAAGGCCGCTGTTTTCGGCGGATCGGCAGCACGTTCCGGAGCGGGGATCTGGATCCCCAACAACGAAGTGATCCTGGCCGCCGGGGTGCCTGACACCCCGGCCAAAGCGGCGACCTACCTGTCCCGGGTCGTGGCCGGAGATTCGCCGGCCGCGATGCAGCAAGCGTTTCTGGCCCACGGCCCGGCCGCGATCTCCCTCATCATGCGCCATAGCCCACTTCGTTTCCGCTGGATGGAGGGGTATTCAGACTACTTCCCGGAATTTTCCGGCGGCATGCCCAACGGTCGCTCCATCGAGCCCGCTCCCCTCGATGGCAACATCCTCGGCGCGGAGTTGGCAAAGCTGAATCCGAGCTATATCCCCAGTCCACCAGGGACAGTGGTGCTCACCACCGACTACAAGTGGCTCAACCTGATCGCCAGGCACCCCAAGGGTTTGGCGACCGCGACCGAAATAGTCAGCCGCTATCTTGCTGCGGCCGCGCAGGGGCAGCGGCCGATCACGATGGGGCAGGCGCTGGCCGGTGGATTGCGAGCGGGGTTGCTCGCGGCCGACGTGCCGGTATGGCTCAGCACTCCGCTTACCGACCTGTATCTCGAAAACGGCCGGGTGGCTGGGGTTCGCGCGATCCGCAACGGCGAGGAGGTTCTCCTCAAGGCGCGCCGCGGGGTGATCCTCGGCTAGATCGGAAGAGCGTCGGGGAGGGAAAGGGGG
>DPJL01000012.1:0-859 GCA_003543035.1 Micromonosporaceae bacterium | reverse complement strand
TTCGCGCGATCCGCAACGGCGAGGAGGTTCTCCTCAAGGCGCGCCGCGGGGTGATCCTCGGCTCTGGCGGGTTCGAGCACAACGAGCGCATGCGCAAGGAATTCCAACGGGAGCCGATCGGCGTGAACTGGACGGTTGGCGCCAAATCCAACACAGGCGACGGCATCGAAGCGGGCGAGCGCGCGGGTGCTGCGCTCGATCTGATGGACGACGCCTGGTGGGGCCCGGCGATTCCGTTGCCGGACGGGCCTTATTTCTGCCTGGCCGAGCGAACGTTGCCCGGCACCATCTTCGTCAACGGTCAGGGCAAGCGTTTCGTCAACGAGGCCGCTCCGTACAGCGACGTCGTGCACGTGATGTACGACAAGCACACCGCAGCCAACCCGCACATCCCGTGCTGGATGATCACCGATCAGCAGTACCGCAATCGCTATCTGTTCAAGGACATCGCCCCGTTGCAGGAGCTCCCGCAAACCTGGTTCGACAGCGGTGCGGTGCACAAGTCGTGGACCCTCGACGACCTCGCGCGGCGCATCAACGTCCCTGCGGCAAACCTGCGCAACACCGTCGTGCGGTTCAACTGGCTCGCCTTCACCGGCAAGGACACCGACTTCAAACGCGGAGACAGCAAGTACGACGAGTACTTCGCCGATCCGGTGCAGTGGCCCAATCCTTGCCTCGACTCGATCGACATCGCACCGTTCTACGCCTTCAAAATCGTGCCCGGCGATCTGGGTACCAAGGGCGGCATGCGCACTGACACCCAATCCCGGGTGCTGCGGCCGGACGGGTCGGTGATCCAAGGCCTGTTCGCGGCCGGAAACTGCAGCGGCCCGGTGATGGGGCGCAGCTATGCCGG
>DPJL01000421.1 GCA_003543035.1 Micromonosporaceae bacterium | reverse complement strand
CCGGTGCCGACGCGAAGGTCGGCGGCCAGACCGCGATGCTCATCGACATGAACCGGGCGAACGACCACGACAACCAGCTGATCATTCCGCTGGTGCTGCTCGCGGTGCTGCTGATCCTCGGCCTGCTGCTGCGCGCGATCGTGGCGCCACTCGTGCTCATCGCCACCGTGGTGCTGTCGTTCGCGGCAGCGCTCGGCATCAGCGCGGTCCTGTTCGAGCACGTGTTCGGGTTCAACGGCGCGGACAGCTCGTTCCCGCTGTTCGTCTTCGTGTTCCTGGTCGCGCTTGGGATCGACTACAACATCTTCCTGGTCACCCGGATCCGTGAGGAGGCGCAGCGGCACGGCACCCGGCGCGGCACGCTGATCGGGCTCGCGGCGACCGGCGGAGTGATCACCTCCGCGGGTCTCGTGCTGGCCGCGACGTTCGGCGTGCTCGGCAGCCTCCCGCTGGTGTTCTTCGCCCAACTCGGTGTCGCGGTGGCTCTCGGTGTCCTGCTCGACACGTTCATCGTGCGGTCGGTGCTGGTTACGGCGCTGAGCCTGGATCTCAATGGTCGGATGTGGTGGCCGAGCAAATTGGGCGCCAGGCAGGAGGACCCCGGACTGGACCTCGACGAGGACAAGAAGCCCGTCCTGGTCTCATGAGTCCATACCGCACCGCTACTGAAGGCCCGGCTACCGTCGGGCCTTCAGTAGCGGTCTGATGTCACGACGAGGGGAGACCCGTGAGCGCCACCAGGAGGAAGACCCAGCCGGCTCTGGGCGACGGCGACAGCATCCGGATCGTCGGTGCCAGGGTGCACAACCTCAAGGACGTGTCCCTGAGCATCCCGAAGAACAAGATCACGGTCTTCACCGGAGTGTCCGGGTCGGGGAAGTCGTCGATCGTCTTCGACACGATCGGAGTCGAGGCGCAGCGTCAGCTCAACGGCACGTTCAGCTGGTTCATTCGCAACCAGCTGCCCAAGTACGAGCGGCCGAACGCGGACGCCATCGAGAACCTGACGACGCCGGTCATCGTCGACCAGAAGCCGGTCGGCGGCAACGCCCGCTCCACGGTCGGGACGATCACCGACATCGGCCCGGTCATCCGGGCGCTGTTCGCGCGGCACGGTAAGCCGACGGACGGCCGGGTGTCCACCTATTCCTACAACGACCCGGTGGGCATGTGTCCGGACTGTGAGGGGTTGGGCCAGGCCGTTCGCCTTGACCACAGCAAGATGTTCGACCGGACCAAGTCGTTGGACGAGGGCGCGCTGCTGTTCCCCGACTTCAAGGTCGGCGCGGTGGAATGGCAGATCTGGGCGAAATCCGGAAAGCTCAACCCGAAGAAGCCGCTGAGCAAGTACACAAAGGACGAGTGGCACACGCTTCTGCACGGCACCGGCGGCAAGGTCGCGATCACCACCAAGAACACCAACTTCCAGACCGACTACGAGGGCCTGGAGGACCGGTTCACCCGGCGCCACCTCAAGCGCGACCTGAGCACGTTGAGCGACCGCACCCGCGAGATGATCCTGCGGTTCACCACCGACGGCGAATGCCCATCCTGCGACGGCGCCCGGCTGAGCCACACCGCGCTCGCCACCAAGATCGACGGCCGCAACATCGCCGAGTGGTCACGGATGCAGATCACCGACCTGATCGAGGTGCTCGGCGAGATCTCCGACCCGGTAGCCGCCGCGATCGCTTCGTCGGCCCGGACCGCGCTGGAGCGGGTGGCGGCGATCGGGCTCGGCTACCTCAGCCTCGACCGCGGCACGGCGACGCTGTCCGGTGGCGAAGGTCAGCGGCTGAAGCTGGTCCGGCACCTTGGCAGCAGCCTGACCGGGATGACCTACATCTTCGACGAGCCCAGCATCGGCCTGCACCCGCACGATGTCGGGCGGCTGAACAACCTGCTGCGCGAGCTGTGCGACAAGGGCAACACGGTGATCGTCGTCGAGCACGACCCGGACGTCATCGAGATCGCCGACCACATCGTCGACGTCGGGCCGCAGGCCGGTGCGCATGGCGGCTCGATCGTCTTCGAGGGCACGTTCGCGCGGCTGCGTACGGCCAAGACCCGCACCGGCGAGGGCCTGCGCCGGGAGACCAAGGTCAAGGAGACTGTTCGGGAGGCGCGGGGCCAGCTGTCCATTGAGGACGCCACGCTGCACAACCTGAAGAACGTGTCGGTGGACATCCCGGTCGGGGTGCTGACCGCGATCACCGGCGTGGCCGGGTCGGGCAAGAGCACGCTCATCTCCGAAGTGTTCCTGAACGCCTACCCGGACTCGATCTTCGTCGACCAGTCCGCGATCGCCGCATCGTCCCGGTCGACCCCGGCGTCGTACCTCGACCTGATGGACGCGATCCGGAAGCTGTTCGCCAAGGCCACCGGCGCCGACGCCGGGCTGTTCAGCTTCAACTCCAAGGGTGCGTGCGAGGAATGCCAGGGCCGCGGCGTCATCATCACCGAGCTGGCGTTCATGGACCCGATCACCGCCCACTGCGACAGCTGCGACGGCCGCCGCTTCAAGGAGTCGGTGCTGGCGCACCAGTTGCGGGGCAAGTCCATCGCGGACGTTCTGGAGATGTCGGCCGAGGATGCGCTGGAGTTCTTCTCGGAGCCGGCATTGCATGGGATCCTGGGCACGCTCAACGAGGTAGGACTGGACTACCTGAGTTTGGGGCAGTCGTTGAGCACGTTGTCCGGTGGGGAGCGGCAGCGGATCAAGCTCGCTACGCAGTTGGGGCGGACAAGTAGCGTGTACGTTCTTGATGAGCCGACGACCGGGCTGCACATGTCCGATGTAGACACGCTGTTGGCGTTGCTGAATCGGTTGGTTGACAATGGGAACACCGTGGTGGTGATCGAGCACAACCTCGACGTCATCCAGCAGGCCGACTGGATCATCGACCTTGGGCCTGATGGTGGGAAGAACGGTGGGGAGATCGTGTTTACTGGCACGCCGGAGAAGTTGTTGGCTGCCGACTCGTTGACGGGGGAGCATCTGCGGCGCTATCACGGGGTGAACGGCAAGCGCCGGTAAGCACGTGGGCGGTGTTGGCGGCGCGCATTGTGGAGCGCCGCGTCTCATTGTCAAGGGCGGCCTTCGGCCGTCGCCTTCGGCGATCGCGGCGGGGCCG
>DPJL01000375.1:11492-14403 GCA_003543035.1 Micromonosporaceae bacterium | reverse complement strand
CGTCATAGCCGAACTCGTCGGCGACCGTGAGCGTCGTCCCGCCGAGGTGCCCCCAGGGCGGCCGCATCAGGGTTGGCGTGCGTCCAACGACCTTGATGATGGCATCGTGACAGCGGGAGAGCTGATCGCGCACCGCCGCGTCATCTCGTTTGGCCAGGTCGCGGTGGGAGAAGGTGTGGTTGCCAACTTCGTGCCGGTCATAGCGACCGCGGATGAGATCGGCGTGCCGCAGCAGCCGATCGCCGACCACGAAGAAAGTCGCATCCGCCTTGAGTCTGTCCAAAGTGTCCAGCACCCGTGGCGTCCAGTCGGGCTCCGGGCCGTCATCGAACGTCAAAGCCACCCATGGCTTCGTCGTGGGGACATGCCAGATGGTGCGTAGCCCACCTCGGCCCGACCAGCCGGAGGGGTTGCCCGCCGGGGCATAGCCACCGTCTATCGGCAGTCGCTCAGGAGCGAACAAATCCGGCAATTTGCTTGCGGCTACTCCAATGGCGGCCCCTGCAGCGGCAACCACGCCACCGCGCAGCAGCCTTCGCCGCGACACGTTCATTAGTCCCCCGTCTAAACGTTCCGCCGGATACGGTGCCACGCGTATCCGGCGAAAGCGAATAGTTCTTGCGGAGACTTCGATCTAGCCGAAGAGACTACTGGCCCCAAACCAGGCAGAACGGATGCCCAGCGGGATCGGCGAAGACGCGGTAGCCCGAGATGCTCCCGCCGCCACCCCGAAGCTTGGTAGCGCCCAGCCCAAGCACCATCTCCTCAGCCTCGTCGATGTCATCGACATCGATGTCGAGGTGTGCCTGCTGCGGGTAGGCGGGGTCGGGCCACCGAGGAGCGTTGTAGTCGGCGACATTTTGGAACATCACCGGAAGCCTGCCCTCGGCGGAGATCATCGCGCCTTCCGGGCCCTCGTAGGTCAGCTCATAGCCCAGCAGCTCGGCATAGAAGGTCCCGAGTGCCTTCCCATCGGGGCAGTCGATGGCCACATCCTGCCAAGCCAACGAGGTGGCTCCATCGTTGGCGCATACGCAGAACGGATGCCCCGACGGATCCGCCAGCACGGTCCAGGTGTCGCCACCGCCCTCGAGCCGGGTCGCGCCAAGGGAGATGGCACGGGCAGTCTCACCCTCCATGTCAGGCGTGAGGAAGTCGAGATGGAACTGCTGCGGGAACCTCTGATCCGGCCAGCGCGGCTGGACGTGATCGGGCGCGAGCTGGAAAGCCAGCCGGCGACCCTCATCGCTCTTCAGCGTGATCCAGTAGTCGTCGACGTAATCCTCCTTGAACCCGGTGAGCTGCGAGTAAAAGGAAGCCAGGCCCTTGATGTCGGCCGTGTCGAAGATCACGCCATGCAAAGTGCCAGTCATAGCAGCGGATGCTGCCACCGGGGTCCGACAAAATGCGTCCGCGATCAAGACGTACGGAGTAGCGACACGCCGTCGAGCAGGAACTTAAGTTCATGATCAACGCGCAGGAGGGGGTTACGAGGACCAGGCGCCGCGGAGGAGGTCGCGGGTGTCGGCGAGCAGTTGTGGCAGGGCTTTGGTGCCACCGATCACCGGCAGGAAGTTGTTGTCCCCACCCCAACGCGGCACCACGTGCTGGTGCAGATGCGCGGCTATCCCCGCCCCCGCCACCTGACCCTGGTTCATGCCGATGTTGAAGCCGTGGGCGCTGGACACCTTCCGGATCACCATCATCGACTGCTGGGTGAAGGCGCCGATCTCGGCCACCTCTTCGGCAGTGAGGTCGGTGTAGTCGGCGACATGCCGGTACGGGCAGATGAGTAGGTGCCCCGGGTTGTAGGGGTACTTGTTCAGGACGGCGTAGACGAGCTCACCGCGAGCGATCAGCAGCGAGTCGTAGTCATCGCAGAACGGGCAGCCGACCGGCTTCTCGGGCCCGGCCACGTAGGCCAGCCGCCATGGTGTCCACAGCCGCTCCAGCCCGTCCTGATGCATCACGATTCGCCGATCCTCCGTGTGGTCAGCGCCATCAGCCGATCCGGCTCGGCCAGCGGCGCGAACCCCACCTTCTCATATACCCCGTGGGCGTCGGCGGTGGCGAGGATTATCCGGTAGACGCCGGTGGCGAGAAGGTCGTCGCGGATGTGCGCCACCGCCCACTGCGCCAGCCCATTCCCGCGGTGTTCCTTATCGATGAAGACGTCGCAGAGCCAGGCGAAGGTCGCGTTGTCGGTGACCACCCGGAAGACGCCCACCTGCTCGCCGGACCGTCCATATAGTCCGTACACAGTGGAGTTGTCGATGGAACGTTCGATAACCGAGCGGGGGCGGCCGAGCGCCCAATAGGCCTCGGCCGCCAGCCACTGCTCGATCAGATCCAGATCCAGCCGGTCTCGCGACGGATCCAGCTCGTACCCGGATTCATGAACCCGCATGCGAGGGCCCCACATTGGTACGTGACCGCACCACCTCGGTCACGTGCGCGACCGCCTCGTCCAGCGGAACACCATTCCACTGCGACCCGTCGCGGTAGCGGAAGGACACGGTGCCATCCGCAACGTCCTGGTCCCCGGCGATCGCCATGAACGGGATCTTCTGCTGCTGAGCGTTGCGGATCTTCTTCTGCATCCGGTCGTCGGAGGAGTCGACCTCGGCCCGGATGCCTTCCTTGCGCAGCCGATCCACAAAGTCGGCCAGATAGGAGGAGTGGTCTTCCCGGATCGGGATGCCCA
This sequence comes from Micromonosporaceae bacterium, assembly GCA_003543035.1. Classification (GTDB taxonomy): domain Bacteria; phylum Actinomycetota; class Actinomycetes; order Mycobacteriales; family Micromonosporaceae; genus Rhizocola. The sequence continues at coordinate 11,699 of DPJL01000375.1, read as the reverse complement.
CCACCTGTACCGGAGCCAGCCAAGCCGGAAACGCGCCCGCATAGTGCTCGGTGAGCACACCGAAGAATCGCTCGATCGACCCGAAAAGCGCTCGGTGGATCAGCATCGGCCGCTGCCGGGTGCCGTCAGCCGCCTGGTATTCCAGGCCGAAACGTTCCGGCATGTTGAAGTCGACCTGGATGGTCGACATCTGCCAGGTGCGGCCGA
>DPJL01000375.1:10741-11297 GCA_003543035.1 Micromonosporaceae bacterium | reverse complement strand
ACGCCCCGGCGTAGTGCTCGGTCAGCACCCCGAAGAACCGCTCGATCGACCCGAACAGGGCCCGGTGGATCATGACAGGCCGCTGCCGTGACCCGTCCGCGGCCTGGTACTCCAGCGCGAACAGCTCCGGCAGGTTGAAGTCCACCTGGATGGTGGACATCTGCCAGGTGCGGCCGATCGCATCGCGGGCCTGGACGCTGATTTTCGGGCCGTAGAACGCCGCGCCGCCGGGATCGGGCACCAACTCCAAGCCGGAGTCCAGCGCCGCCTGCTCCAGCACCGCGGTGGCCTCGGCCCAGTTCTCCTGCGAGCCGACGAACTTCGGCGAATCGTCGCGTGTGGACAGTTCGAGGTAGAAGTCCGACAGGCCGTAATCCGCCAGCAGATCCAGCACGAATTTGAGCAGGAACTTGATCTCCCCCGCCATCTGCTCGCGCGTGGTGTAGATGTGCGAGTCGTCCATGGTCAACCCGCGCACCCGGGTCAGCCCGTGCACCACACCCGACTTCTCGTACCGGTAGACGGTGCCGAACTCGAAGAGCCGCAACGGCAATTC
>DPJL01000375.1:0-10391 GCA_003543035.1 Micromonosporaceae bacterium | reverse complement strand
TGCATCGGGCAGTTCATCGGCTTGAGGTAGTACTCCGCGCCCTCGAGCTGTATCGGCGGGAACATGGTGTCCGCGTAATACGGCAGGTGCCCCGAGGTCAGGAAGAGCTGCTCCTTGGTGATGTGCGGCGTGTTGACGAACGAGTAGCCCTCTTCTTCGTGCCGCTTACGCGAATAGTTCTCCAGCTCGCGGCGGATGATGCCGCCCTTGGGATGGAAGACGGCCAGCCCGGAGCCGATCTCGTCGGGGAAGGAGAAGAGATCGAGTTCCACACCGAGCTTGCGGTGATCGCGCTTGGCCGCCTCTTCAAGCAGTTGGAGGTACCCCTTCAAAGCGTCCCGGGTCGGCCACGCTGTTCCGTATATCCGTTGCAGCTGCGGGTTCTTTTCCGAGCCTCGCCAATACGCGGCCGCCGACCGCATGATCTTGAAGGCGGGGATGAATCGGGTCGACGGCAGGTGCGGTCCCCGGCATAGGTCGCCCCAGCAGCGCTTGCCGTCCTTGTCGAAGTTGTCGTAGATGGTCAGCTCGTCCCCGCCGACCTCCATCACGTCATCGTCGACGTCACCTTTGATATCCACCAGCTCAAGCTTGAACGGCTCGTCGGCGAGCTCGGCCTTGGCCTCCTCCAACGAGTCGAAACGGCGGCGCTTGAACGCCTGCCCCGACTTGATGATCTCCTGCATCCGCTTCTCGATCTTCTCGAGATCCTCCGGATGGAACGGCTTGGCCACGCTGAAGTCGTAGTAGAAGCCGTTTTCGATGGGCGGGCCGATGCCGAGCTTGGCTTCGGGAAAGAGATCCTGCACCGCCTGGGCGAGCACATGGGCGGTCGAGTGGCGCAGCACATTAAGGCCGTCGGGCGAATCGATGGCGACCGGCTCGACCGCAACTTCTGAAGAAGGCGCCCAATCCAGATCGCGCAGCTGGCCGGACGGGTCGCGCACCACCACGATCGCCTTCGGGCCGGAGGTGGGCAGGCCTGCCTCGGCGATGGCCGCCGCGCACGTCGTGCCGGCCGCGACGACGACGGGGTCGACAGCAGTCCGGGAACTCGGTGCGCTCATGACAGGTACTCCTCAAGAAAGGGAATTGATTTTCCGATGTTATCGGTTGGCCGATCCGGACCGGCTACCGGTTACCCGCGGGCATGATGGGGCGTATGACGCGTCCTGAGGCACCTGAGCAGTCGATGGACCCGCGACCGGATCACGTCACGTCGCCGGCTGCGGCGCTCGAAAGAAGCGTGGTCGACGCCGCGGTCTACCGCGACGGGCACCGTCTCCCGGAACTATCCAATCTGACCCGCGTTTATGAGCGGCCGCCGGGCACGATGGCCTGGATCGGGCTGTTGCGCCCGGCGGATGAACAGCTGCTCACCGCCGCAGCTCGATTCGGGCTGCACCCGCTCGCTGTTGAAGACGCGATTGTGGCCCACCAGCGGCCGAAGCTGGAGAGTTACGGCGACACCAGGTTCGTGGTGCTGCGGGCCGCCCGCTATCTCGATGACACCGAAACGGTCGACTTCGGAGAGATCCACATTTTCGTCGGCCCCCAGTTCGTGCTGACCGTCCGGCACAGCGACGCACCCGATCTGCACGCAGTCCGGCAGCGCCTGGAGGCGGATCCCGAGCTGCTCGCACTCGGGCCGGACGCCGTGCTCTATGCCGTGCTGGACGCAGTGGTCGACGGGTACGCCCCGGTGGTGGCGGGTCTTCAGAACGACATCGATGAAATTGAGACCCAGGTCTTCGACCGCGACCCGGGGGTGTCCCGGCGCATCTATGAGCTCTCCCGTGAGGTGATCGAGTTCCAGCGTGCGGTCAAGCCATTGCTGGGCATCCTCAAAGGACTGATGGAGGGCGCCCACGAAGAGCTGCTGCGCAACCTGCGCGACGTGGCTGACCACGCCACCACCGTCGCAGAGCGGGCGGACAGTTTCCGCCAGCTGCTCGACAGCATCCTGACCGTCGACACCACATTGGTAGGCCAGGCGCAGATAGCCGAGATGAACCGGCTGACCGAGGCGGCCAGCGAGGAGAACGTCGAGGTCAAGAAGATCTCCGGATGGGCCGCAATCCTTTTCGCACCAACCCTTGTCGGCACCATCTACGGGATGAACTTCGACGATATGCCCGAGCTGCATTGGGTTTTCGGCTACCCCTTCGCGCTGGGATTGATGGCTCTGGTGTGCATCGTGCTCTATCTGGTCTTCAAGAGAAGAGGCTGGCTATAGCTGGCAGACGATTCGGGCCGGTAAATTGACCTCATGGCACGCTCAGATCTAGCGAGCACTCTCGACCGGCGCTATCGCCACTACTTCGCCTCCCGCACGCCCATTCCATTTGCCGTGAAAGACCTCGACGGCTCGGAGTCGGCGCTGGGGCAAGGCGCACCCGTCTTCACCGTGCGGGTCACCGATCCCCGCGGGCAGAAGGCGCTCGGAGGGCTGGACCAGTTCGCGATCGGGGTGGCTTACCTACGCGGGTGGCTGGATATCGAAGGCGACCTTATGACGGCGTTGAAGATGCGTGAGATGTTCCACGACTTCCATCCGATCGCGTGGCTGGGCCGCTATTTCAAGGGCGATCGGCCGGCCATTTCCTCGCACTACGACAACGACTCCGACTTCTTCCTCACCTTCATGGACAAGCGGCACCGGTGCTACACGCAAGGGGTTTTCCAGAGCGACGACGAGCCGCTCGAGGACGCGATGACCCGCAAGATGGATCTCGCCCTCGATGCGATCCAGGTCAAGCCGGGCGATCACGTGCTCGAGGTGGGCGGTGGCTGGGGCGCCTTCATGGAACATGCCGGCCGGCGCGGGATCAAGGTGACTACCCTGACTCTGGCCGAGGAGTCCGAGCGCTACCTCAATGAGCTGATCGCCCGCGAAGGTCTGCCTGCCACTGTGATCCGCGAGCATGCGCTGCGCTATGCGGCGCCGCAGCGGTATGACGCGATCGTCAACATGGGCGTTACCGAGCACCTGCCCAACTACAAGGCGACCCTGCGGCAGTATGCATCACTCGTGAAGCCGGGTGGGCACGTCTACCTTGATGCGCTCGCCATGCGGACCAAGCACAACGTCTCCACTTTCATGAGCCGCTACATCTACCCGGGCAGGTCGTCACCACTCGTGCTGCACCAATACCTGCGGCACGTCGCCAGGTCCCCCTTCGAGCTGGTCAGTGTGGACGATGACCGGCACAACTATCACCTGACCTGCGCCGAGTGGGCTCGCCGGCTCGACGCCGCCCGCGAGGAGATCGTGCGCCGCTGGGGCGATCCGTTCTATCGCCGGTTCCGGCTCTTCCTCTGGGGTTCGGCGGCGAGCTTCGACACCGGCCTCGTGCAGGCCTATCGCTGGGTTCTGCGCTTGCCATGAAGCCTGAGCCGCGACCGCGAGTCGTCCTGTTCGCACTGGGCGGCACGATAGCGATGTCCGCCGGTGCGCAGGGCGGCGTGGTCCCGGCTCTCTCGGCGGCCCAACTGCTGGCGGCAATCCCCGGCCTGACCGAGTCGGCCATCGATCTGGAGGTGAACGACTTCCGGAAGCTGCCGGGCGCCTCACTGTCCTTTGACGACCTTCATGAGCTGTCGGCCGCGATTCGAGCCAGTCTCGAAGGCGGGGCAGATGGTGTTGTGGTCACCCAAGGCACTGACACCATTGAGGAAACGGCCTACCTGCTCGACCTGCTACACCGGTTGCCGCAGCCGGTCGTGGTCACCGGAGCGATGCGGAATCCGACGTTGGCAGGCGCTGACGGCCCGGCCAATCTGCTTGCGGCTATTCAGGTTGCGGCCGATCCGGGTTGCCGTTCGCAAGGCGCACTGGTGGTTTTCGCGGACGAGATCCATGCCGCCAAACGGGTTCGCAAAACCCATTCCACGAGCGGCTCGACTTTCCAATCCGCCAACGGTGGCCCGCTCGGCTACGTGGTAGCCGGAAAGCCCGTCATGCTCAGTCGGCTGACCACACGCTTCACCCTGCCGACACCCCCGCCGGATGCGCCAAGTCCACGGATCGCTGTAGTGGTCATGAGTTTGGGCGACGATGGTGTCCTGTTGGAAGGTTTGGCCGGTCGACTCGATGGGTTGGTGGTGGCCGGGTTCGGTGCCGGCCACGTTCCAGAATGGACAGTCCCCGCGCTGCATTCGCTGGGCCAATCCATGCCGGTCGTGCTCGCCTCCCGGACAGCCGGCGGCCCGGTCCTCACCTCGACCTACGGTTTCCCCGGCTCGGAGCGCGATCTGATCAGCAAAGGCCTTATCCCGGCTGGGTTTCTCGACCCGTATAAGGCGCGCGTCCTACTGCGCTGCGCATTGAGCCTCCGAACCGATACGCCGACCATTGCGGCCGCATTCGCTGCTGCCGGAGGCTATGCGGCGCCGGAGACTTGGCCCTGGCCCGCCGAAGAAGGTTAGGCGTCACGCTTTTCGGTGAGATAGAAGGCAATCGCGAGCAGCACGATGGTGTAGCCGCAGTAGAGAAAGAAACCCGCCCAAGGGCTCAGCGCGCCTTCGGCTGTCGTCAGTGCCATGATGCCCTGGCCCAGCCGGTCCGGCAGGTACTTGCCGATCGGCAGCGACGCGGGCAGGAATTGCGCGATCACCGGAGCCACGAAAAGCAGGCCCAACATGATGGTGATGACCCCGGCCGTCTGCCGCAGGATCGCGCCGAGCGCAAACGTGAAGATCGCGGTGACCGCGAGGTAGAGCCCGCCGCCGAGGATGATCCGCAGGACGCCGGGATCACCGAGCGAGGACGGGAGTCCCTTGTTGGCAAAGATGGGCCGGCTGATCAGGTAGGCAAGGAAGCAGGCGACCGCGCCGATCACGAATACGAGGGCGAACAGGACGACCGCTTTGCCGGACAGGAACGGGATCCGACGGGGCACCGTGGTCAGCGACGTCCGGATCATGCCGGTGCTGTATTCGGCCGTGATGACAAGTGCGCCCAGCGCCACCACTGCCACCACCCCGAAATACGTCCCCACCAAACTGAGCTCGGCCGCCGACCCGCTAGGCCCATCTTCGCCGCCCTGGACCGACATCACGCTGGCAATCAATGCCCCGAGGCCGACAGTGAGCACGAAGAGAATGATCAGGTTCCAGTAGGTCGACCGGACGGACCGGATCTTCACCCACTCCGAAGCCAGGATGTCCGCGAAGTTGTTCACGCCCGCACCTCCGGGACACCGGCGTGATACTCGACCGCGTCGGCGGTGCTCTGCATGTACGCCTCCTCGAGCGACGGCCTGACCGTCATCAGCTCATGCAGCCGGATCCCGTTGTCGGCGGCTACATCGCCCACCGAGGAAGTGGTCGTGCCGTATACGAGCAGGGTGTTGTCTCCGCCGGGTTCGACGCCGAGGCGTTGCGCCTGAAGGAAAGAAGCGAGCTCTGTCGGTTGTGGAGTTCGCACAAGCACATGGACCGCCGAGTTGCGAGCGATGAAGGTCGCCATGTCCGTGTCCGCGATGATCCGGCCCCGCCCGATGACGATGAGATGGTCGGCCGTAAGCGCCATCTCCGACATCAGATGGCTGGAAACGAAGACTGTCCGGCCCTCCGACGCGAATTGCCGCATCAGAGTCCGGATCCACAGGATGCCCTCCGGGTCGAGCCCGTTGACCGGCTCGTCGAACATCAGCACGCCAGGATCGCCCAGCATCGCCGCGGCGATGCCGAGCCGCTGGCCCATGCCGAGTGAGAAACCCTTGGTGCGCTTGCGCGCCACGTCGTGCAGCCCGACCAGATCGATCACCGCAGTGACCCGGCTCGCTGGGATGCCATTGCTCTTGGCCAGGCAGAGCAGATGGTTGTAGGCGGATCGGCCAGGGTGGACCGCCTTGGCGTCGAGCAGCGCGCCCACCTGGGTAAGCGGCTTGGCGAGGTCGCGATAGTGCTTGCCGTTGACCCAGACATCACCGGCCGTCGGATGGTCCAGCCCGAGGATCATCCGCATGGTGGTCGACTTGCCGGCGCCGTTGGGGCCAAGGAAGCCCGTGACTCTCCCCGGCTGGACGGTGAAGTCGACGCCGTCGACCGCGACTTTGGGCCCGTAACGCTTAGACAGGCCACGTGCTTCGATCACGTATGCACGATATGCCCTACGAACGCACCTTAATGACCAAATAGCCGAATCCGGCTGCGGTGAAGAACATGATGATGCTGTAGACCGCGGCGGGCACTGCCATCTGAGTGCTGTTCAGCAGGGTGGTGGCGATGACGATGGCGAGCGTTCCATTGTGGATGCCGATCTCCATGGCCGCGGCCACCGACTCCGGCTTGCCGATCTTCAGCAGCCGCGGCGCCAAATATCCCAAGGTCAGGCTGATCAGGTTGAAGACGAGCGCGGCCAGCCCGGCGTCGGCGAAGTAGGTCGCGACGTTCTCGCGCTCCTTGATGATTGTGCCGACGATGACGGCGACGAGCACGACCACCGACAGTATCCGGACCGGCTTGTTCATCCGCTCGGCGAAGGAAACCGAGCGCGATCGGACGAACATGCCGAGTGCCACCGGGATCAGCACGATCGCAAAGACCTGAAGCACCTTGTCGAATTGCAAACCGATTTGGCCGGTACCAGCCAAGAAGTGAGCCAAAGAAAGATTGACCACGATCGGCAGGGTGAAGACCGCGATCACTGAGTTGACAGCGGTCAATGTCACGTTGAGGGCCACGTTGCCGCCGAAGAGATGGCTGTAGAGATTGGCCGTCGTCCCGCCGGGCGAGGCGGCCAGCAGCATCATGCCCACCGCCAGCACCGGTGGCAGATCGAAGGCGAGCACGAGCCCGAAGCAGACTGCCGGAAGCAGCAACACCTGGCAGGTGAGCGCGATCAGCACGGCCTTGGGGAAGACGACTATTCGCTTGAAGTCGGCGACAGTGAGGCCGAGCCCCAGGCCGAGCATGACGATCCCCAGCGCAATGGGAAGGAACACCGCTGTCAGCACCGAATCCATAGCCGAGGATTCTTCACTCGGATCTAGCCCCGCGAACATCAGCCGATAGGGTAGGCCCTCGTGTGGACATGGTTTTGGCAGAGGTTTCGCAAGGCAAAGCCCGGCGAGATCTGGTGGGCCGAGGTGCCCTATGAGGATGGTCCGGGCTCGAAAGTGCGCCCGTGTCTCATTTTGCGGCCGCGCTGGAGCGGCTATGACGTCCTGAAGATCACCAGTCAGGATCAGAGCGATCGGCGCGACCACATCGAGATCGGCACCCGATCCTGGGATCGCAACGCCACCAAGAACAGCTATCTGGACCTGACCGATCCGATCCGCGTCCGCGAGAAGGCGGTCGACAATCGGGCCGGTGCCCTGGATGCACCCACCTGGACCAAGGTCCGGCGGCTTCACCGCGGGTAGTCGTGTTGTGCGCCTCCATCTCTGATTCACCCACCTGATGCAGAGATGGAGGCCGAGCGGAGCTACTACTTTGCCGAGGTCAGATAGCTGTCGATCTCCGCGGTCACCGAGGCTTTAACCCGGTCCGGCGCGAAGGAGTGGCGCACCGCGTCGCGCGCAAGGGCGGCAACGCCTGCCTGGTCGAGCTCTAAAAGCGTTGCGGCGACAAGGTATTCGTTCTCGAGCGTGGTCCCGAACATAGGCGGGTCGTCGGAGTTGATGCTGACCTGAACCCCCGCGTCGATGAGTGTCCTAAGTGGATGCTCATCGAGGGAAGGCACGGCACGCGTGCGCACATTCGAGGTCGGGCACACCTCCAATGGAATGCCTTCCGAAGCCAGATAGGCCAGCAAAGCTGGATCCTGCACGGCAGCGATGCCATGGCCGATACGGTCGGCGCTCAGCTCGTGGATCGCGTCCCACACGGTCTGCGGCCCGGTCGTCTCCCCCGCGTGCGGCACGCTGTGCAGACCGTTCGCCTTGGCCATCGCGAAGTACGGCCGGAACTGCGGGCGCGGCACGCCGATCTCCGGCCCGCCAAGCCCGAAGCTGACCAGACCGGCCGGCTTCTCCTCCAGCGCGATCCGCAACGTCTCATCCGCGGCTTGCAGCCCTGCTTCGCCGGGAATGTCGAAGCACCAACGCAAAACGATGCCGAGCTCGGATTCCGCCTTCTCCCGCGCGTCTTCGATCGCCTCGCAGTAGGCGGTGGCCGGAACTCCGCGCCGCACATGCGAATACGGCGTACAGGTCAGCTCGGCATAGCGGACGTTCTGCCGGGCCAGCTCCCGGGCGACCTCGTAGGTCAGGATCCTTACGTCTTCGGCATCTCGGATGAGGTCGACCACGCTCAGGTACACGGTGACGAAGTGGGCGAAGTCGGTGAAGGTGAAGTACTCCGCCAGAAGGGAAGGATCGGCCGGTACCGGGGTGTTGCCCTCATGCCGAGCGGCCAGCTCAGCGACGATTCGAGGCAGTGCCGAGCCGACGTGGTGCACGTGCAACTCGGCTTTGGGAAGTCCTTCTACAAACGCTCGCATACCAGGACGTTACTGGGCCTCGATCACACCGCTCTCGACCACCCTGACCGGCACTCCCCGAATGGCGGTCGGCAGGCTCACCGGCCGGGTCACCCAGACATCGATCGTCGGCGTGCCATCCTCGGCCTTACCCTCGCCGACCATCACGACTCCTACGACCGTGCCCACCCACAGCTGAGCGTCAGCCAATGCGGCTTCGAAGTCAGCCATCAGCCACCCTCACTCCCAGCAACCGTTGCACCGCTTCGATTGTGTTGACCACCGTGGCCAGGGTCGACCCGGCGAAGAGCAGGCCCACCGCTCCCCCATCCAGGTCTGCGACGAGACTGCCTGAGTCGCCCGGCGCCGACATCGGCGAGGTAATGAACTGACCGACGTAGCGAGCGGTTTGGTTCGCTCCATATCGGACATCCACCGTGGCGTTGATGTTGACGATCTTTCCGGTGGTGAAACCGGTGGTGCGCCCGCACTTTGAGACCAGCAGCCCCACCTGCGGCGTGATCACCGACCGGCGCAGGTTTCCGACCCAGTGGATACGTCTGTCCAATTCGGAGAGATCCACCTCCGCGATCGCCGCGTCCACCTCGTTGACCGTGCCCGGCTCGAACTTGATCTCCACGAATCGGGACAGCTTGCCGATCGTGTCCGCCTCCAGCGTGCCACCGTCATAGGGCCCTGGCTGCAGGATGGCATCGCCGATCGCAGCGGCATTCGAGTTGGCCAGTACATGGTTGTTGCTAAGCAGAAAGAACCTGGACGGCGAGCCCGGAAACGGTGTCGCGTCATAGCAACCGGTCGCCACCGTCCCGGCGGTAATCCCGTGATGTCCCACGCTGATCCCACCGAACGCGGGGCGGTATCGCTTGGTGAGCGTGACCGCGGAGGCAGCCAGCGGCAACGGCCCGGCCCGCAGGATGCCGACCTCTCGCACGTCCGTCGGAATGCCGCCGATCGCGGGCGGCACGATGTCCGAATCCGGCAGGATCTCGGCGGCGATCTTGTTCTCCACCAGCACCACGATCGCGCGCTCGCCGGTGTCCTCACCCGCGACATGTTTGTGCCCCAGGGCGACGCCCACGATGCTGGGCACCTCAAGCAGCTCATCCTGCACCGCATATTGAGTGCGGGCCATGTCTTCAAATTCGACCGGGACGGGCGGAACGCGCGAGGGTTCAGACATGGCTCATCCTAACGCTTATCGATGTGCCACCGCGAAGACTCGCAGGAACGGAAAATCAACAACAGAACCATGCGGCGGGTACCGGAGCCAAAGCTCACGCTCCAACTCGGCGCTGAACGCTTCCCACTCCCCGTCGGAGAGCGCTTTTCTGATGGGCCGCAAGGCAGTTCCGCTCATCCACGTCAGCACCGGATGCACCTGCGCGACCGGCAGCTGATGAACGTAGTTCGTCTCCCACGCATCCACCTCACATCCGGCTTCGCGCAGCAATCGTCCATAGTGGACGGCATCGCCGACCGGCCTGCGGTTGACGGTGCCGCCGAGCCGATCCGCCCATCGCGCCGACTCGGCAAGCTCGCGCATGGCCAGATGCCCTGGGGCGTCAAAGTTCGCCGGCACCTGCATCGCGATCCAGCGGCCCGGCTTCACCCAGCGCCGTAGCAGCTCGTCGTGGCCGGGCACCCATTGCAGGGTGGCGTTCGTGACGATGACGTCGACCTCATCGGCCGGCTCGTATTCGCGGACGTCCCCGACTTCGTAACTCACACCTTCGGTCGACGTCTGGGCCTGCGCGATCATCTCCGGCGACGAGTCCACGCCGTGGATCCGGGCGCCCGGCCAACGTTGCAATAGCGTCTCAGTCAGATTTCCTGGTCCACAGCCAAGATCGAGCACTAATCTGGGCTTATCGACATTGATGCGTCCAATCAGCTCGTGGAAGGGCCTGCCACGCTCGTCGGCGTAGCGAAGGTAGAGCTC
>DPJL01000289.1:33280-56645 GCA_003543035.1 Micromonosporaceae bacterium | reverse complement strand
CTCTTCCGATCTGGCGGTGAGCGTGGTGGCCACGGTCGTGTGGTGGCAGCGCGCCGATCACACCCGCTGACCCGGCAGCACCGGTACCGCCTGGTTAACGGATGCCGTCGCGGCGGTCCGGTGCGGTATGTTGTGCGCCGGTGTGCCGGGAAGCCTGGTCGGCAAATGCAACTGCTGGCTGACTACCCCTTGGAGCGCACCGATGTTTGCCCAGATCCTTTACGCTGCCGCCGGTTTGGTGCTGCTCACCTTTGCCGCCGACCACCTCGTCCTGGGCTCGTCCCGCCTGGCCACCAGGTTGCGGATCAGCCCCGTCGTGGTGGGTGTGGTCGTTATCGGCCTGGGCACATCGGCGCCGGAGTTCCTCGTCTCCGGTGTGGCCGCCGCCCGCGGCGACACCGGCATCGCGCTGGGCAACATCACCGGCTCCAACATCCTCAACCTCACCATGATCCTCGGTGTCGCCGCGCTGGTCGCCAAGGTCGCCGTCACCTCGACCGTCATCAAACGCGAAGTACCCCTGGCCGTGGCGGCGGTGGTGCTGTTCGGGTTCCTGGCCTGGGCCGGCCTGAACACCGCCACCGGCATCGTGCTGGGCCTGGCGGGAGCCGGGGCGCTGCTGCTACTACTGCGGTGGGCGCGTCAAGGCCGCAACACCGAACTTGCCAAAGAGGTCACCTCCTACACCGAAGACGTCCCCGACGAGGCCGCCGCGCCGGTGGCGGCCATAGCGCTGCGGGCGCGCTGGCAGCCGCCAGCCTGGTTCGAACCCGTCCGGGCACTGCTCGGCTTGGCCGGGGTCCTGGCCGGTGCGCAGCTGCTCGTCGTCAACGCCGCCACCATCGCCACCGACCTCGGCGTACCACAGCTGATCATCGGGTTCACGCTCGTCGCCCTGGGCACCTCCCTGCCAGAACTCGTCACCACCATCGCGGCGCAGCGGCGCGGCGAAACCGACCTCGTGGTCGGGAACCTGTTTGGTTCCAACCTTTTCAACAGCCTCGCCGGAGGTGCCGTCGTCGCCTTTGCCGCCCCCGCCGGCTCTGGGGCAACGGCAAGTGTGACGCTCGTGCTGACCATGATCCTGACCGGTGCGCTGGCATGGGCGCTGCTACGCCGTGGGCTAGCCCTGACCCGCGCCGAAGGGCTCGTGCTGCTGGCCGCCTACGCCCTGACCATGCCGCTGCTGCTATCGGCCTAGCCTGCCTATCTATGCGACACCTACCAAGCCTCGAACGTTGGCAGCCATGCGCGGAATCAGTGCTGCCCTTTTGGGTTATCGGCATGTTTCCGGAAAGGACCCGTAGGTCTGGCAAACGTGTCCAGGAGTTGCCATTCTGGTGACCACGGCGCGAGAGGACCGACCATGCGAGCACTTCTGGTGACCGGGCCGGGCCGGTATGGATTGGCCCAGCTGCCCGAGCCGGAGCCGGGCGGTGGCGAGGTGTTGGTCGCTCCGACGTGTGTGGGGATCTGTGGGTCCGATCTGGAATTGCTGTCCGGCTTGCGCCCCGACGAATACGTGCGTTATCCCGTGGTTCCGGGACACGAGTGGGTTGGCGTCGTGGTCCGGTGCGGTGCTGGTGTCATGGGGCTGGCACCTGGTACCCCCGTGGTGGCTGAAGGGGTTCGGTCCTGCGGCGTGTGCCGGCGGTGTGCCGAAGGGCGGGTGAATCTCTGCGCCGGGATCTACGCGGAGACCGGGTTCACCCACCCGGGAGCCCTGGCGGAGCGGCTCGTGGTCCCGGCTGGACTGGTGCATCCGCTGCCGACGGGACGGTCCGTGGAGACCGCGGCTCTCATTGAACCTGCCGCCTGCGTCGCCACCGGATTGCTTGAGGTGGGGATGCCGGCGGCCGGAGCGAAGATCGCGGTGGTCGGTGACGGCCCGCTCGGCCTGCTCGCGGTCGCCTTGCTGGATCTGAGCCGCCCCACCCGGCTTGCTCTGATCGGCTCCCGCAAGCAACGTGCGGCCTACGGTATGAAGCTGGGAGCAACTGAAACGTGGGTACGCGATAGGGTGCCGCCCGCTTCCGAGGGCGAATTCGATCTCGTCGTGGAGGCCACGAACTCGCCGGAGGGGGCCGCCTCCGCGTTGCGGCTGGCAAGAAGAGCCGGAACCGTTCTGCTGCTTGGCATTTCGGGCAGTGGCCGGCCCACCATCGACCCGGACGTGATCAGTCTGCGGCACCTGCGGGTGCAGGGCGTGTTCGCGGCATCGCGGCCGGCCTGGCAGTGGCTGGTTTCGCTTTATTCGGAAGGGCTTTTCGACCCGGCCGCGCTTATCACCCATCGGTTTGAGCTTGCCCAGTTTGAGCAGGCGGTAGCGGTGCTCACCGACCGCGATGCCGGAGCGCTCAAAGTCGTGATCGCCCCGAATCCTCCTTAGTCCGGTGTCCCAGGCGGCGGGAAAGCGAGCTTGCCCCGGAGGCGACCAGGGAGCGCAGCTGGGCGGCGCTGGCTTCGCTCCACCGGATGGTCGGTGCGGAAATGCTCATCGCGGCGATCATCCGGCCGGTGTGGTCGTATACCCCGGCGGCCACGCAGCGAACGGCCTCGTTGGACTCGCAGTCGTCGAAAGATATGCCCTGTTCCCGGATCTCGGACAGATGGGCCCGCAGCTTGGTGGGCGACACGATGCTACGCGGCGTCATCGCGGTGAGATTCTGCGATTTTGGATAGCGGGCATCCAACGCCTCGTCGTTGAGCGCCGAAAGCAGCATCTTGCCGACCGCCGTGCAGTGGGCGGGCAGCCTGCGGCCCACCGCGGAAACCATCCGGACCGGGTGGGTGCTGTCCACTTTGGCCACATAGACGACGCTGGTGCCGTCAAGCACGGCAACATGGACCGTCTCATCGCATGCTGCGGCCACTTCACCGGCGGTCTCCTGCGCCTCGCGAACCAGATCGAGCCGGTCGGCGAACTGGCTGCCCAGTTGAAACAACCGCATGCCGAGGCGGAACTTGGTGGGCGCGCCCGAAACCGATTCGAGGTAGCCTCGTTCCACCAGCGTCGTGACGAGCTCGTGCACCGTGGTCCTCGGGAGATTGAGCCTTTCCGTGATCTGGGGCGCGGAAAGCGTTGGGCGGTCGAGAAACAGCTCCAATATGTCCAGTGCTCGGCTGACCGCGGGGACGGCTCGGCCCATTGACGCCTCCGTCATCTGTCGGGCAGACTTTCGATGGTCGAGGTTTCGAACTCAGTCTGTTATACCGAACAAGCGGCGCCATGGGAAGCGATGAGCATGGACAGGCCTAGCACCCCGCAGCTCTGCGAAGACTTAGGCTTGCCCGGCGAAGACGGCCATAACCTCGCGCCATCCGCCCTTCGCTTTCCCGATGGCGGACAGTACAGAGTGGAGATTCCGAGCGTGGAGGGCCCGCGTTCGCTGGAGGCGGTGCTGATTGCGGCCGAGCGCTGGGATGTCCCGGTGGCCAGGGTTTCGCAGGGTAGCGGCGTGGGTCTGATGACAGATGGCGAGATCGAAGAAATGGTCGGGCTCGCTTGCGCGGCAAGGATCGAGCTGAGTCTCTTCGCCCGGCCCTGCGCGGGGTGGGACGCGTCGGCCATGTCACGAGCGCCGGGCGGCGGTTTCCTCGCTCCGGCGGCACGCGGACAGGACCAGTTGGTTGCCGTGATCGACGAGATTCGCCGTGCGGCCGATCTGGGTGTGCGCAGCGTCCTGGTCTCCGACCTCGGCGTGCTGGCCGTTTTTGGGCAGTTGCGCACACTGGGTGCGCTTCCGCAAGACATGCAGGCCAAGGTTTCGGTGACGCTCCCGGCGGCCAACCCGGCCTCGGCGCGGGTCCTCACCCAGCTCGGTGCCGACACCATCAACCTGCCGACCGACCTCACGCTTGCCCAGGTGAGCGCGATCCGCTCCACAGTGGACATCCCGTTGGACGTCTACGTGGAGTCGCCGGACAACCTGGGCGGATTCGTGCGTCATTACGAGCTACCGCGTTTGATCAAGGTGGCGTCACCGGTCTACGCCAAATTTGGCCTGCGCAATGCCCCGGACGTCTATCCGGCGGGCGGCCACCTCGACGTCACGGTCGTCGAACTCTCCCGGGAACGGGTCAGACGGGCTCGCGTCGGCTTGGACCTGTTGGCGCGCAGCGGTTCTAAGGCTCTGTGCTCGGGCCCGGGAGCGCCGGGGCTCGCGCTTCCCAGCCCTCAGCCATGAGGTTGAAGTGGGCGCGGGTCCTGCGATGTTGCGCGACCACGTCGTGATCGAGCTGCACGCCCAGGCCAGGCCCGACCGGCAAGCCGAAACAGCCGTCGGCAGGATCGATTCGGGGTGCGCCGGTGACGAGGTCGAAGACCCACGGGTCGGCGAAGTCGTTGAAGTGCTCCAGCACCTTATAGTTACCGCAGGCGATGGCGAAGTGCAGGTTGGCGGCTGTGCCGACCGGCCCGCATACGTTGTGCGGAGCCATCAACAGCCCATATGCTTCCGCCCACCCGGCGAGCTTACGGATGCCGGTGAAGCCGCCGAAGTGGGTCAGATCGGCCTGGACGATATCGACCGTTCCCTGCTCGAAGAGCTCGCGGAAGTCGGCCAGAACGTGCGCCCGCTCGCCGGTGGCGATCGGTAACCTGGTCCCAGCACGGACTTGCTTCAACGCGGCGGGGTGGTAGGGCGGTACTGGTTCTTCGATCCACTCTGGACAGTGCGCCTCCACAGCGTTGGCGACCCGGACCGCGGTGGCCGCGGTGAAGCGGCCGTGCATTTCCACCATCAGCGCGATGTCAGGGCCGACCGCCTCGCGGATCGCGGCCAGGATCTCGGTCGCGCGTTCGAGCCGGGCGTGGGAAATCTCGGCGTTGACCGACCCGAACGGGTCCACCTTCAGCCCCCGGTATCCGCGAGCCGCCACCTGTTTGGCGAGCGCCGCATACGACGACGGGTCTGTGCCGCCCTTGTACCAGCCGTTGGCGTAAGCCGGAACCCGTTGCCGGAAGGCTCCGCCGAGCAGCTGCCAGACTGGTACCCCCAAGGACTGCCCCATGAGATCGAAGCAGGCCTGGTCGAAGCAGGCCAGTGCGGTCTGGGTGACCTCGCCGGCACGCGCGTAGTCCTCCCAGTGGAACCGCCAGCCCAGACGCTCCACATTGAACGGATCCGAGCCGATGACATATCGCCCGGCAAGCTCTGTTATGCAGGCCAGGAGGGTATCGGTCTTGTTGAGCATGCGGGCCTCGCCCAGCCCGCGCAGGCCGGTGTCAGTGGTCAGCTCGACGAAGGTCAGCTCGCGCCAGGGCGTGCCGACCGTGGCTGTGGTCACCTCAACGATCTTCATGAGGGCCCCTGGAGTCGGCCAAGGCGAAGGCTGCGCGCAGATCCCGGGCAGTCTGGGCCAGGTGTTCCTTCATGGCTGCCCCGGCCCCTTTGACATCACGAACCTTGACCCGGTCGAGGATGCGCGCGTGCTGCTCGATGACGTCGGCGACGGTGCCGCCGCGGCTCAGGTGCCCGCGCAAACTCTGCATCCTGCTCGCATGCAGCGGCATCTCCATCGCTTCGATGAGGAACGACAGCAGTTGGTTTCCGCTGGCCGCAGCGAGTGCTTCATGGAACCGGATGTCGTCGGCGTGAATGGCGTCAGGATCAGGGCTTGAGGCGTTGCGGCGCATGGATTCCAGGGCGAGCTCCATGGCCGCGACGGAGGCCCGGCCGGCTCGCGAGGCCGCCAGCGAGGCGATGTGGACCTCGAGGGCGAGCCGAACCTCAAGCAGGTCAAGCAACTGCCGAGGATCGCGGCGGATGGCGGAGGTGAAGAAGTCGCCGATCGGGCGGGCGTTGGGGAAGGCCACCGTTGGCCGGCGGCCCTGTCTGATCTCCACGAGACCGCGCGCCTGAAGACCTTTGATGGCCTCACGAACCGTCAGCCGGCTCACCCCGAGATCCGTGGCGAGGTCTGACTCACCAGGCAGCTCGGCGCCGGGCTCCAGCTCGGCGAGCACCAACTGCTCGAGCTTTTGCGCGACGGTCGCGGTGACCCCTTTCGCCATGCGGGTCATCATGCAACATCGATATCAATATCAGCAAGAGCTATCAGATGCCTCTTGCTGACTTATCAGATAGGTGCCAGGCTATCGCTCAGCAAATCTCACGGGCCACGAGCTGACATCTCATCCTCGCTGCACCACCGATGACCGCGCTCAAAGCCCGCATGAGACAACCGAACACCCATTGACAAGGAGGAGCTCCCGTGCGAGGAACATCGCCTCTGCGGGCTACGGTGGCCTTATTGGCCAGTGCCGCTCTCGTCCTCGGGATGACAGCATGCAGCGAGGACACAAAGGACACGCCGACCGCCATGGCGGTTGACGACGGCGCGACCTTGACTCTTTGGACCCGTGCCGCGACCGAAGGCGTCTCCAAGGCTTTTGCCGAGGCTTACAACGCCAGCCACAAGAACAAGGTTCAGGTCACCGCCTATCCCAACGAGGAGTACCCGGCCAAACTGGCCTCAGCCGCGGGAGCCAAGGCGCTGCCCGATCTGTTCGCCACCGACGTGGTCTTCGCCCCGCAATACGCGGCCGAAGGTCTGTGGCTCGACATCACCAACCGCGTCAACGCGCTGCCCTTCAAGGACAAGCTGGCGCAGGCGCACCTGCGCAATGCCGTGTGGAAGAACAAGAACTACGCCGTCCCGCACACCATCGACATGTCGGTGATGCTCTACAACATCGACCTGTACACCAAGGCGGGCCTCGACCCGGCCAAGCCACCCAAGACCTTGGCGGAGTTCGCCGAGCACGCGCGCAGGATCGACGCACTGGGCGGTGACGTCAACGGAACCTACTTTGGCGGAAACTGCGGCGGTTGCAACGTCTTCACGCTGTGGCCCTCGGTCTGGGCGGCCGGCGGCGAGGTTATGAGCGAAGATGGCGCCACGAGCGCCGTCAACGGTAAGGAGATGGCGGAGGTCTTCGCGCTCTACCGCAAGCTCTATGAGGACGGGATCGCCGCGCCCTCGGCCAAGGACGAGGCCGGCCCGACCTGGCTCGGCGCTTTGCAAGGCGGCAAGATCGGGATCGCCCCAGGACCATCGGTCTGGCTCGGAATCATCGAGTCCAAAGGGGTGAAGATGGGCGTCGCCCCGATCACCGGCATGAACGGCGGCGAGTCCACGTTTATCGGCGGGGACAGCATGGGCATCGGCGTCACCAGC
The DNA here is from genome assembly GCA_003543035.1 of Micromonosporaceae bacterium. Taxonomy (GTDB): domain Bacteria; phylum Actinomycetota; class Actinomycetes; order Mycobacteriales; family Micromonosporaceae; genus Rhizocola. The sequence continues at coordinate 49,463 of DPJL01000289.1, read as the reverse complement.
GGCAAGGCCGCCCAGGCTTGGGACTTCCTGTCCTGGACGATGTCCGATGAGGCACAGGTCGAGGTCGTCGCCAAGAACAAGGGCATTCCATTCCGGACTGACCTGGCCGCCAACAAATACTCCTCGGCCGATCCGCGCATCGTGGCCATCAACAACCTGGTGGCCAAGGGACGCACCCCTTATGCCAAGAACTTCAACGCCACCTACAACGATCCGCAAAGCCCGTGGATCTCCACGTTCCGGGGTGCTCTCTTCGGCGACGACCCGAAGAGGGCGCTCGATGACGGCGCGGCGAAGCTGACCAGTTCGCTGCAGAAGAGCTGACATGCGACGCTCCTGGGTTGGCGCGGCATACGCCGCGCCAACCGCCCTCATCGTGGGCCTGTTCTTTCTGGTGCCGCTGATCCTGGTGGGCTGGATGTCGTTGAACGACTGGCCGCTGCTTGGACAGCCGGACCTGAACGCACCCGCCAACTATGCGGGGATGGCCGACAACGAGCTCATCGCCGAGGCCGCGTGGTTCACCGTCAAGTACACGGTGGTCATCACGGCGCTGCTGTTCACTGTCGCGTTTGGACTCGCGCTGTTGGTGCAGCATCGGCGTAAGGGAGTTGGCTTCTTCCGGACCGCGTTCTTCCTGCCGGTCGCCGTCGGCTTCGCCAGCGCGTCGCTGCTCTTTCTGGGCCTGCTCTCCAGCGAGATCGGCCCGATCAAGACCAGCGGCTACATCTCATGGACCAGCGGCAGCCCTGATCTGGCACTTGGCTCGGCTGTGGCGCTGGTGCTGTGGCGATTCGCGGGTTTCAACATGCTGATCATGCTGACCGGTCTGCAGGCCATCCCGACCGAGGTCTACGAAGCGGCACGCATCGACGGGGCGAACCGCTTCCAACTCTTCCGCCGCATCACCGTGCCCCTGATGCGTCCCACCATCGCTCTCGTGCTGACCCTGATGGTCGCGGGCTCGCTGCTGGCCTTCGACCAGTTCTGGATCCTCACCCGGGGTGGCCCGGACAACAGCACCACCTCGCTGGTCATGGTGATCTATCGCGAGGCGTTCATCCGCCTCGACCTCGGCTCAGCCGCCGCGATCTCGGTGGTTCTGCTCGGGGTGCTGCTGGTCTTCAACGTCATCCAGTTCGGCGTGCTGCGCCGGCGCTCGCAGTGAGGGCAAGGGTCATGGCACGTCTGAGCTACTACACCACCGCGGCCGCGCTGGCCGTCCTGTTCCTGTTCCCCCTGCTCTGGAGTGGCTGGGCGTCGCTGTCCACACCGACCGGCTTCGGCCTGGAGAACTACGAGCGCCTTTTCAGCTCCGACAACGGGATCCGTCCCTATCACGTGTTCAACAGCTTCCTGGTCTGCTTAATCACGGTTGGGACGACGCTCGTGATCTCGACTCTCGGCGGGTATGCCTTCGGGCGCTTCAGGTTCCCCGGAAGAGATCTGCTGTTCCTGGTGACGTTGGCGATCCTGATGGTGCCCTATGCCACCATTCTCATCGCGCTCTACGTCCTGCTCGGCTGGCTGGGTTTACAGGACTCGCTGCTCGGGCTGGGCTTGGTACTCACCATGTTTCAGCTGCCGTTCTCGATTTTCATGATGCGCAACTCCTTCGAGGCGGTGCCCAAGGAGCTGGAGGAGTCCGCGCTCATCGACGGCTGCAACAGTTTCGGGGTGCTGACCCGGGTCATGCTGCACGCTGTGCGGCCGGGGCTGATCACGGTTGGCCTGTTCGCCTTCCTCACCTCGTGGAATGAGTTCTTCGCGCCGTTGATCCTGCTGAACTCGACCGATCAGTTCACCTTGACGCTGGCCGTGGTGAACATGCGCACGGCAAGCCACGGCGCCATCGACTACGCGGCGCTGGAAGCAGGGGTGATGTTCATGGCCGTGCCGTGCGTGCTGCTTTTCCTTTTCCTGCAACGAAGCTATGTGCGCGGATTCATGTCAGGGGCGGTGAAGGGATGAGAACTCCGGTGCTGCCCTCGGCGGGGTCGTTGTCCCCGCTGGCCGAGGCATCTATCACGGGCGGATTCTGGCGCGATCGTTCCCCGGAGACCGTCATCGATCACTGTCTGGAGTGGACTGCCGGTACAGGTTGGGTAGCCAACTTTCAGGACGGACCCAAGACAGGACGGGTATTCGCCGACTCAGAGATCTACAAGGTGCTGGAAGCCATGGCGTGGGCCGACCACCCCGGGTTCCTTCCGTTGGCGCAAACCGTGGCGGGGGCACAGGAACCGGGTGGCTATCTGCACACCAAGTTCGGCCGTCGCGGCCAGCCGCCGCGCTATTCGGATCTGGACTGGGGCCACGAGCTCTACTGCTACGGCCACCTGATCCAGGCGGCTGTGGCCCGGCTGCGCGCCGGGTTCAACGATGCGCTGACCACAACGGCGATGGCCGTGGCCGACCACGTGTGTGTCGAGTTTGGACCGGCGGGAAGACAGGCCTACTGCGGTCATCCTGAGATCGAAATGGCTCTCGTGGAGCTCTACCGGGCCACCCGCGAGCGGCGCTATCTCGACCAGGCGAAGTTGTTTGTCGATCGCCGCGGGTCGCAACGCCTGGGTGATATCGCGTTCGGCCGAGCCTACTTTCAAGACGACGTGCCCGTCCGGGCGAGAACGGCTTTCTCCGGCCATGCCGTGCGTGAGCTCTACCTCGCCTGCGGTGCGGTCGACGTCGCGGTCGAGACCGCTGACGAGACCTTGCTGGCCGCGATCATCTCGCAATGGGAACAGACCGTCGCCAGGCGGACGTATCTGACCGGCGGCATGGGTTCCCGGCACGAGGGAGAGTCCTTCGGCGAGGATTTCGAGCTACCGCCGGACGGCGCCTACGCGGAGACCTGCGCTGGGATCGCCTCGGTGATGCTCGCCTGGCGGCTGCTTCTGGCTACCGGCCAGGCGAGGTTCGCCGATCTTATCGAGCGCACCCTCTTCAACGTCGTGGCGACCTCACCGGCCCGGGATGGTCGCTCGTTCTTCTACGCCAACCCGCTGCAATGGCGGGCCATATCAGCGGCTGGCGGGCTCAGTACGCGGGCGGTGACCGGTCAACGGGCACCATGGTTCGACGTTTCGTGTTGCCCGACCAACATCGCGCGCACCCTTGCCTCGCTGGAGTGTTACCTCGCCACCGGCGACCAGGACGGGATCCAGCTGCACCAGTACGCCCCAGCACGCCTGGCCAATGGCAATGTCGTGCTGGAGGTGGAGACGGACTATCCGTGGGAGGGCCGGATTCGCGTGCGGGTGCTGGCTTCCCCTGCACAGCCATGGCAGTTGTCATTGCGCGTGCCTGCCTGGGCAAGCGGAGCCACCCTTGATGGTCAGCCGGTAGCGCCCGGCTATGCCACCCTCAGCCGAAGCTGGCGGCCCGGCGAAGTGGTAGTGCTAGACCTGCCCACGTCGCCGCGCTGGACCCGGCCGGATCCGCGCATCGACGCGGTGCGCGGCTGTGTGGCGGTCGAGCGTGGGCCGCTCGTCTATTGCCTCGAATCGCCCGAGAGCGTGGACCTGATCGCAGTGGATACGCAACGGCCGCTTGCCATCGAGGGGGCCGACATCGTGGCGCAGGGCCACCGGCTCAATGTCGTGATAGGACAGTGGCCCTACGGGAACCTAGATGCCGCAGCAGCGCAGGACGTTGAGCTGAGGCTCATTCCTTATCACCGCTGGGCCAACCAGGGCCCATCCACCATGCGCGTCTGGTTGCCGTTGACAACCAGCGCCTAACGATGAATTCTCTATTCAGATTGACGGACGTCGTTCGATATTTCGAACGATCCGGGCGCGGCGTCCGTTCATCGCTACCAACCGTCCCTCATATCCCTTGGGAGCGAAGCGATGCTGATTCAAACGCGCCGGCAGCGATGGCTCGCGTTGGCGTTGAGCACCATCCTTGCGGCCGGAATCGCAGCAGCTGTCAGTAGCTCGGCCACCGCCGAGCAGACCATCGGCTATCCGGCCTTCACCGGGCCAGCCGTGCCCGCACCGCCGGTCGGTTATACGAGCGGCAGCATGATGCAGGCCATCTACAACGCGGAAAGCGGCGGCACCGACTTCTGGATGGACCGGCTCCTGGCCCGGCCGGGCAACGATCCGGCCGGCACTTGGCTGATGAGTCGTGGCCGGGCGCTGTTCATGAAGACGCACACCCCGTCTGTCATCGGGTTCGGCGGGCAGGTGGCCTATTGGGAGAGCATCAACAACCAGAGCGCCTACTCGATCGCCATCACTCCCGGCACCTGGTCCGAGCAAGCCTCTCAACGGTGGCAGGCGCCAAGTCACTGGCGCAGCGTGCACACCAGCGGTTCGCTGACGGCCAACGTCACCAAGTTCATCACCGACAACAACGTTGCCGTGACGAACCTGTCCATCACCAACAACGGCACCGCTTCCACGACGCTGCAACTACGGGCGACCTCGCCCTACGCGACGTCCGGATCCGGTGACGAGCTGACCGGTCAGGTCAACGCCTACAACAACCTCACTACGCTCTACCCGCGCCTTTCCGGGCAGAGCTTCACGGCCTCCAGCGGCGGGCTCAACCGGTCGGTGACGATCGGTGCGGGCCAGACCATGACCGCGAAGATGGTCATGGGCTTCATCGCCAATGAGATCCCGGCCTCGCTCACCGAGTACAACGCCTACAAGGGCTACTCGAACAGCACGGCCTTCACCACGCACGTGCGGGCTTACAACCTGTGGTGGGCGCAGAACATCCCCTACATCGACGTCCCAGAGCCGGCTATCAAGAAGAACATCTACTACCGCTGGTGGCTGATGCGCTTCAACCATCTCGACGCTGACATCCCCGGCCAGACATTCCAGTTTCCGACCTCCACCGAGGGAGTGCTGGGTTACAACAACGCCATCGTGCTGACGCAGCCCATGCACATCGACGATCTGAAGTACCTGCGAAATCCGATGTACGGCTACGGGCCCTGGCTCAGTGTCGGCCAGGTTTCCAAGAACGGCCGCTTCGTCGACAACCCGGGTGATCCGGAGAACTGGTCCAACAGCTACACCCAGTACGTCGCCGAGGCCGCCTGGAAGAGCTATCAGATCCACGGTGGCCAGCCGTCGATCGCGGGCAACTTGGCCAAGTATGCCGAGGGCGACGTCAAGGGCCAGCTGAACTTCTACGATCACGACGGCGACAAGGTCATCGAGTACGACTGGGGTGCGCTGACCGGTAACGATGCCGATGCGGTCTCGTTCCATTGGCGCTCCGGCTGGCTGGACCGCGCCGAAGGGGCCTATCAGTACAGCGGTGCCCGAGCTGCGGCGCAGGCCTATGCGGCGGCAGGAAATACGGCCAAGGCCAACGAGATGAACACGTTGGCCGACCAGATCCAAACCGGGCTGGTCAACACGCTGTGGAACCCGAACCGCCAGCTCTTCGAGCACCGGCACGTCTCCACAAACGAGTCCGTGCCGTGGAAGGAAATCAACAACTACTATCCGTTCGCCGTCAACGCCATCCCGAACACCACCACCTACAAGCAGGCATTGCGGCTCTTCGACGACCCGGCCGAGTACCCGGCCTTCCCGTTCTACACCGCGAACCAGCGGGACAAGGCGGCGTCGGGGACGGGCAGCAACAACTTCTCCACCATCAACTCGACCGTCCAATTCAGACTGTTCTCGTCGGTGCTCCGCAACTATCCGCAGCAGTGGATCACCACTGAGGATTACAAGAAGCTGCTCTATTGGAACGCATGGGCGCAGTACGTCAACGGCAACACGCAATGGCCTGACGCCAACGAGTTCTGGGCCGACTGGAACGGAAGCTCGATCCAGTACCGGTCGTGGATCCACCACAACATCCTTGGCAGTTCGAACTGGACGGTCATCGAAGATGTGGCCGGGCTACGGCCCCGTAATGACGCACAGGTGGAGCTCAGCCCGATCAACATCGGCTGGAGTCACTTCGTCATCAACAACCTGCGTTACCGCAACAGCGATCTGACCATCGTCTGGGACAACCCCTCCGACGGCATCGTGCGCTACAGCGGGGTCCCCGAGGGCTACTCCATCTACGTCAACGGGACCCGCCGGGCGACCATCAACCAGCTGGTGCCGCTGGTTTACAACCCGGCCACGGGCGCGGTGACCACCACCGCGACGGTCAACTTCAGCAGCGCGGCCACGTCGATGCAGTCTCCGACTCAGGTGGTGCAGAGCGACCCGCGCGTGGTCGACATCTTCGCCAAGGCCGGCGTCGACCTGACCGAAAACCTGACCAACCTGGCGTCGGGCGCCACAGTTTCGGCTTCCCATACCGGTTCGGGTGCCTCGGCCGCCGCGGCGATCGACGGGTTCCCCACGAACGAACCGTTCTGGGGCGCTGGTGGATCGCCCAACAGCCAGGACTGGTATGAGGTCAACTTCGGTACCGCGCGGACGTTCAACGAGGTGCGCCTGCACTTCAAGGACAGCCGTCCGGCCAGCTCAACCTATCGAGCCCCGTCCTCGTACCAGATCCAGTACTACAACGGCAGCTCCTGGGTCAACGTCGCCAGCCAGGCCAAGACGCCGGCCACCCCGGCGGGTAACTACAACAAGGTGACGTTTCCCGCCGTGTCCGCCCAGCGGATGCGAGTGCTGGCCACGAACGCGTCGGGGGCGAAGACGGGGCTCACGGAGGTCAAGATATTCAACCGGGGTGGCATCCAGCCGCCGCCCAACCCGAACCTGGCCCTTTCCGCGACACCCTCGGCGTCCTACACGTCGCCTTGGGAGTCCGTGGCCGCCATCAACGACGGCATCGATCCACCGTCGTCCAACGACACGGTCAACCCCCGCTGGGGAACGTGGCCGGAACAGGGTCAGCAATGGGCCGAACTCACGTGGTCGCCGGCGGTCACGGTGAGCCGCGCCCAGGTCTACATCTTCGACGACAACCAGGGCATCGATTTGCCTGCGTCGTGGAAGCTGCAGTACTGGAGCGGGAGCGCATATGTCGACGTGGCAGGCTCCAGCGGGTACCCGATAGCGGCTAATCAATACAACAACGTCACCTTCACCGCTGTCAGCACCACCCGCCTGAGAGTTGTGTTGCAGAGCGCGGCCAACTTCTCGGTCGGCCTCCTCGAAGTCAAGGCGTTCGCGTCCTAGCAGGGTGTGGCCCCGGGACTCCTCGCCGGATCCCGGGGCCACGTCTCCACTCGTTCGAAATACCGAACGAGTGTCGCATGTGGATTCAAAGATTGCGTTACACCGCAGGCGTTGTCAACCGGGCAGGAGTTGACAGCCTTCACTGCGCAACCTAATGTGCCACCATATATCAGACACTGTTCGGGATTCCGAACATCTCAGTGCTTGTGGGCTCCGGGCGGCCCCGCGCATGACGGGAAAGGAACGTCGTCATGAAGGACCCCACGGTCTCCCGGAGGACCATCCTGCTAGCGGCCTCAGCCGGTGCGGCTGGCGCGGCATTCGGCGCACCCACAGCAGCACACGCCGCAGACATAGGAGTCTCGGTCTACCCGTTCCCGCTGAACGCGGTAACCCTCTTGCCCGGCCCCTTCGCTTCGAACATGGGCCGCACACACGCCTATCTGAACTTCCTCGACGCCGATCGGCTGCTGCATACGTTCCGGCTCAACGTCGGCCTGCCCTCAGCGGCAAGCCCTTGCGGCGGCTGGGAATCACCGACGACCGAGCTGCGCGGGCACTCGACGGGGCACGTCTTGACGGCCTTGGCCCAGGCCTACGCCGCCACCGGGAACTCCACCTTCAAGACCAAGGGCGACTACCTGGTCGCGCAATTGGCCACATGTCAGTCACGTGCGGCGCAGGCCGGGTACAACACGGGTTACCTGTCAGCCTTTCCGGAGAGCTTCATAGATCGGGTGGAGGCGCGTCAGAACGTCTGGGCGCCCTACTACACCCTCCACAAGGTCATGGCCGGGTTGCTCGACATGCATCTGCTGGCCGGAAACGCTCAGGCGCTCACCGTGCTCACCGCGATGGCGGCATGGTCGAGGTTCCGCAACGACCGGCTCACCTATGCCCAGCGGCAGGCGATGCTGCAGACCGAATTCGGCGGCATGAACGAGGTCCTCACCAACCTCTATCAGCTGACCGGCAATGCCAACCATCTCGCCGCCGCGCAACACTTCGATCACGCGCAGATCTTCGATCCGCTGGCGTCCAATCAGGACAGAATCGCCGGGTTCCACGCCAACACCCAGATCCCGAAGATCACCGGCGCCATCCGTGAATATCACGCCACCGGCACCACCAGGTATCGCGACATCGCCACGAACTTCTGGAACATCGTGGTCGGCGCCCACTCATACGCCATCGGCGGCAACTCCAACGGGGAGTACTTCCAGCAGCCGAATGCCATCGCCAGCCAGCTGTCGGACAACACCTGCGAGAGCTGCAACTCCTACAACATGCTCAAGCTGACGCGACAGCTCTTCTTCACCAACCCGGCGCGCACCGACTACCTGGACTTCTACGAGAGGGCACTGTTCAACCACATCCTGGGCGCGCAGAACCCGTCCTCATCGCACGGCCACCACTGCTACTTCGTGCCGCTGCGACCGGGCGCGATCAAGACCTACAGCAACGACTACAACAACTTCACCTGCTGCCACGGCACCGGGATGGAGAGCAACACGAAATACCAGGACAGCATCTTTTTCCACTCGGGCCAGACGCTCTATGTCAACCTCTTCATCGCGTCCACGCTGAACTGGGCCGCCCGCGGGATCACGATCCGGCAGGACACCACCTTCCCCGAGGCCGCTTCCTCGCGGCTGACGATCACCGGCTCGAGCACCTTCACGCTGCGACTGCGCACACCCGTTTGGAGCAGCGGGATGCAGGTGCGGGTCAACGGCACGCTACAGAACAGTCCCGTCATCACGCGCGCCTGGGCGAGCGGCGATGTCGTCGATATCAGCCTGCCGATGGCCCTGCACCGCGAGTCCACTCCGGACAGTGCCTCGGTGCAGGCGGTCAAGGTCGGCCCGATCGTGCTGGCCGGGGCCTACGGCACGAACAACCTGTCGTCGATGCCGACGCTGACCGCTTCCTCGCTCGCGCCGACCTCAACACCGCTTCAATACACGGCGACCGCGAGCACCGGGACGGTGACCCTGTTGCCGTTCTACAAGATGCACGGCCAGCGTTATACGGTCTACTGGAACGTCCCGGGCGGCCCCACCCTGCCGCCTTTCGTCGCGCATTACCAGTTCAACGAGACCTCCGGGACCACGGCGGCCGACGCCACCGGCAACGGCAAGACCGCCAGCCTGGCCGGAGGCGCCACCTGGGTGGCCGGCCGCAGCGGTAACGCCGTCAATCTCAGTGGCTCCTCGCAATACGTGGCCCTGCCGTCGGGAATCCTCGCCGGCGCAACGGCTTTCACCGTGGCAGCCTGGGTAAGGCTCGACGCCATCGCCAACTGGGCGCGGCTGTTCGACTTCGGTTCCGGCACCGGGGTCAACATGTTCTTCGTCCCGCGCAGCGGGTCAGGCACTGCCCGGTTTGCCATCACCAGCAGTGGCGCTGGTGGCGAACAGCGCATCGACGCACCGACGGCACTCACGACGGGCTCCTGGAGTCATGTCGCGGTGACCCTCGCGGGCGCCACCGCAATCGTCTACCTCAACAAGGCCGAGGTCGCTCGCAACTCGGGTATGACCCTCAACCCGGCGACATTGGGAAGCACGACGCAGAACTGGATCGGCCGGTCGCAATACGGAAACGACCCCTATCTGGATGCGGCGGTCGACGACTTCCGCATCTACAGCCGTGCCTTGAGCGCAAACGAAATCGGAGCCCTCTAACGGATCGACCCCGGCTGGCGGCGACGGCTTGCGCCCGGCACGCCTGCGCCGTCAGCCGGTCCTACCGAAAGGATAGTCATGACCACCCCTCGGCATCGCCGTGCCCTAATCGCGGCTGCCTTTGCTTTCACGACAACCCTGCTCGCGTCGGCCATCGCGGCGACCGCAGCGAACCCGCCCGCTCCCAACGCCCATGACCACTCCACACACGACCACGGCGACGTGGCCCTAAGCGAGATCCCCACGGACGATCCAAGCCGGGGCCTCATCTTCGGCGGCCTCAGCATCGCCCGATCAGGGGGATGCCTTGGTGGGTACCAGGTAATGGGGATCGATTTTGAAATGTGCACGCACGGGCCTGACGCACCACCACCCGGCTTGGCCGTGAACCGGGAGATCAAGCCACTCGTTCCCCGGGTTGGCACGCAGGCGCTCCCGGTCTGCGAGGGCGACGGCGTGACCGGCCGCCGCGTGGAGGTGCTCTATGTGCACGGCACCACGAACCGCTACAACCAGTACGTCGAGACTTTCCGCACGCTGGCCGAGGATGTGGACCGCATCTTTTACGAAAGCGCCCGGGAAACAGGAGGCGACCGCCGCGTTCGGTACGTCACCGAGACGTTGAGCGGCCAATGCCGCCCTGTGGTCCGCGATGTGCAGATCCCTGATTCGGCGTTGAACGCCAACGACTGGGCGCCGCTGCTCAACGCCGTGCGTGCAGCCGGTTACACCCGCACCGACCGCAAGTACCTCCAGTTCGTCGACGCCGCGGTCTATTGCGGGATCGGCGGTTTCGCCGGTGATACCACCAAGAGCGACAGCAACCGATCCAACGTCGGGCCCGAATACGCGCGCGCCGACCGGGGCTGCTGGAACGCGGGCGTCGCCGCGCACGAGCTCGGGCACACCCTCGGCGCGGTGAACAACAACGCTCCCAACGGCTCCGGTTACGCCCACTGTGAAGATGAGTGGGATGTCATGTGCTACAAGGACAATGCGAACACCGTGATCCGCTACGTCTGTTCGGATCAGGCACACGACCAGCGGCTGGACTGCAACCACGACGACTACTACCACACCAACCCCGGAGCAGGCAGCTACTTGGCGACCTACTTCAATGTCGCGGACAACCTGTTCCTCATCAAAGGTGGCGGCGTCTCTCCGTCGCCGTCTTCGACCCCTTCCGGTGGACTCTTCCGCCTGGTCAATGGCGCATCGGGAAGCTGCCTGGACGTGCCGAACAGCAATAGCGCCAACGGAACCCAGCTCATCATCTGGACCTGCAACGGCGGCGCCAACCAGGCGGTGACCCGCACCGGTACCACGCTGCAGATGCTTGGAAAGTGCCTCGACGCGTATGGCGCGGGCACGGCCAACGGCACCCGCATCGTCCTATGGACCTGTAACGGCGCCGCCAACCAGCAATGGACGCTGCGCACCGACGGCTCCGTCGCTGGCGTCCAAAGTGGACGCTGCCTGACCCCGACCGGGGGCGCAACCGCCAACGGAACCTTGATGGTGCTGAGCGACTGCAACGGTCAGCCATATCAGCGCTGGACCCGGACCACTTCCTAAGGAGTGCAGCAATGTCTCGTCGTCTTCTGGGCGCCGTGGTCACGGTCGTGGCCACGGTCGCCAGCATCGCTATCGCCCCGCCCGCGGCCGCTATAGTCAGTTTCAGCTCGACCGCGGTCAACCAGAACGGTGGCAACTGCCTCGACCTGCCGAACAGCTCCACGGCCAACGGAATCCAGCTGGTGCAGTATTCGTGTAACTCGGGAGCCAACCAGCGCTTCACCTTCACACCCGTCGCCGGAAGTTCCGACCTCTACACCATCGGCACGCTCACAGCCGGCAAGTGCGTTGACGTCAACGGGGCCTCAACGGCAGACAACGCCACCATCATCCAGTGGACCTGCCACAGCGGAACCAACCAGCAGTGGAGACTCACCCCGGTGGCGATCAGCGGCACCGACAAGACTTTCAACCTGGTGTCTGTCCGCTCGGGCAAGTGCATCGTGCCCAGCGGCGGGTCGAGCGCATCAAATACGGGATTGGTTCAACTGCCCTGCAGCACGGCCACGAGCCGGGTATGGCGGCTGCCCGGTCACACCTCCGGCGGTGGGGGCAGCAACACCTTCACCAACCCGCTATCCCAGCACGGACCCGACCCGTGGCTCACCTACTACAACGGCTACTACTACCTGGCCACCACGACGTGGAACTCGACGATCACCATGCGGCGGGCGAGCACCCTGCGCGCTCTGGCATCCGCTCCAGACACGGTGATTTACAACCTCAGCCAGCACCCGAATGCGTGCTGCAACATGTGGGCTCCCGAGTTCCATCTTCTCAACGGCCCCAACGGCATGCGCTGGTACTTCTACTTCACCGCCGGTCAGAACGTCAGCAATTACCTTGGTACCCAACGCATTCATGTCCTTGAGAGCGCTGGGCTCGACCCGATGGGGCCTTACACGTTCAAGGCCTCCCTGCTCGACCCGACCCAGAACAACACCTGGGAACTTGACGCCAACATCCTGCAACTCAACGGCAACCTCTATCTGCTCGGCACCTTCTACAACGGTTCGCAGCCGATGTTCATCCGGCCCTTGAGCAACCCGTGGACCGCCAGCGGCACGCGCCGCATCCTGTCCACTCCCACTTACAGCTGGGAAACCATCGGAGGCGCCGTCAACGAAGGAGCTGAAGTCATCCAGCGTAACGGCAAGACCTTCATAGTGTTCTCGGCGAGCCACTGCTCCACCCCGGATTACAAGCTCGGCCTGCTCACCTACAACGGAGGCGATCCGCTGCTCTCCTCGTCATGGGTCAAGAGCGCACAGCCGGTCTTCCAGCGCTCCAACACCAACGGCGTCTACGCTCCCGGCCACAACGGCTTCTTCAAGTCGCCGGACGGCACCGAGGACTGGATCGTCTATCACGCCAACAGTTCCACCAGTGGTGGCTGCGACATGAACCGCACCACGCGCGCGCAGAAGTTCACCTGGAACGCTGACGGCACACCCAATTTCGGCACTCCGGTACCTCTGGGCACAACCCTGCAGGCACCTTCGGGCGAGCCCGCTTCTTAGGCGAGCACCTGACGGCGGGGCCACCCGAGTTCGCGGTGGCCCCGCATCGGGGCTTACTTGCTGTGTTGACATCCTCTCCGTCGTAAAGGACGGAGATTCCCGTCTGCCGCACCGTGGTTTGGTGCGGCTTCGGGTGGGTTCCTGCTTCATCGCGACGGTGCCGGGATTGCTCCTGGTCTTATCTGCGCTCCACAGGCGTTTAGCCTCTCCCTGCGTCCCAGGGCGAGAATGTTCGAGTCGCGACTGGAAGGCCGATCACGTGACAGGTGGGGCCGCTCGGGGGTCCAATAGAGCAGGAGGCGACATGGAGATACCGGCTGACCTGGACTTCGCACGTGACGCGCACAAGCGGCAGGCGTGGGCAGACGCATGCGCCGCGTTCAGCGCTGTGGACCGCGAAGCCCCGCTGGCCATCGAAGATCTGGAGTCGTTGGGCGAAGCGGCCCAGGTGCTCGGCCGCGGCGACGAGACCGTGCAGGTGTTGCGCCGGGCATATCAAGGACGTGTCGACGCCGGTGAGCTGGGAGCTGCCGTGCGCTGTGCGTACTGGTTGCAGGACGCCATGACCATGAAGCGCGACTTCGCCCAGGCTGCGGCCTGGTTGGCGCGGGCTGCCCGGCTCGTCGAAGATCGGCCGGATTGCGCGGAACGCGGGTACCTCCTTCTTCCCCAGGCCGAGCAGGAGCTCCGGCAGGGTGACTTCGCCACGGCGTTCGCCACCGCGTCACGTGCCGCCGAGCTCGGCGCGGAGTCCTCGGACCCCAATCTGGTCACGCTCGCCATACACATCCAAGGTCGATGCCGGGTCAAGCAGGGTTGGCTCGAAGAGGGTCTTGCGCTGCTCGACGAAGCCATGATCAATGTGGTGGGTGGGGATCTCGAGCCTCGAGTGACCGGATTGGTTTACTGCAACGTCATCGGTTCATGCCACGAGGTCTACGAGGTACGCCGGGCGCGGGAGTGGACCACTGCCCTCAACCTCTGGTGCGACTCCAGACCGCAGTTCACCGGCGCCTACTCCGGCATCTGCCGGATCCACCGCTCCCAGCTGCTGCAGCTCGGCGGCGACTGGCCGGATGCGGTCCTTGAGGCCAAGCTGGCCTGCGCGGCGCTCACTCAGGGCTACGGCGAAATAGTCGCCGGTGGGGCTTTCTACCAGCTAGGCGAGGTGCACCGGCTGCGTGGCGAGATGTCGGAAGCCGACGAGGCGTATCGGACGGCCAGTCGCTACGGCTCGGATACCCAGCCGGGCTTGTCGTTGCTACGTCTGGCCCAGGGCAAGACCGAAGCAGCGGTTGCGGCGATAGGGCGAGCGCTCTCGGAGGTCACCAATCAGACAGCGCGGGCGAGGCTCCTGCCCGCGTACGTAGAGATCATGTTGTCCGCGGGCGAGCTTGATCTGGCTCGGCAGGGTGCGACCGAGCTCGCGGAGATCGCCGGGCACTACGACCGGCCCGCGTTGTACGCCCACGCCGCCCACACGCGCGGAGCAGTCCAGCTCGCCGAAGGCGACCCAGGCCCTGCGCTCGCCGCGCTGAGGCGGGCCTGGTCCCTGTGGCGCGATCTCGACGTACCCTATGAAGCCGCCCGGATTCGAGTCCTGGTCGGGCTTGCCTGCCGAGCGCTCGGCGACGACGACACCGCGGCGATGGAGCTCGACGCGGCACGCCACGTGCTACGCCAACTCGGCGCGACGCCAGAGCTGGCCCGGGTCGAAGCCTTGAGCCGCAAGCGATCCCGCGCCGATACGGGCGGGCTGACGCCACGGGAGTTGGAGGTCCTCCGCCTCGTATCAGTGGGCAAGAGCAACCAGGCGATTGCGGCCGAGCTGTTCCTGAGCGAGAAGACGGTCGCCCGGCATATGAGCAACATTTTCGGCAAGCTCGGCGTCTCCTCGCGGACCGCCGCTGCCGCCTACGCCTTCGACCACGGCCTTCTGTGAGCATTTCTACCCACATCCCGGTGTGAGCAAGGTTGGGTATTTTCGTCGAAGAGCTCCACGCGCTCCGCCTCCTAGCGTCAGACGTGTCAGATGAAGGAGAGCGAGCGAGGGAGGCCGGCGATGGAAGCGAACATTCCGATCGTTGCCGGATCGATCTCGACCACGATCTTCGCGGCGAGTTACTTGCCGATGCTGTGGAAGGCCGCCCGCACAAGGGATCTCAGCTCCTACAGCCTGGGCAACATCGTGCTCGCCAATGTTGGCAACGCCATCCACTCGGTCTACGTGTTTCATCTGCCGGCCGGGCCCATTTGGGCGTTGCACTCCTTCTACCTGGTGACCACCGCGCTGATGCTGACCTGGTATCTGCGTTACGCCGCTGTGAGGAGGGGCAATGTACACCGAACACCTGGAAACCGTGATCATCGGCGCCGGTCAGGCCGGCCTGTCCACCGGCTATCACCTGACCCGGCAGGGCCGGCAGTTCGTCATTCTCGACGCACACCGGCGGGTCGGCGACAATTGGCGCCGGCACTGGGAATCCATGCGCCTCTACAGCCCGGCCCGCTATGACGGCCTGCCCGGCATGCCATTCCCCGCCTCGGCGTGGTCGTACCCGACTAAGGACGACGTCGCCGATTTCCTTGAGGAATACGCGAACCGGTTCGAGTTGCCCGTCCGCAGTGGTGTACAAGTCAAGCGCATAGCCAAAGACAACGGCCGGTACGTCGTCGAAGCCAACGGCACGACAGTCACGGCCGACAACGTTGTGGTCGCCTCGGGAACGTTTGGCAAGCCCTACACTCCAGCGTTCGCTCGCGACCTCGACCCCGCCATCACCCAGCTGCACTCCAGTCAGTACAAGGAAGTGTCACAGTTGCAGGCTGGCCCGGTACTCGTCGTAGGTGCCTCTCATTCCGGTGGCGACATCGCCTTCGAGGCAGCGAACGCCGGTCATGCCACGATGCTCAGCGGTCGCGACACCGGGCAGGTGCCCTTCCGGCTGGACAGCCCACAGGCGCGGATGGTCTTTCCGGTGCTGTGGTTCGTCTGGAGTCACGTGATGACGATGGGCACACCGATCGGTCGCAAGATGCGCGAAGAGGTGCGTACGCACGGCGGCCCGCTGTTGCGGGTCAAGCGAGAGGATCTGGCTGCCGCCGGTGTCGAGCGGATTCTGGAGCGGGTCACCGGTGTCCAAAATGCACAACCAGTTGTCGACGGCGGGCGGGAGCTCAATGTGGCGAATGTGGTGTGGTGCACCGGTTTCCGGCAGGACTTCAGCTGGATCGAGTTGCCGATCGTCGGCGAGGACGGCTGGCCGATGGA
>DPJL01000289.1:18068-33071 GCA_003543035.1 Micromonosporaceae bacterium | reverse complement strand
GCCGAGCACATCGCCAAGCACATCGTGAGCCGGGCCCGCCTCCGGGAGGACCAAAGGCGAGCCCAGGAGAGCCCAATGTCGCTAGTCGATGACAAAGAACTCCGTGCCGGCGAAGCTAACCCGGTGCACCCCGCCCAGTGACAGGCACTGAAGCAGGAAGCCAGGGTTGGGCACCGACACCACATCCACGTGACTGCCCGCGAATGCGTGATCGAGCACGACACCGGAGTGGATGCCGATGCCCAACAGGCTGGGAGCGGTCAGCTCGATGATGGAGTACCCACCGTCGTTCCAGTAGATCTCTTGGTACAGGGTGAAGCGCTGGCCCATGCAGTTGGCCGGGCCGTCGCCGACGATGCGGAAGTCGCCGCCGAGGTTGGGTGTCCCGTTCAGGTCGGCGCAGTGCGTGAGCCGGCCTGAACCGATGACGTGCTTGGTCGAGGTGGACAGCGACAGGTTCGGCGCGAAGTCCAATGTGGCCTCGAACGTGCAGCCACGCGGGTTGGACCCGCTCGCGGCCTGAGCCGGTGAGGCGATGGTGAGCCCCGCGACGCCGGCTAGGCACAGTGCTGCGAAGGCGGATCCGATCCGGGAGACGATCGGCATGAAGCATCCTTTCCGTTGGGGAGGGGGACATCTCATCCTTGCGTCGGCCGCGCCGGTGTAAAGATGCAGATCACTGTTTGATGTGACGGATATGAGACACGCCTAGCAGTTCTGGTACCGGTATCCCGGCTTGCCGACAGCCACGACGTCACGATCGCGCAGAATCACGGAGATCCGCTTGCCATGGCTCGCACATGCCCGGTCGTAGTGACTTACGGGATTGTCCGAGTACTCGATCTCGATGACGTTGTCGCCGTAAACGGCGATGTAGTCACCGCATTCGTCGTAGACGGCGCATTCCTCGGCGATCGCGAAGTCATATCCGGCGTTCTTACCCGCGCGGCCCAACTCAGGTGTGTTCTTCTGACCGATGACCAGACCCCGGGCGTGCGCACGGCCGGTAAGCAGGGTCGAGAACGCGATGGCGTCAGCCTGAGTCAGCAGGCCCTGCGAGCGGGTCCACGAGTCGAGGTTGTCCGGCTCGATGGCTTGAAACCCCTTACCGGCACAGCCTTTGAACCATTCGTCCACAATGGACGCAATGGCCGCCCGCTTGGGACCGGAGGACAGGTCGAGGATCAGCTCGCCGGGCCAGTTCGGGTCCTCGACGTAGGCGCCGTTCCGTTTCAGGAGCAGGTCGTCATGATTGTTCTTCCACCAGCTGTTCTCAGCGGGCTGGGTCTGAAAAGCGTTGACGTAGCAGATGTTGTAGCGACCCGGCACGGGCGAATCACCACGATCACGTGTCACGATGCCCACACCTTCCGAGGGTGGATATGCGCCACCGATCTGGTAGTCGAACACCGCGTTCACCGGAGGAAGCCGCTTGCCCGGTGCGCTCGAGCGTGAGGCGATGGCCGCTGGCGAGCCCATATCCATGGTCACCGAAGCCGACGGAGTGGCGGCCAACGATGGCTGCGATGCCGCCGTTGAGGAGGCAGCACTGCACGCGGCAAGCGGGGCAAGGGAAAGCACCAGAGCCACGACGATCACCTTGCGATCCAGCATGCCCGCAAACCTATCGGGATCGAGCGGCGGCCGCTCGCCGGCAGTAGGGTTGGTTCATGTTGAAGGACACGAAGGCGTTCTCCGGGTTCTCGGTCGATGACATTCCCGCTGCCAAACGGTTCTACGGCGAAAAACTCGGCCTCGACGTCAACGAGATCGACGACATGCTGGAGCTGAAGCTCGCGACCGGCGGAGCCGTGCTTATCTACCCAAAGCCCAACCACGTCCCAGCCACATTCACGGTTCTCAACTTCCCGGTCGCCGATTTACCTGCCACAGTCGCTGAGCTGAGGCGGCGTGGGGTGACCTTCGAGAGCTATGACGAGCCTGATCTCAAAACCGACGAGGACGGCATCTTCCGTGGCGGGGGTCCGCTTATTGCATGGTTCACCGACCCGGCAGGCAATATCCTTTCCGTGCTCGAGCAGTAACCCAACGCCAGGAGTGAACCGCCGTGACCGACAACCCGTTGTTTGCCCCGAGCAGCCTTCCCTACGAGCTGCCGCCCTTTGCGCAGATCCGCGACGAGCACTATCTACCTGCCCTCGAGCAGGCAATGGCGCAGCAGGCCGCCGAGATAGCCACCATCGCCGCGCAGGCCGATCCACCCACTTTCGCCAACACGATCGAAGCGATGGAACGCGCCGGTCTGCCACTCACCAGGGTGAGGCTGGTCTTCGGTAACAAGGCCGCCACCGACAGCAACCCGGTTGTCCGCGGCATCGAGGCCGAGATCGCGCCACGGCTGGCCGCGCATCAGGACTCCATTCGGATGAACCAGGATCTCTTCGGTCGCGTGAATGCGCTGCACGATCTGATCGACTCCATCACCGACCCGGAGCAGCGGCGGCTGCTAGACCGCTATCACACCGACTTTGTCCGGGCCGGGGCCGCTTTGCCGGCGCAGGACAGGGAGCGGCTCAAGGGTTTGAACGCCGAGCTGGCCGCCATGGAGACGGCCTTCGACCAGAACCTGTTGGCAGACACCAATGCCGCGCTGGTCGTGGTGGACACCGTCGAGGAGCTCGACGGGCTCTCCGATGACGCCATTGCCGCAGCCGCTGAGACCGCGAATGAGCGTGGCTTCCCCGGCAAATATGCGATCAGTCTGAGGTTGCCGACCGCCCAGCCCGCGCTCGAGTCACTGACCAACCGTGCGCTGCGCCAGCGGTTGTTCGAAGCCTCGATTGGCCGTGGCGGCAAAGCAAATGGTGAGCTTGCGATCCGTCTTGCCACGCTGCGTGCCGAGCGCGCTCGGCTACTCGGCTTCGAGACTCACGCCGACTACGTGATCGCTGACGAGACGGCCTCGACCACCGAAGCGGTCACCAAGATGCTCGGCCGGATAACGCCTGCCGCCGTCACCAACGCCGAACGGGAGGCAGCCGACCTTCAGGTGCTGGCCGGCGACGAGCCGCTTGCGCCGTGGGACTGGCCGTACTACGCGGAGAAGGTGCGCAAGGCCCGCTACGACATCGATGCCGCCGCGGTGCGGCCCTATCTCGAGCTCGAGCGGGTGCTGAAGGATGGCGTCTTCTTCGCCGCGCAGAAGCTTTACGGCATCACCTTCACCGAGCGTCCCGACCTGATCGGCTATCTGCCGGAGGTGCGGGTCTATGAAGTGTCCAATGAGGACGGCTCGGCGCTCGGCCTCTTCCTGGCCGACTTCTACTCGCGGCCCGGCAAGCGTGGCGGTCTCTGGATGAGCCAGCTCGTGCAACAGTCGCGGCTGAACGGCTGCAAACCGGTGGTAATCAACAACTTCAACCTGTCCCGGCCGCCGGGCGACCAGCCGACACTGCTGACGATGGACGATGTGAACGGCCTCTTCCACGAGTTCGGCCATGCGCTGCACGGCCTCTTCTCCAGCGTCGGCTACCCGCGTTTCTCCGGCACGTCGGTGCCCCGAGACTTCGTCGAATATCCCTCGCAGGTCAACGAAATGTGGGCGACCTGGCCGGAAGTCCTGGCCAACTACGCCCGCCACTATCAGACCGGTGAGCCGATGCCGGCCGAGCTGGTCGAGCGGATGCGCCAGGCGCAGCAATTCAACGAGGGCTACAGGACCACCGAGTATCTGGCCGCTACCCTGCTGGATCTGGCCTGGCACCGGATTCCTGCGGGCGAAGAACCGACTGATGCGGCTGCGTTTGAAGCAGCAGCGCTCGCCAACGCCGGGACCGCGTTGGAGGCGATCCCACCCCGCTACAAGACCACCTACTTCTCGCATTCCTTCGGCGGGGATTACAGCGCCGCTTACTACTCCTACATTTGGAGCGAGGTCCTCGACGCGGACACGGTCGAGTGGTTCACCGAAAACGGCGGGCTGCTGCGGGAAAACGGGGACGCCTTCCGGGCGAAGCTGCTGTCCAGGGGTGGCAGTGTCGATCCGATGGAGGCCTTCCGGGCGGTCCGGGGTCGCGAGCCGAGCATCGAGCCGTTGCTGGCGCGTCGAGGGCTCGCGTAACTAATGGACTAGGCCGGGCGGGAATGCGCTGGGCTCAGCAACGCTCGCAGCTCGGCTGCGGTTTGCTGAGCCTCCTCCGGCGTGCACTTGAACGTTTCGATGCACTGAGAAACGCCGGCCCCTCTGGCTTGTCAGGTGTCCACGGCATCAGCCACACGTGCATGTGTGGAAACTGGGCCATCGATGCCCAGGTGTAGACCCGCTCAAGGAAATGGCGACGCGACTCGAGCACGACCAGCCCTGGCGGTCCATAGGTATGTGGCATGTGACCGGCCACCCAGTGGGCATCCTCGTGGATCCAGCCGCCCGGCGCCGAGTCGTCGCCTCGGTTTTCCTTGCAAAACCAGCAATCTTTGCCGCTAGTACCCATGTCTTCCTCCACAGATCGTTGAGAAGATCCGTATCGGAACATGAAACAATCAGTCTCATCAAGCAGTTCAGCCGAAGGTTGCCGGATCCGGGCCGAGTCGCCGCCCACTGTCCAATGTAGAGATATCGGCGAGGTCCGTGGCGTCCAGCTCGAAACCGAAGACGTCGAAATTTTCAGCGATTCGCGAGGGGGTCACCGACTTCGGGATGACCACGTTGCCAAGCTGAAGGCTCCAACGCAACGCCACCTGCGCGGCGGTCTTACCGTGTTTGGCCGCGATCCGGCGCAGGATCGGATTGTCCAGCAGCCCTCTCCCCTGACCCAGCGGGCTCCACGCCTCGGTAGCGAGGTTGTGCTTGCGGTGGAAGGAAATCAGCTCGGTCTGCGCGAGCTGGGGATGCAGCTCGACCTGATTCACCGCCGGAACGATCTCGGAGGAGTTAAGGATCCGGGTCAGCTCGGCAGTGCCGAAGTTGGACACTCCGATGGCCTTGGCCCGGCCGTCGGCATGGACTTTCTCCAGCGCCCGCCAGGCTTGCAGGTACTTGTTCTGCCGCGGCGACGGCCAGTGGATCAGGTACAGATCCACGTAGTCCAGTCGGAGCTCCGCAAGGCTACGGTCGAAGGCGCGCAACGCGACGTCGAAGTCGTGCTCGTCGTTCCAGAGTTTGGTGGTGATGAAGAGCTCCCGGCGCGGGATGCCGCAATCGCGCACCGCCCGGCCAACCCCTCGCTCATTGTGGTAGAGCTTGGCTGTGTCGATGCTGCGATAGCCCGCCTCAAGCGCGGTGCCGACAGCCCTTTCCGCCTCAGCGTCGGCCATCTGCCACACCCCGAAGCCGAGCCGCGGCATCTCCACCTGATTGTTCAACGTCAGATTCGCACTGATCACCCGCACAATCCTGCCAGCGCAATAGGGCCAGCACCACTATGCTTCTGGGGGTTAACGGCATTACGCCGGTGATGCCCGGTTCGTGACACTCGAGTAGTGACTCAAACGATGCTCCTCGAACCGCCACCCACCGCCCGCGGAAGTGACTTCGCACAGCTGTCACGCAGAATTGTCCAAGTCGGCCTACTGGATCCCCGCCCTCGCTACTACCTCATCCGCATCGGCTGCGTGGCCGCTGCCTACCTCGGCTCATGGGCTGCCTTTGTCGCACTAGGCGATTCCTGGTACCAGATAATCGTCGCCGCAGTCCTCGCCGTGGTCTTCGCTCAGGTGGCTCTGGTCGCCCACGACATTGCGCACCGGCAGGTCTTCAGGACGAGGCGGCCGAGCGAGATCGCCGGGCTGCTCGCCGGAAATCTCGGTATCGGCATGAGCTACGGCTGGTGGATGGACAAACACACCCGTCACCACGCCAATCCGAATCACGAAGAGCTCGATCCTGATGTGGCACCGGACATCCTGGTGTGGTCGACTGATCAGGCCCGCAAGAGCCGGGGTTTCGCACGCCTCATCGGTGGCCGGCAAGCCTTCCTGTTCTTCCCGCTGCTGTTGCTGGAGGGTTTGAACCTCCATGTCTCGAGCGCACGAGCACTACGACGGCCAACGTTGAAACATCGGGCAGCGGAGGCGGCACTTCTCGTCACCCACCTAATTGGATATACGGCAGCGGTATTTGCCGTGTTGCCACCTGGCAAAGCGATCGCCTTCATCGCTGTTCATCAAGGACTATTCGGCCTGTACCTGGGCTGCACCTTCGCCCCCAACCACAAGGGCATGCCGATGGCCACCGATGATCTGGACTACCTGCGCAAACAGGTGCTCACCTCGCGCAACGTGTCCGGCGGGCGCTTTCTCGACCTGGCGCTCGGCGGTCTCAACCATCAGATCGAGCATCACCTCTTCCCGAACATGCCTTCCCCGAATCTGCGCCTGGCCCAGCCGATCGTGCGACAGTTCTGCGCTGAGATCGGTGTGCCGTACCAGCAAAGCGGCCTGGCCGCCTCATACGGTCAAGCGCTGCGGCACCTGCACCGGGCCGGTGCGCCCCTGCGGCGATAGAGGATCAGACGGGTGGCGTCGGAGCGGAAGGTGCCTCGACTGCGAAGTCGGCCGGCGCCTTCTGACTGCGAGCCTTCGCCACGAACGGAATCGCGAGCCCGGAAAGGATCCCGGATACCAGGTACGACGCGGGGTAGCCCCACACGTCGGCGGTGCGGCCAAGCACGGGCTGGGCAACCACACCACCGCTGGAGCCCATCAGCGAGTCGAAAGAAAGGATCGTTGCCCGCTGTTGAGAGGGGATGAGCCCGTTGAGGTAGGCCTGCCGGATCGGCATTGCCGCGGCGAACAACAGACCCCACACCACGATCAGTGCCAGCGCCGCCCAGAAGTTTCCGATCAGTCCAATCAGGACGATCGCCGCCGCGGCGACCACCTCGGCCGCGAGCAACGCAGACGTACGCCGTTGGAACAGACGGCGGACTCGTGCGGTCAGCAGCCCGCCTATGATTTGGGCTCCCGCAACGATCGCGGCGGCCAGACCGGCGATCCCGTAGGCCTCGGGGTCGCCGTAGAGATCGAGCAGATATGGTTGCAGCGCATAGAACACATAGATCGCGACGCCACCGGTGAAGAACCCGGCGAGCATCAGGTATTTGACGGCCGGAATGCGCCAGCCGTATTCGATGGAGTTCTTGACGATTCCTTTCATCTCCGCGATGGGCCGGCCGTCTCTTCGCGGGGTGAAGCCGATATCGCGCATCAGCACGAAGGCGATTCCGAACATCACGACAAGCACGGCGGCGCGAATGACGAACGGCACCCCTAGGTTGGTGAGCTGGGCGATAAAGCCACCGGCGACCGATCCGGTGAGCATGCCGACGCCGGTGAGGACCTGGCCGCGGCCGAAGACGGCTTCCAGCGTCCCGTCGTAGCCGGTCGCCTGTAACGCATCGACGAGCCACGCCTCGGTGGCGCCGGAGAAGAAGGTGAAGCCGAGCCCGAGCAGCACGGAGACGACCGCCCATTGCCAGAACGGTGCTTCGATCTGCCACAGCAATACGTAGAGCGCGGTCGAGACGGCGAGTGTGATGGTGCCAAGCAGGAATGAGGCCCGTCGTCCCCACATGTCGGCGACGACGCCTGTCGGCACTTCGAAGAGCACCATGCCCGCGGTGAAAAACGCGTTCGCCGCGAAGGCTTCCAGGTTGGACAGGCCCGCGTCCAGCAGGAAGATCGTGTTGATGCCCCAGATCAGCGACGCCGCCAGGGTGTTGCCGAGCAGGAGCACGTAATACGTGCGCTTGATCGACTTCGGCGTATTAATCATGAGACGCCTCCCAGAAAATCTTGAAGAACGATGTCGAGCCTAAGCCTTCCCGCTCGACGCTTAGGTAAGACAGCGAATTAACACGCACTAAGGAGCACAGCGATGACCAAGGTCTTCACCGGGGCAAGCATGTCACTGGACGGCTACATCTCCGGACCTGCCGAGAGCGGATTTGAGCACCTCTTCAAGTGGTACAGCAACGGGGACGTGGTCGTGCCGACCAGCCAGCCGGAGATGACACTTCAGATGTCCGAGACGGCTGCCCGGCATTTCCGCGACCTCGTCGACAGCACCGGAGCGCTCGTCGTCGGCCGCAAGCTGTTCGACCTGATGGGCGGCTGGGGCGGTAACCACCCGATGGGGGTTCCGGTGGTGGTGCTCAGCCACAGCGTGCCGGAAGGCTGGCCGCGAAAGGACGCGCCTTTCACCTTCGTCTCAGAAGGCATTGAGAGCGCGGTGGCCAAGGCGCAGGAGCTGGCCGGGGAGAAGGTGGTCGGGGTCAACGGTGGCACCATTGCCCGGCAATGCCTTGAGGCGGGCCTGCTCGACGAGATCTGGATCGACCTGGTCCCGGTCCTGCTCGGCGGCGGGACTCCGTTCTTCGACCAGTTGAAGAACATTCCCGTGGTGCTGGACGGGCCGATTTCGGTGATCGAGGACATTGATGTCACGCACCTGCGTTATCGCGTCCGCCGATAACGTTCGCGGCGAACGGGAATGGGCGCGGCCGCCACAGCCGCGCCCATTCGTTTGCCCAGCACCCGTTCAGCAGCTCAGATTGCTGCCCTCCGGGACGCCAAGGATCTGCACGAACCGCCGGTAGGAGTCGATCCGGCTCTGCACCTGCGCGGGGTTGCCACCGTTGCATTCGATGCTGCCGTTGATGCTTCTGATCGTCTCGCCGAAGCCGTGCCCGTTGACCATCGCGTTGTGCGGCGTCATCGTGCCCGGGCCACTCTGGGTGTTCCAGTACCAGAGGGCCGTCTTCCACGCGACGTCCGACTCACGCTCCACTTTGTACGGATCGCCGAGCAGGTTGAGGCCGAGGGCGTCGCCTGCCGCCTTGTAGTTGAAGTTCCAGCTCAGCTGGATCGGGCCACGACCGTAGTAGGCCGCCTGGCCCGCCGGGCATCCGTAGGACTGGTTCGGATCGCAATAGTGCGGGTAGTTCGCCGTGTTCTGCTCGACGATGTGGACCAGGCCACCGGTCTCGTGATGGGCGTTGGCAAGGAAGGCTGCCGCCTCCTGCCGCTTGACCGTGTCGCTGCCGGTGTTGGCGAAGGCCGGATAGGCACCCAAGGCAGCGGTCAAACCGGCGTACGTGTAGAAGGAATTCCTATTCGGGAACATCTGCTGGAACTGAGCTTCGCTGACCACAAAGGCACTCGGGTTCGGGTTGGTGCTTGGGCTTGGACTTGTGGTGCCACTACACGTGTAAGGCTCCCAGTACCAGGTGCTGATCGTCGGGTCATAACCCGGGTTGTCGTGCTCGGCCCGATAGTGGTTGTTGTCGGTGTACTTCACGATGTCACCCGTGCGGTATGGCGTGCCCGCGGCCCACGCCGGGTAGTTGCACGTCGATCCAGTGGGCGGCGGGTTCGTTGTGCCACCACCACATGCGCCCTGGTCTGCCCACACATCGGCGGTGCCCGGGGTCTCGTTCTGCGTCCACCATTTCGCCGACCAGTTGCGGCCGTTGTGGGAGGCCTGACCACCGCCCCAGTACACCGCCGTTGAGCTCCACGCGGCTCCACATTCCGCCGCGGAAGCGGAGGTAACCGGGACAACGAACGCCAGTGCGCCCGCAACCGCCGTCGCTATGCCGGCAATAATCGCCGTCGTACGCGCTCTCGACATTGATGACTCCTCCTGCGGCAAAGGCCACAAAGATCGATAAACAGGCATGCTTGTACCCCGTCCGGCGTCGCACCGGCCGTGGAGAAGTTGCCTTGAAAAGGGACTCGAGAGCAGACAACCCGATCTACGGATCTCAGTCCATAGATCGGGCCCTTATTTGTTACTTAACTTTCCTAATCCCTATGGGCCGACCCCTGGGCCGTCACTGATCTGGATCACCACGAGGCCGCCCTTCAACGTCCGGCCGGTGGGGTTGGTCCCGGCCACCATGCCCTTGGGGCAGGGCGAAGGGACGGGCTTCTTCGTGTCGACCTCGACTCGGAAGCCGGCGTTGCGCAGCGTTGCGGTCGCCTCGGCCACGCTCTTGCATTCCACCGGCGGAATCTGCGTCTGGGTTCCGGTGATGAGTTTCGGATCCTTGGGCGGAGTGAACTGGATGGCGGGCTTGTCCGCCATCGCCGCGGCCATCGCCTGCTGCACGGCCGGGTTGATGCCACGGTCGCCACGGTGCTTCATCTTCTGCGTGGTGTCCGGCCAATCCGGATCGACCAGGAAACCCGCCATGGCAAGCTGTTTGGTGGTGATGGTCAGCGTTGCGGTGCTCTCGTTGTCACTCGTGCCGGTCTTGCCCGCGACAGGCCGGTTGATGATCCGCCGTGAATCCCGCGCGGTGGAGCCGTCGCACTTGCTGACGCGAGAGGAGTCGCCCACCGGGCATCGCGCGGCGTCAATTGCCGCCCGGGCAACCTCTTGACTGATCTTTTGCGAGCACTTTGGACTGCCTACATCCAGCTTCTCGCCCTTGAGGTTGTAGATCGCCTCGACCGGAGTCGGCTCGCAGTAGAGCCCGTCCGCGGCGAGCGTGGCGAACGTGTTCGCGATCTGCAGCGGCGGGTGCGTGGAGATGCCCAAAGTGAAGGGGGACCAGATTTTGGCGTTGAGGGTGGAGTTGGCGAAGTCGTCGTCTTTGGTGCCCTCGCCCTGGCGGTCCTTGGGGTCATCCGGGACGTCGTAGAAGCCGACACCCATTCGCTTGGCCACATCCATCACCTTGTCGCCGCCAACCATGTCGAAGAGCGGAACGAAGTAGGTGTTCACCGATTGGCCGAAGGCGCTCCACATGTTGTGCGGGCCGATCTTCGTGCCTTCACTGTTCGGCGGGCACCAGTTGCCGTTGCACGTGGGCGGAAGTTTGTGCGGGTACTTGGATTCGGCCTGAGCCTGGGTGTTGATGACATACTCCAGCGGAAGCCCGGCTTCCAGCGCGGCGACGAGCGTATAGATCTTCATCACGGAGCCGGGACGGTATCCCTGGAACGACGGATCGGTGGAGAGCAAAGGGTTTGTCGTGTTGGGGTAGGAGCCCTTGGTCCCGGCCGGCGCTTTGGGGTTGCTGTGCGCCCCGTTCTCACCGTTTTCGTCGAGCTTGAAGTGGCGGTTGACCGCGAGCGCGCGCACCTTTCCGCTGCCGGGCTCGATGGCGGCAAGCATGAGGGCCTGCGGGGAACCAATCGGAGCCTGCTTCACCGCCGCGGCATGGGAAGCATTCTGCGTGGTGACGTCCAATGACGTCTGGATGCGGAAGCCGCCCGATCGCAGCTGGCGTTCACGGTCGTAGATCGTGGTGCCGAAGACATCCTGCTGCAGCCACCATCGCTGAAAGTAGTCGCAGAAAAAGCCCCAGTGATTGGTGTTGGCCTGCACGCATCCGTTGGGCGTCTTCTTCTTGAGGACGGTCAGCGCCTCTGCCTTGGCGATGGCCGCCTGTTCGGCCGAAAGATGTTGCATGGCAAGCATTTCGTTGATCACATAATCGCGGCGCTCGGCTGCCTTCTTGAGCCCGTCTGTCTCCTCAGTGGTGCTGGGAAACTTCACCAGCCCGGCCAGGAACGCGGCCTGGCTGACGGTCAGATCCTTGGGATGCTTGTCAAAGTAGACCTGACTCGCGGCGAAGATGCCGTAGGCCTGATTGCCAAAGTATGCGGTGTTCAAGTAGTTCTCGAGGATCTGCTTCTTGTCCATCCGCCGTTCCAGGGCGACGGCATAGCGAATCTCGCGAAGCTTGCGCGCATTCGTGTCCTCGGTGGCCGCGAGGACCCCTTGCGGCGTGGTGTCTAACGAGTAGGTGAGGGACATGCGCACCAGCTGCATGGTGATGGTCGAGGCACCCTGCCGGACGTCACCCTCCCGCTGATTGGCCACGAAGGCTCGCGCGAAGCCTTTGACGTCGACCCCGTTGTGCTCATAGAACTTCTGGTCCTCGGCGGCGAGCATGGCTTGCTGTACCAACTCGGGAATCTCGGCCAGAGCCAGATCGCGCCGGTTCTCGTCGTAGATCGCCGCCAGCTGCGTCGTGTTGTCCGCGGCGTAAAGATAGCTGATCTGCGGCGATCGCTTGACCACCAACTCATCCGGCAGCTGGCCGAAGGCCTCCCCGCCCGCCTTTGCGGCCAGCCCCGACAGCGCCACGATCGGGAACGCAGCCGCGGCGACCACCACCCCCGCGAGCACGGAACAAATGAGGAGCGTAGTCAGCCTGCCAAGAGTCGTTCCGACGCCGTGCGCGCGTTTATGCATGAAATGTCCCCCGCGGTTGTCAAGAATGGTCCTTCATCCACACGCAGCGGAGCGCCCGGAGGTTGCATCGCAATCCCGATTACAGCGAACAGCAGCGGTGGCACGAGTGGGCCCTCAAGCGCCGGGGAAAAAACTGCGATCACCACCCCGAAGGCAATACATGCCAAGGCCCAGGGACTGCGGCGGACCCGTCGCGCCAACCCAGCCAGCCAGAGCAGATAGCAGGCAAAGCCGATCACGCCGACCTCGACGATCAGATGAAGCCAGAACGAGTCGACGGTCTTGCCGTGAAAGCCGAACAGGTCGAAGCCGCCCGGGCCTAGGCGCGGATGCTGATGCCAACGCGGATCGTGTTCCAGGGCAACAATTCCGCCGAAGGTGCCCACGCCGTAACCGAGCAAGGGCCTGGCCGCCAGCAGACTGAAGCCTTGCTGCGCATAGAGAATCCGGATCTCGCGCTCTGGTTTCAGCTGCCGGCAGGGACTGCCCGGAATCCCATCCTGCTTCGGTTCCGGCGACGGCGGCCCGCACACCGGCAGGTTTGGATCGGGCTGGGGCCGGCCGTGGCCGATCGGGAGCCCAATGGCGTCAGAGACTCCCCACACCCGCCGGACAACTTCGGTGCGCACCCCAGGCATCGCCACGATCGGTGTTGCCGCCATGGCAACCACCACCAGGACAGCGGCCACCAGCTTGCGCATCGGCAGACGGCGCCGGGCCGCAATCACCGCAGCACCAACGGCAACGCCCAACAGCGACTCTCTCGACTGGCTGGCGGCCAGCCCGGTCGCGAACAATCCAGCCGCTGCCCACCTGTGCCAGCCGGCCCACGATGCGGATGACACGGCCAGCACCCCCAGCAGCGCCAACCCGGTCAAGTGGCCGAGGTCGTTGGGGTGGTCGAACAAACCCTGCGCCCGATGAATGGAGGCCGCGCTCAGGTCGGTCCAGCCGAAGACTCGATAAGCGGGTGGGCCGATTGCCACCTGTGCCAAGGCAATCACCGAGTTGATCCCGGCCCAGATGCCAACGCTCCAAAGCATCACTCGAATCCACTGTCTGGACGGCTTGAGAGCGCGGATCGCGTAGAAGACGATGACACCGCGAAGGTAGACATAGAGTGCCTTGCCCACCACGACCATCGGCACCGCACCCAACAGTCCGGATAGGACCATCGTCGCCGCCAAGACCGCCAGCAGAACATCTATCCGGGTACCAAATTCGCGCCAGCGGTGCTCATAGCCGACGACTATCGCGCTGCCGGCCAGCGGCAGCAGAAACAGCACATTCTTAACCGTCTTCGGCCAGTCGGAGTGCACCGCGACCTGAACCCACGGCTCTGCCAACACCGCCATCAAGAGAGTCGTCAGGCACAGCAACAGCAGTCGCCTAAGCACAAGCAAAGTGACCCTCCCCCGATTGGCCGTCAGGCTACACACGGCCGGCAAACCGTAGGGGGCAGCCGACGACGGCCTGCGCAGAGTTCAGCAACTCCACAGGAGTTGCTGTTAAGACGACGGCCATAACAGCAAGTCCTGTGGAGTTGCGCCAACGGGTTTTGCCCACCGCGGACCTGACGGCGTCACGGGAGGAACGGCCTGGACCACCGCGGGCATCCGACAAAGATTCTCTTGATTTTGTGCCATGCTGACTCTGTGTTGGAGGCGCTGACAGGCACCGGGCTCGCGACTGCGGCTGGGCTAAACGCTTATATCCCGCTGCTGGTGATCGGGCTGCTGTCCAGATTCACCAACCTGATTGACCTGCCTGGGGCATGGGCTTGGCTCGACAACGGGTGGGTGATGCTCATCCTGGCCGTGCTGCTGGCGATCGAGTTCGTCGCGGACAAGATCCCGGCGGTCGACACCCTGAACGACATCGTGCAAACGGTGGTGCGGCCCACCGCGGGCGGGATGGCGTTTGCGGCAGGCTCGAGCTCGGAGACGGTCACCGTGCAGAATCCGGCTGATCTGTTCACTCAGAAGCTCTGGGTGCCGCTATTGATCGGTTTCCTGATCTCGCTGACCGTGCACGGGGTCAAAGCCACCGCGCGCCCGGTGATGAATGTGGCGACAGTGGGTGTGGCAGCGCCGATCGTGTCGACCGCCGAGGATGCCACGAGCACCGGGCTTTCCTTGATCGCGATCATCGTGCCGATCCTGATCATTGTCTGCCTGATCCTGATGATCTGGTTCTTCTACCGCTGGCGAAAGCGCCGCAGTGAACGCCGTGAGCTCCAGAGCGGCGTGGCGAACAACTACTAAACGGACAAAACGGCATACTCGCTGGGGTTGGATTCAAGACGCCCTGTGGGAGGTGCCGTGGCCAGCGTCGCCGAGGTCAAGGCAGCCATCGATGCCGCGATGCTGCATGTCCAGGAGGGTCAGGTCGCCGTCCGGTCAGCCAATGACCAGCTCGGCGAGGCCCAGCTCAGTCTGGCCACCGCCGTGGAGGGCTCCGGGCACGAGTCGGTACAGGCCGCCCAGGCCGCACTCGCTCAAGCCGCCACAGAGCTTCAGGAGTGCCTGACCGCGACGCTGCACGCGGTCGAACAGGCCGAAACCTACGTCGCCACACTGTGAGGGCCTGATAGCCATGAGTCTTGTCCAGGACCTAGCCGATCGACTGCGCGCGGCGCGAGACCAACTTCCGATCGCCGAGATCGCCGGTGCCGCAGAGCGGATGCGAGCCGCCAGCGGCATGCTGGCGTGGGTGTTGCACCAGTCGGCCAAGCCGGGAGCGGTGCCCGGCCTGGGCGTAGCGGCCAACCATCTCGATCACGCGGCCGCCGCGCTGCGAGTGGCCCAGGACTCGATCGACGACTACTGCCTGGCGCT
>DPJL01000289.1:1002-17746 GCA_003543035.1 Micromonosporaceae bacterium | reverse complement strand
CATCGACAATCAGCTCAGCGACTGGTGGACCACCCGCGTCTGCCAGCTCTCCGGGCACGACTCGATTGAGCGGGGCGAAGGCGCTGATTCGAGTACCGAGCTGCTGCGGCGCTGTGTGACCGCGGCCCTGGACGGGGACACAGGCAAGCTGCACAAGCACATGGTCGCGGCAGGTCCCGCGGTCGGCCTCGGGCTGGCGGCAGTCGCACCACCGTTGCTGCGCCAGCTGGCCTACGACCTCGCCGGGCACCCACCGCGCTTGGAAGACCTGGCGCGGCTTCGCAAGGCCGCTCTCCCGCTGCTCACCAAGCTGCTGCCGAATCTGACTCCGGATCCGGCGGAAGAGATCATCGCGCGCGTCTGCCACGCCCAACCCCAGCGCAAGGGCACTCAGCCAAGTCACCCGGCCGACGTGGCGGCCGCTTCGGCACTTCTGGTCGCCGGCCTGCTTCGAGCCACCGGCCGGACCGGGGATGAGCTTGCCGCCGTAGTGGAGCAGGAGCGAGCCGCGGCCGGGGCAGCCAGTCAGCGTGCGGCCGAGCGGGCCAAATCGCACCGGACGGCCTTGCGCATCACCGACAACGCGCGCCGTCGCTCCGCCGTGGACGAACTGCGACCTGCGAACCCCTGATGACCGAGCAGCCCCCTTCCCCCCGCGGCCTGGTCAGTGCGGTAAGACGTGAGCTCGCCGAGGCCAGGCAGGCCTCGCGGGCCGGTTTGAACGCCGCGTTGGCCGCCCGGCAGGCCGCGAATACGCAACTCGAAGCGGTACGCCGCTCCACGCCCAGCCGAAGGGCGACCCTCTTGTCCACTCGCGACGAAGCTTGCCGCGAAGCTCAGAACCGTTGGCAGCGCGAGACAAGCGCACTCAATGACGCCTTGCGCGACCTTGCCGAAGCAGCCGCACCCGGCCCAGGCGGCAGTGACTTCTCGGCTTTGATCGCTGTCGCCGCTTCGGATTTCCCGAGCCTGTTGCGCATCGGCACAGTGAAGACCGATGTGCCCTTCCCGGCGCTGGTCCCGCTGTTGGACTCGGCTCACCTGCACATGTCGGGACCGGAGTCCACAGTGGACGGTCTCATCGGCAGTTTGCTGCTGCGCGGCTTGGCCTGCACGGCACCTGGCGCCTTGCGAATCAGCGTCTATGACCCGGGTCAGCTCGGGGGTGCCTTGGCCGGCCTGGCCCCGCTCGCACCCGCGGGCCTGGTTTCGTATCTCGGCCCTGGCGGCCTATCCCCGTTGCTGGACGAGATGGTGGAACACGTCCGGCGGATCAACGAGAACGTCCTCGCGGGCACCTATCGCGATTTGGCGGAGCTGGCCGTCCGCACCGGGCGGCGGCCCGAGCCGTGGCGCGTGGCGGTCCTGTTGGCAGATGCCGCCACCGAGCTGACAAGTGCCCAGCGAGCCCAACTCGACCGGATAATCCGCACCGGCGTTTCGGCCGGGGTGCACATCATCGGCCGCGGCATCGATCTGCCCGCGGATGCCGGAGTCGAACGGATCGAGATCAGCCGGGACGGCACCGCACGCACCAGTCTGACCGGCGAGCTGTCCGTCAAAATCGACCCGGCACCGACCCCAACGTTGATCACCAACATCTGCAAAGCCCTTGCCGAGCAAGTCATTGCCGGGCCGCCACCGGTGCCCTTCGCCGCCCTGATGCCGGATCAACTCTGGTCGGAGTCATCGGCCGAGCTCCTGCGGGCACCGGTCGGCGAGGGGACCGACGGGCGTCTGGTCGAGCTGGTTCTCGGCGACGACCCGCCGCACGCGCTGATCGGCGGCCCATCCGGCTCGGGGAAGACCAACCTGCTCTACGCGTGGCTCGCCGCGCTCGCCACCCGCTACGGGCCAGGCGAGCTCGAGTTGCATCTGCTGGACTTCAAGGAGGGCGTCTCCTTCGCCAGGTTTGCGCCCGGTACCCGCGACCCCAGCTGGCTTCCGCAGGTGAAGCTGGTCGGCATCAACGTGAACACCGACCGCGAATTCGGCCTCGCCTTGTTGCGGCACCTAAGCGAGGAGCTGAAGCGGCGAGCCTCGGCGGCGAAAAAGCATGAGGCCACAAAGCTTTCCGAGCTGCGAGCCGAGGACCCGGCCGGGCACTGGCCCAGAGTCGTTGCGGTGATTGACGAATTCCAGGTGCTGCTCGGGGCGCGGGACGCGGTCACCAACGAAGCAGTGTCCCTTTTGGAGGATCTCGCGCGGCGAGGCCGTTCGCAGGGCATCCATCTGGTGCTCGCGAGTCAGGATGTCGCCGGGATCGAGGCGCTGTGGGGTCGCTCTGGGCTCGTCGCACAGTTCACGTTGCGGATTGCTTTGCCCAAGGCCAGACGGGTACTGGCCGAGACCAACCTGGCCGCGGAGTTGATTCCCCGGTGCCATGCCGTGGTCAACGCCGACTCCGGAGTGGCCTCGGCGAACACCATCGTCCGGCTCCCCGACGCCGGCGACCGCGCCAATTGGCTGGCGCTGCAGGACCAGCTGTGGCAGGCCCGGCCATTGGCTGGCTCGGGGAGCGAGCCGCCTCGGCTCTTCGACGGCGATGTCCCGCCGCTGTTCCCGCTTCTGCCCCCGCCACCAGCGGCTGAGGTGCTCGCTCGGACCGGGGCGGTGGCCTTGCTTGGTGAGACCATCGATGTCGCCGGGCGACCCGCCACGTTGCGGCTCAACCGGGCTCCCGGGCGCAATCTCGCCGTCATCGGCACCCGGGTGGACGAAGCCTGCTCGATCCTGATGTCGGCCGGGTTCGCGCTCGGACGGCAGCATCCCGCCGGGTCGGCCCGGTTCAGCGTCATCTGCCTCGACGAGGACGCTGCCTCGGCGGCGAAGTCCTTGCACGCCGGATTGCCCAACGCCGACTGGTACGACGGCGGCAATATCCTTGCGCTGCTGGAAAATTGGCAGTCCGAGACCCCGCACTATCTCTTCGGCTTCGCCGTCGACGCGGGATCGGCAGTCCTAAGTGGACGAGGTCACGAACTCCTTCGCCAACTCCTGGCCAAAGGACCGGAGCGCCGCACGCATCTGATGGGATGGTGGCGTTCCGTCGCCCGGTTGCGCGACGACCTCGGCGGGATAGGCGCCCGCTTCGACGCGGTGGGCGCTTGGGTGGCCCTGGACGTGCATGGCTCCGAGCTTTCCTCGCTCTATCCGAAACCGGGCGGGCCTGCTTGGTACCCCCGGCGGCAGCGGGCTCTGTTCTTCGACCGGGCGGCCCATCAGCATGCCGAGATCATCATCCCGTATGAGGTGGTGCCGTGACCGCCCCAGCCACCCGGTACCGCGAACTCGTCGCCGATCTCGTGGCCGCCTCTCGTAGGCACACCGCCGCCAACGCGACGGCGCAAGAGTCCTATGCGGACGGTCTTGCCGCCGTCGAGCATGACCTTGCCGCCGCCGAGGATGCGGTGACCGTGGCATCCGGCGAAGTGACTCTCGCCCAGCGCACGGTGGCACAGACAGACCTTGCCGCAGCGGGGGTCTGGGAGGAGATGAAGCGGGTTCGTGGCCGACGTGGGCGACGGCTCGGCGGCGTACCTGAGCCGGTCGCGACCACCCACGAGGATCCGCTTAGCCTTCTCGACAGCGCTCAAACGAGAGTCGAGCGCGCGCGGCGGGGCGGCGAACCGTTGCCGCCCTTGGTCTTGCCATTGCTCTTCGTGCTCGGTGCCGTGGCCGCGACTGTCGTCGCGGGTATCGGGGTGCTGATCGGCTGGCCGGTGCTGCTGCTCGCACCGTTGGCGGGCTTGCCCATCGCCAGTTCCTGGGTGGATCACCGGTTCGCGGCGCGCCTCGACCCGGGCGCGATCGGCCTACTCATCCTGGGCGGCATGCTCGCCACCACCGCCGTCTGGCTCACTCTGCGCTGAGAGAATGGGCCTCGCGCACCACGGTCACGAGCTCGTTCATGATGTCGGTCAGGCCGAAGTCCTTGGGCGTAAAGACCCTTGCCACGCCAGTCTCTCTTAGCACCACCGCATCGTCTTCGGGAATGATGCCGCCGACCACCACGGGTACCTCGGCCAAACCCGCTTCGCGCAGCCCATTAAGCACAGCCGGGACTGCGAGCAGATGGGCTCCGGACAGGACGGAAAGCCCAACCAGGTCAACGTCTTCCTGCACCGCGGCCGCGACGATCTGCGCCGGGGTGAGCCGGATCCCTTGGTAGACAACCTCAAAGCCGGCATCGCGCGCCCGGACTGCGATCTGCTCGGCGCCATTGGAGTGACCATCAAGCCCAGGCTTGCCGACAAGCAACCGCAGGGTCGGGCGGCCCAGCTCCTGAGCCGTCTGCTGCAGTCGCGCCCGCACCCTGCCCAGCGCGGCATCGCCACCGCCGCCGGTCACGCCTGCCGAAAGTCCAGTCGGCGCCCGGTATTCGCCGAACACCTCGCGCAATGCGCCGGCCCACTCGCCCGTGGTCACACCGGCTTTCACACACTCCAAA
This sequence comes from Micromonosporaceae bacterium, assembly GCA_003543035.1. Classification (GTDB taxonomy): domain Bacteria; phylum Actinomycetota; class Actinomycetes; order Mycobacteriales; family Micromonosporaceae; genus Rhizocola. The sequence goes on along the minus strand of DPJL01000289.1, from coordinate 13,296 downwards.
GTGGATGCCATCAGATTCGTGTCCGTGCCGGCGTCCTTGCGAAGTCGTTCGAGTGCGTTTTCCACAGCGGCAGCGTCCCGGTGCGAACGCCATTGCCGCACGGCTTCGGCAGCCTCCCACTCCACGTCCGAGGAAATCAGCTCGATCGAGCCGGCCCCAGTGAGCGGCGACGGCTCGGTCTCAACGAACCGGTTCACCCCTACCACAATGTCCTCGCCGGACTCGAGCCGCTGACGGCGTTCGGCTAGCGAGCCGACCAACGCGCTCTTGAGGTAGCCGGTTTCGACCGCGGTGACCGCGCCGCCCATCTCGAGCACGCGGTCAAGCTCAGCGCGCGCCCCATCCGCTATCGAGGTAACAAGCGCCTCCACCACATGCGAGCCCTCGAACAGATCGGGGTACTCGAGCAGATCGCTTTCGTAGGCGAGCACCTGCTGGAGCCGCAACGACCACTGCTGGTCCCAGGGGCGGGGAAGGCCGAGCGCCTCATTCCAAGCGGGCAGCTGCACCGCGCGGGCACGAGCATCGCGCGAGAGGGTGACACCAAGCATCTCCAGCACGATGCGCTGGACGTTGTTCTCCGGTTGCGCCTCGGTCAGGCCGAGCGAGTTCACTTGCACGCCATAGCGAAGGCGGCGCTGTTTGGCGTCAGTCACGCCGTACCGGTTCAGCGTGATCTCGTCCCAGAGTCGCCCGAACGCCCGCATCTTCGCCATCTCCTCGACGAAGCGCACCCCGGCGTTGACGAAGAACGAAACCCGCTGAACCACATCTCCCATCCGATCCGGCGCCACCTGCCCCGAATCCCGGACGCGATCGAGGACGGCGACAGCGGTGGCGAGCGCGAAGCCAACCTCCTGCACGGGAGTCGCCCCGGCTTCCTGAAGGTGGTACGAGCAGATGTTCACCGGATTCCACTGTGGACAGTTCTGCACGGTCCATGCGATGACATCGGTCGTCAGCCTCAACGAGGGGCCGGGCGGGAAGATGTAGGTGCCCCTGGACAGGTACTCCTTGATGATGTCGTTCTGGGTGGTGCCGGTCAGCTTCTCCCATGCGGCGCCCTGCTCCTGCGCGACCGAGGCATAGAGAGCCAACAGCCACATCGCGGTGGCATTGATGGTCATGCTCGTGTTCGCCGCGGCGAGGTCGATCTCGTCGAAGAGCGCCCGCATGTCCCCGATATGCGAGACCGGCACACCTACCCGGCCGACCTCACCGGCCGCCAGATCATGGTCCGGGTCGTAGCCGGTCTGAGTCGGCAGATCGAACGCGACCGACAGCCCGGTCTGGCCCTTGGCCAGGTTGCGCCGGTAGAGCGCGTTGCTCGCCGTGGCGCTCGAGTGCCCGGCGTATGTGCGCATAACCCACGGACGATCCCGCTCCGGAAGACGAGGCTGCATAGCTTGAGAATAAGTTAACGATCGGTAACCTCGGCCGGTGAAACTTGTCACTCGCCAGCGCAAACCTATACTCCGCAGGTGAGCGATTTAGCGATCAGCGTCACCGGCCTGCGTAAAAGCTACGGCGACTTGCGAGCGGTGGACCGTTTGGACCTCTCGGTCCAGCGCGGTGAGGTATTCGCGCTACTGGGCCCGAACGGGGCCGGCAAGACCACCACGGTGGAGATCCTTGAGGGTTTCCGGAAGCGGAACGAGGGCAAGGTCGAAGTACTGGGCGTCGATCCCGAGCATGGCGGGGCCGCGTGGAAGCAGCGGATCGGGATCGTGCTTCAAGGTACCGGTGAGTTCGACGAGCTGAAGGTCTCCGAAGTGGTGAGCCACTTCGCGCGTTTCTACAAGAACGCGGCCAACCCCAAAGAAGTCGTGGAGCGCGTTGGGCTTTCGGACAAGGCGAATGCCCGCACACACACCCTTTCCGGCGGCCAGAAACGCCGGCTGGATGTGGCTCTGGGCATGGTGAACCAGCCCGAGCTGTTGTTCCTGGACGAACCCACGACCGGCTTCGACCCCGCGGCAAGGCGCGAATTCTGGGAGTTGATTCGCGAATTGTCCAAGGGCGGCACCACAATCCTGCTCACCACGCACTACCTCGAAGAGGCTGAAACGCTCGCCGATCGCGTCGGTGTGATCAACAAGGGTGCGCTCATCGAGGTCGCCACGCCATCCGAGTTGGGCGGCCGAAACAAAGCCACCGCAAAGGTTTCCTGGCGGGACGGATCCGAGGAGACCGATCATCCGACCGCTGTCGTGCAGCGGCTGGCCGCCGAATACGGCGGCGAGGTACCGGAGCTGATCGTGACCCGGCCGACGCTGGAAGACATCTATCTCAGAATGATCGGAGAGCAGCGATGAATCTCGCGCTCGCCCAGGGCGGCATCGAGCTCAAGCAGTTCTTCCGGACACGGGAGTCGCTTGTCTTCACCCTGCTCTTCCCGATCATGCTGATGGTCATCTTCGGCTCGATCTTCCAGGGCATCATCATCTCGCCCGAGGGCGCCACCCCGGTCGTCAGACTCTCCCAATACTTCGTCACCGGCATGATCGCCTCGGGTCTGCTCGCCACGGCCTTTCAGAACCTCGCCATAACCATCCCGATCGAGCGGGATCGTGGGGTCCTCAAGCGCTACAAGGGCACACCGATGCCGAAGTGGGTCTTCTTCGCCGGCAAGGTGATCTCAGTAGCGGTTCTTGCGTTGATAGCCACGGCCATCCTGCTCGTGCTGGCCACCTTGTTCTACGACATCAAGCTGCCGTCCACAGGTGAGAAGTGGTGGACCTTCACCTGGGTCACGCTGCTCAGCCTGATCGCCTTCACCCTGCTCGGGATCGCGTTCTCGTCGGCGGCTCGCACGGGCCGGTCGGCTCCGGCCGTCGTCACCCCGATCGCCCTGGTACTCCAGTTCACCTCGGGCGTCTTCTTCGAATACAGCGCGCTTCCGCCATGGATGCAGCAATTCGCCGCGGTGTTCCCGCTGAAGTGGTCGACCCAGGGCCTGCGTTCGGTCTTCCTACCCGAATACTTTGCGGCCAACGAGGTTGCGCATTCGTGGGAACTCGGCAGAGTCGCACTAGTGCTCGGCGCGTGGTGCGTCGGCGGGCTGATCCTGTGCCTGTTCACCTTCCGCTGGACCACACGGAGAGACGGCTAGTACGTGTAGAAACCCTTGCCCGACTTACGTCCGAGCTCTCCGGCGGTAACCATCCGCTGGAGCAGCTCTGGCGGGAAGAACTTCAGGTCGCCGGTGTCGGTATAGATGTTCTTCGCCGCGTGCATCAGGATGTCCACGCCGGTCAGGTCGGTAGTCGCAAGTGGACCCATCGCATGCCCGAAGCCGAGCTTGCAAGCGATGTCGAGATCCTCCGGGCTCACCACGCCCGACTCCACCAGCTTGACCGCCTCCACCACTAGCGCGGCGATCAGCCGGGTGGTCACGAATCCCGCGATGTCGCGGTTGACCACGATGCAGGTCTTGCCGATCTCCTCCGCGAAAGCGCGGGCCCTGGCCAGTGTCTCGTCGCTGGTGCGGTGACCGCGCACGAGCTCGCAAAGCTTCATCATCGGCACCGGCGAGAAGAAGTGGGTGCCCACAACCTGTTCGGGCCGTTGGGTCACCGCCGCGATCTGCGTGATCGGGATGGCGCTCGTGTTCGTCCCCAGCACCGCGTCCGGCTTGCAGATGCGGTCCAGCTCGCGGAACACCTCCTGCTTGATCTCCAGCTTCTCGAACACGGCCTCGATCACGACATCCGCCTCGGCGGCTGCCTCAAGATCGGTGGTCAGCGTGATCCGCTCCAACGCGGCCGCTGCTTCGTCGGCGGTGATCGCACCCTTCGAGGCGAACTTCTCCAACGACTTGCGAATGCCTTCCAAGCCCCGGGCGGTCGCCGCGTCATCAAGATCCCGCAGTGTCACCAGCCAGCCCGCCTGGGCCGCCACCTGCGCGATCCCCGCGCCCATCAGACCAGCACCGATAACCGAAAGTCTCTTCGCCATGCCCCCACCTTAACGAGCCCTAACTCGCACCCCTCTGGACCCCCTTCCAGGTCAAAACCTAATTTCGGATGCCCGTCGTGGTCAAGATCGTTCCTCCCGTGATGCCGCTACCTCCGCGGTGGTCAAGCTCCCAAGATCCGCGTGATCAGGGACTTGTTTCGGCGTGTCTGCAGCGCGTCGCGCCTGAACTCCCTGATCACGGTGATCATGCGGATGCGGTGGGCTCCCAGGAGGGTGACTCTCAAACTCGTTCATCGAAAACGGTGCGTGCGCATCGTTTTCGATGACGACGTTCTGCCACACATCCCTGCGCCGCAAACCGAAGCGGGATGGGTTTGGCGGCGGCCGGACCACAGCGGAGGTGGCGGCGTCACGGGAGGAACGGCCTTGACCAGCGCGGACGTCCGACAAAATGCTCTTGATCTTGTCTCGGAACTGGACGAACGGTCAGGCAGAAGGGTGAAACCATTCGCGAAACTCTGTCGGAATGTCAAGATTAGCCATGGCACTCGTCGGTCCGCTGGTGGCGATGGTGATGATGGCGATGCTGGTCGTGCTGCTGCAACGCAGCCTGCGTAGCGCCGCACCACCGACGTCCGCACCTGCACCGGCTGCTTTGCCTGCGCCGACCCGGCTCACCGACTGCATCACCGCGGACTACGGCCTGCTGGCCACCGCGGCGGTGGCTCGAACACACGCCGACGCGCTCCTGGTCAAGGAGCATCTGCGCAGCGCCGGGATCAGGTCGACGCTGGCCAACGCGCCCGACGGTCAGGTGCGGGTGCTCGTTTTCGGTGACGAGGTGGTACGCGCTCGCCGGCTCGTGGGTTAGAACGTGTACACGGGGTCGGCGGGGGTTTCAGCGCGGGCTACTTCGACGCCGAGTGAGCGCAGATCGCCCACAAAGTTGGGGTAGCCGCGATCAATATGGTGCACGGCACGGATCGTGGTCACGCCGTCGCCGCACAGCCCGGCAATGACCAGACCTGCCCCGGCCCGGATGTCGCTCGCGGTGACCTCGGCGCTGGATAGGCGCTCGCGGCCCCGCACCATCGCGTGATGTCCTTCGATCTTGATGTCAGCCCCGAGGCGCTTGAGCTCCTCGGCGAACATGAACCGGCCATCGAAGATGTTCTCCGTGATGAGGGACATGCCGTCGGCCACCGAAGCCATCCCGATCGCCATCGGCAGCAGGTCGGTCGCAAAGCCGGGGAAGGGAAGCGTGCGGATGTCGACCGCGCGCGGCCGGTCGGTCATCCGCACCCGGAAGCTGTCCGCGCCGTGATCCACGTCGCCGCCCGCCTGGGCGATCTTGTCGAGCGCGATCTCCAGCCAGCGCGGCTCACACCCTTGTACCGTGACGTCGCCCAAAGTCATGGCGGCACCAAAAGCCCAGGTCCCGGCCACTATCCGATCGCCGATCGTGGCGTGCACGACCGGGTTGAGCGAGGAAACGCCATGGATCACGAGCTCGGAACTTCCAGCTCCCTCGATCTGTGCGCCCATCGCGTTGAGCATCTGGCAGATGTCGACGATCTCGGGTTCGCGCGCCACGTTGTCGATGACCGTGGTCCCGCGGGCCAGCACAGCGGCCATGACCAGGTTTTCGGTCGCGCCCACGCTGGGAAAGTCGAGGCTGATCTTTGCGCCGTGCAGGCCCGAGGGCGCTGAGGCCACCACGAATCCGTGCTCGCCGGAGATGTCGGCACCCATCTTGGCCAGGCCGTTGACGTGCATGTCCAGCCCGCGTGAGCCGATCGCGTCGCCACCCGGATGAGCCACCCGGACCGAACCACACCGCGCCAGCAGTGGGCCGAGCACGCAGATCGACGCTCGCAGCCGGCGGACCAGGTCGTAATCGGCCTCGGGCATGAGCTGGTCAGGAACACTGATGAGCACGCGATCGCCGGCAAAGGAAACCTGGGCTCCCAGCCGTCGCAGCACCTCACCCATCAGCGCGATATCGGTGATCCGCGGGACGTTGGTGATCTCGCTTTGCCCACTCGCCAGGAGCGCGGCGGCCATCAGTTTCAGCGCCGAATTCTTCGCTCCGACGACGTTCACCTCTCCGGCGAGCCGCACTCCACCGGTGACCCTGATGACGTCCACATCGCACATGGTAGAAGGAGCGTCGGGCTCCATCAGTACGCTACTGGTCATGGCCGTTCACCTCACTCGCATCTACACCAGGACCGGCGACGCCGGTACCACCGCGCTCGGCAACGGCGAACGCGTGGCCAAGACCGACCCTCGCATCGCCGCGTATGCCGAGGTGGATGAGTGCAATGCCGCGATCGGCGTGGCACTTGCCCTAGGCAACTTAGCTAACGATGTGAGTGACGTGCTCACTCTAGTACAGAACGATTTGTTCGACGTGGGTGCTGATTTGTGCAATCCCATCACTCCCGACCCGAAATACCCGCCACTGCGCGTTACCGAGGACTACGTCACCCGCCTTGAGGGCTACTGCGACGAGTTCAACGCGCGGCTGTCCAAACTGGATTCATTTATCCTGCCGGGGGGCACGCCAGGAGCGGCGTTACTGCATGTGGCGCGGACCATCGCGCGTCGCGCTGAGCGCGCAACGTTTGACCTGATCGCGACGGATCCGGATCGCACCAGCAAGCTTCCCGCACAGTACCTCAACCGCCTCTCGGATCTGCTGTTCATCCTGGCTCGCGTGGCGAATTCGGATGGCACTACCGATGTGAAGTGGGTGCCCGGAGCTAATAGATGATCCGGTACCCACTTTTGACGCTGTTACTCCTCGCCGGTTGCACAGCAGCGCCAGAAAATAATTGGCAGGAGCTCCCACGGCCGAGCGCGGAGGCGGTGGTCCGGGACATAGTCCACTGTGGAGACTCCTGGCTCGCGGTCGGGGCGGTAAGGCTGGGCACGGATCCCTCTGTGGCCCCCAACGAGCAGCCATCCTCCTCGTTTCGCCCGGCGGCCTGGCGCTGGCACGAAAACACTTGGCGGGAGGTCGGGGCCAAACCCTCGAGCTACTACGGTGAGCGTGCCATCCTGCGCCAGGTCGCGTGCCGTGGCAACGATTTCGCCGCGCTCGGCGGCGCCTCCGGTGGGGCACACGGGAATCTGCGCATCACCACCTGGTTCTCGAGCGCGGGCGGCGAGCTGACGCAGAACCCGCTGGAGGACTTTGAGCTCTTCGGCGGGGGCTCGGCGATCGGCGTGGAGGAGATGGTCGCCTTCCCAGGCGGCTATGTGATGGCGGGCAACTGGTTGCATCCGTCAGGGCGGGCGGGGCCCGCGGTGTGGTTCTCCGCCGACGGGCGAGCGTGGCAGCGGCTGCCCGAGGATCCGGCGCTGGCCTCAACCGGAGAGGTCACCCGGCATGCGAACGGCATCGTCGCCCTTGGACAGCAGAGCAACGGGCTTCTGCTCATTGGCGAGGAACGCAAGGGCGGCAAGGACATGCCCTTCGCCGCAACGAGCTCCGACGGCAAGGGCTGGATCCAGGAGGCGATCCCCGGCGAAGGCAGTCTGCTAAACGGTTCGGCGACCACGCTGGCCGCATGGCACGGCAGCCGGATCGACGCGTGGCGCAGGGTGGACTCCCGCTGGCAGCCCAGTGGCGGCTTCGATCCGGGCCAAGGTCCTCAGCCGCCGCGTATCACCGGGGTCACCGGCTCGCTCATAGGTAGCTGTGGCGGAAAGGAATGTGGCCTGTGGCGCTATCAGGACGGGAAGTGGACGGCACTCAAGGCGCCCACCCCGCTCGCCGCCACCCCTACCAGCGCCGTGCTGCTGGCCGGCGATGGGAAGAAAATGCTGCTCACGATGACCGATGGAAATAATCTTCGGATGTACCTCGCGGAGTCGCTCGGCTGACTAATGTAGTGACGTGGCTGATGCGATCGTCGCGGAAGGACTCTTCAAACACTACGGGGACGTGCGAGCGCTGGACGGTCTCGACCTGCGGGTGCCCGAAGGCACTGTGCTGGGCCTGCTCGGGCCGAACGGAGCCGGCAAGACGACGTGCGTGCGCATCCTCACCACGCTGCTGCGCCCCGACAGCGGCAAGGCGTGGGTCAACGGCATCGACGTGCTCGCCCACCCGCAAAAGGTTCGCCGCACCATCGGCGTGAGTGGACAGTACGCGGCCGTGGACGAATACCTGACCGGCATGGAAAACCTGGAGATGGTCGGCCGCCTTTACCACCTCGGCAAAAAGAAAGCGCGGGCTCGCGCGGACGAGCTACTCGAACGCTTCAACCTCACCGAATCGGCGAACCGCCCCGTTAAGACCTACTCCGGCGGCATGCGCCGACGCCTCGACCTCGCCGGCGCCCTAGTCATCTCCCCGCCGGTGATCGTGCTCGACGAGCCGACGACCGGCCTCGACCCACGTGGCCGCCTCGGCATGTGGGACGTTATCAGCGAAAGGGTGCGAGCTGGCGCGACGCTGCTGCTCACCACGCAGTACCTCGAGGAGGCGGATCAGCTCGCGGACGACATCGTCGTGATCGACCACGGGCGCGCCATCGCCCACGGCACCCCGGAGGAGCTGAAACGCGAGGTCGGCGGCGAACGGCTCGAGGTCGTCCTCGGCAACCGCGCCGAAGCGCAAGCAGCTCAGGAGATCCTGACGAAGGTCTGCGCGGCAGAGGCCGTCATCGATCTGGAGGCCCACCGGGTTTCGGCTCCGGTGACCCGCGGTTCGTGGGCGCTGATCGAAGCGGTCCGCGAGTTCGACTCAGCGGGCATCGAGCCCGTGGACATCGGCATCCACCGTGCCAGCCTCGATGACGTGTTCATGAAGCTGACCGGCCAGCCGTTGCAGCCGGCCACCGAGGAGGTGGCGTCGTGACCGAGGCTTTGCATGACGGCTGGGTCGTCACCAAACGCAACCTGATCAAAATCAAGCGGATCCCCGACCTGCTGATCTTTTCGACGATCCAGCCCATCATGTTTGTGCTGCTCTTTGCCTATGTCTTCGGCAGCGCGATTCCGGTGGCCGGGGTCAACTACAAAGAGTTCCTGATGCCGGGCATCTTCGTGCAGACCGTGGCGTTCGGCGCGGCCATCACGGCGATCGGCCTCGCCGACGATCTACAGAAGGGCATGGTGGACAGGTTCCGGTCGCTGCCGATGTCGCGGGCCGCTGTCCTGATTGGACGGACCACCTCGGATCTGCTCAACAACGTCCTCACGGTGGCCATCATGTCGCTGACCGGCCTGCTCGTGGGCTGGCGCATCCACACCGGGCTATGGAAAGGCCTCCTGGGCTATCTACTTCTGCTGGCCTTCGCCTATGCGATGAGCTGGATCTCGGCTCTGATCGGGCTGTCGGTCAAGAGTGTCGAGGTGGCACAGAGTGCGGGCTTCATCTGGATGTTCCCGCTGACGTTCCTCTCCAACGCCTTCGTGCCCACGCAGAACATGCCAACCGTTCTGCGGCACATAGCTGACTGGAACCCGATCTCGGCGATGGTGTTGGGATTGCGCGATCTCTGGGGCAACACCGGCCTGACCCGACCACCCGGCATCCCGGGCGAATACCCGATTCCCCTTGCCCTGGGCTGGATCGCGCTCATCCTGATCATCTTCGTTCCGCTGAGCATCGCCAAATATCGGCAGGCTGCCTCACGTTGAGTAAGGCGTCACCGATTCAAGCCAGGAGAGAAATCCGGTGACGGTGTGCCGGGGCATCGCGATCTCGACATAGTCCCCGTCGCTAAGACATCGAAGAACAACCCATTCGGCGGGTACCAGTTGAGCCTCATCAACCGTGGGAGAGCGCCTGCTGTCCACGCTGAGTTTGCGGCGATCCAGACGGCGGCGTGGCCGTGGCGAGAGGCTGAAGATCCGGTACCACTTGAGCTCGTCCCCGCGGAACTGGGCGAACCCGGGTGACCAGCCGCGGCCTCCCGCCCGGTCGTATATGCGCAGATATAACTCGACCGCCCCACTGCGCCGGGTGAAGAGCTCTCTCCGGCCGAACAGGGCGGTCATGAAGGCAAGCAGAACGACGAGGCCAATGGCGATCGTTTCCAGGAGCCTCATGGTTGCGGGCGCTTGCGTATGGTCAATGCGATGCAGCCGCGCCCGCGGCTACCTCGGTGGCGCTTTCAGCGAGCACTGTCACACCTTCGCCGGTCACGGATAGGAACCCGCCGTGGACCTCATAGGCCAGCTCCTTGCCGGTGGGCAGCTTCACCCGGACCAGGCCGGGGTTGGCAAGCTGACCGAGCAGCGGCGTGTGGCCTGGAAGCACACCGAGCTCGCCTTCGGTCGTCCGGGCGACGAGCATCTCGGCCTCGCCGGACCAGATCTTCTCTTCGACGGCGACAACCTCGACCTGCAGCGTCTTGGCCACGTAAAACTCCTCGGGTGAGGCGATGGGTGTGCGTGCGAGTCTAGCTCAGACGATGGGGCTGATCATTTCCGGGTGTTGCAAGACATAGCTGTCGACAGTGCCCTCGAGCAGGGAATCGAAGAAGCCGAAGGCGGCCGGCTCCAGCTGCTCCCCCACGTACTGCCCGGCCACGATGTTTGAGGCGCCGGCGAGGTGGATCTGGGTGAGGTTGTGGGGGCGAAGTTCTCTTAGCGCCAACGCCCATTCGGTAAGCGGGATGCCGCGACCGCTGAAGATCAGGGACTTGCCCGCAGCGTGCAGCACGCGCTCGATCCGCGCCGGGTTGGTGATCACTTCGGAGCCGAAGGCCTTGTCGATCATCGCGCGGAGCAGCTGTTGCTGATGCCGTTGGCGGGCATAGTCTCCGCCCTCGGTATAGCGCTGGCGCGCATAGTCGAGCGCCTGCCATCCGACGAAGTGCTGAAGCCCGGGCCGGTAGATCATCTGGGGTCCGGTGTACCCGACCATCGCCGGCTGCCGATCGGTGCCATCGGGCCGCAGGTGCAGTGAGCGAACTTCCTGATCCACCTGCATGTCGACCCCACCGAGCTCGTCGATCACCCGGCTGAAGCCGCCGAAGTCGATGATCGCCCCGGCGTCGAAGCGCTGGATACCGGTGTAGTCGCTCACCGTCTGTGCCAGCAGCTCGAAGCCTCGCGCGGCATTGGGCAGACCCTGACTGACCTGAGCCCCGAAGAACATCGCGTGCGCAAGCTTCTCCGTTCCCGTCCCGCCGTAGCCGTTCTTTTCGAACGCGGGGATCGCGACCAGAAGGTCGCGTGGCAGCGAAAAAACGTAGGCGCGATCGAGAGACTGCGGGACGTGGACCACCATGACCGTGTCCGCCCGGGGCACCTCGTCCTCGGCCCGGGGGTCGATCCCGGCCAGCAGGATGTTCAAAGGGCCGGCGATCCGTTGTGGCGCTTGGGAAGCCGTCCCATCGCCGAAGAGATCGGCCTTGCCGACGGAACCCTCAAAGCGACTCAGCGTCTGGTCGACGGTGATCAAAGTGCCGCCGCTGAGCAGCATCAGCACCGCCCCAAATAGCGCAGCCCACCTCACACGCAGTTAAACGAATGAAGTGGGCTGTTGAGCGCTGGCTAGAGCTACTTGGTGAGCTCGCGGTAGTTCTTCTCGAGGTCATCGAGGCCACCGCACATGAAGAACGCCTGCTCGGGGACGTGGTCGTAGTCGCCCTGAGCGATCCGCTTGAACGCCTCGACGGTCTCCTTCACCGGCACGGTCGAACCCTCGACCCCGGTGAACTGCTTGGCCGCGTAGGTGTTCTGCGACAGGAAGCGCTCGATCCGGCGAGCCCGGGCCACCGTCACCTTGTCCTCTTCGGACAGTTCGTCCATACCGAGGATGGCGATGATGTCCTGCAGGTCGTTGTACTTCTGCAGGATCCGCTTGACCTCGGTGGCCACCGCGAAGTGCTCGGCACCGACGTACTCGGGCGCAAGGATCCGGGACGAGGAGGCCAGCGGGTCCACGGCCGGGTAGATGCCCTTGTCGGACACCTTCCGCTCGAGGTTGGTGGTCGCGTCGAGGTGAGCGAAGGTGGTCGCCGGAGCCGGGTCGGTGTAGTCGTCCGCAGGCACATAGATCGCCTGAAGCGAGGTGATGGCCTGGCCCCGCACCGAGGTGATCCGCTCCTGTAGCTCACCCATCTCGTCGGCCAGGTTCGGCTGGTAACCCACGGCACTCGGCATGCGGCCGAGCAGCGTGGACACCTCGGAACCGGCCTGGGTGAAACGGAAGATGTTGTCGATGAAGAGCAACACCTCCTGCTTCTGGACGTCACGGAAGTACTCGGCCATCGTCAGTGCCGAAAGAGCCACGCGCAGACGGGTACCAGGCGGCTCGTCCATCTGACCGAAGACGAGCGCCGTGTCACCGAACACGCCGGACTCGGTCATCTCGTGGATGAGGTCGTTGCCCTCACGGGTCCGCTCGCC
>DPJL01000289.1:0-616 GCA_003543035.1 Micromonosporaceae bacterium | reverse complement strand
TCCTGGATGAGCACCGTCTTGCCCACACCGGCGCCACCGAAGAGGCCGATCTTGCCACCCTTCACGTACGGGGCAAGCAGGTCGATGACCTTGACGCCAGTCTCCAGCATCTCTGTCTTCGGCTCGAGCTCGGCGAACGCCGGAGGCTTACGGTGGATCTCCCACCGGTCCTTGATATCCAGCTTCTCGCCCGGCTCCAGGTTGAGGCAGTCGCCGATCACGTTGAAGACGTGGCCCTTGGTGGCGTCACCGACCGGCACGGTGATGCCGCCTCCGGTGTCGCGAACCTCAGCGCCACGGACCATGCCGTCGGTCGGCTGCATCGAGATAGCGCGCACGACGTTGTCGCCGAGGTGCTGCGATACCTCAAGGGTCAGCGTCTTGGTGCCTTCGGCCAGGGTCACGTCGGTCTTCAAAGCGTTGAAGATCTCCGGCATCGCGTCACGCGGGAACTCCACGTCGACGACCGGGCCGATGACCCGGACGACCCGCCCGACGCCCGTTTTGGTTTCGGTCGCAGTTGTCATCATTCACTCCCCGCCGAGGCGAGCGCGTTCGCGCCGCCGACGATCTCGCTGATTTCCTGGGTGATCGCGGACTGACGAGCGGAGTTCAT
>DPJL01000213.1 GCA_003543035.1 Micromonosporaceae bacterium | reverse complement strand
CTAGAGGCTTGCGGGATCCCGATCGACAAGGTGTTGTCTATGCCGCGGTTGAGGTTGTGATGGCGAGGTCGTGGAAGAGGGTGTGCATGTCGATGCGGATTTGCTCGTAGTCGCGGTCGATGCGGGTCCAGTGTGTGGGTTTGCGGCCTATTCGCGGGCTGCGGATGCCGGCGAGGATGGGACCGATGACGTGTTCGCGCAGGGTGAGCAGGGCGGTGATGGTGCGCGCGGCGGGCAGCGGGGTGTGGTAGCGGCGGGATCGGCCGGGTTTGTCGATCAGCTTCTTGCCGCGGAGTTTGCGTAGGTCGTAGGCGCCTTGCCGGATGGTGTAGTCGGTCTGCCCGGTCATGGCGTGGATCTTGTCGGTGAACTGGGCGGCGGTGAACCCGCCGGGGGCGGCGGTGAGGGCGAGTGCCGCGGTGAGGGCGGCGCGTATCCGTGGCCGGTTCAGGTCGATGCCGCCGACGCGGGTGGCCCCGATCTGGGTGGGCAGTGGCAAGGTGTCCAGGACGTCGTCGGTGATGAAGGAGACGTCGACGCAGTCCAGCGCGCTGCAGAACCCCTCGGTGATACCGCGTAGCCGGGTGACGATCTCGGGGAACTTGTCCAGGACCCGGCCGCAGCCGAGCTGGTGGGTGTTGTGCGCGATCGACTCGAAACGCAGCACGTGTTCGCCTTTGGTGTAACCCTTCGCCGTCAGCAGCCCGAAGTGGACCTTGAACAGGGTCAGGTCGTACCGAGGTGTCTCGATCACGGCCGCAACGCGTGGGTCGTGGGTGCTGCTGCGGCGCGGGCGGCTCTTCGCGCCGAACAGGGTCCGCACGGTCGGCACGTCTAGCCGAGACCGGGTCCGGTCCAGCACGGTGTTGAACACCCGGTCCATCTGCGCGCCGGACCGAAACAGCAGGTTGCGGCTGTACTCGACCTGGTAGACCGAATAGGCGTAGCCGAAACCGGAGCGCGCCACCTCGTCGCTATCCAGGCCGAAGCACAGGCACGCGGTGTAGATCCAGCGGTCGCAGACCTGGCTCAGGCGCCCTATAGCCGCAGGCTGCGACAAGGTGTCTGCGACCTGAGCCAGGCCTGCCGGGTCGGCCACCGCGGTGAAGCAGTTGCCGTCCTTGATAAACGGTATGCCCGCCGCGGCGGCCTGGCAGGCGACGTACTCGTGGCCGTTGAGGATGACCTGCGCCGCGAACGGCGGATGCCCCGACATCTTGATCGTCACGTGCCCCCACTGCCGATCCATGATGTGGAAGGAATAGTGGTTCACATAGGACTTCTTCTTCACCAGGTTGCAGAGCACCCCGCCCGAGCTACGCACGACCTGCCACACGCTCGCCGGCGCTTTCGCCACCAGGATCAGAAACACCCCGGGCCCGACGTCGTGTTCGGCCAGATACTGCTCGGCGATCAGATGCTTGCGCTCACCACGCCCGCAGTCGATCACCGGGATGCCGTGCGCGCCGGCCCAGGCCCGGACCCGACGGGCGAACCGGCCCGCGAGTCGCATCAGATGCGTGTTGTCCAGCTCGTCGTCGCTGTCGCCGTGCCAGCGCCGCCACCACACCCGAAACCCGCCCGGGTTGTGTCCGAGCGGGTAGTAGGCGTTGAGCACGATCCGATCGACACAGTCGTAGCTGCCAGTCAGCAGATCGCCGTACCGTTCGCTGAAGTCATCGGCCACCCGCCGACCCTAGAACCGCCGGACTCGCCGTCAACCCGACCCAGCTGCCCCGAAGGGGCCACCGCTCCCGGGCGAAGTCCCGGGCGCGGCGTAGCCAGCTTGGGCGACGTAACTCGTGGTGATCGAGTCAAGTTTGGTGTTTTGAGGCCGCGTTGGTCGGCGTAACCTGGGTTGCGCTCGCTCCACAGCGCAAACAACAGCGCACCTGACCTGCTCACACGCACTTCGCGTCCACGGTCACCATGCATCGGCGTAGCGAGTGGCGGCGGTCGGTCACCCTGACCGAAGGTCCTTGCGAGAGCTTGCGCCGAAACCGGAATCCGACCGCCACACGCCTCGTCGGGCTGGGGTGAAACCCCGTTAGTACCACAGCCGCAGGTGTGATCTTGGTCGATGGCCTGTGACGTGGGACGGCCACCGTGATCAACTTCGAGGTATGTTGAGACTCGAAGCGAAACGGTGGCCGCGATGCCGATCTTAGACCCGGCTGTGTAGCGGCCGGGGTAGTCACCCGTCGATCAGACAGATCTTGGTCCGTCGACGAAAATCAAACCTGCTGCTCATCAGCCGCTCATTGGCGGCGATGCAGCGTCTTTCGTTGCCGCTGTTGATGCCGTTGGTGTTGTACAGACGCATCCGGTGCTGTGCGGCGGTGGTCCTGTCGGTCGCGTGTGGACAGTGGCTGGCCGTTTCACGACAGTCTCGGGGCGCTACCGACCGATTTCGCTGCCCCGATGGCGATCTACGCGGCTGCGGCGTACGGCCCGCACTGGGCAGGCTGGTTCGGCCTCGCAGCGGTCTGCGCCACCTCAACGCTTGACCACATCCAGAGGCACCTCTAAATTTAGAGTACTCTCTAAGTCTTAGCGAAGGGTGTGCGGTATGCAGACGGTCGAAGGGGGGCTGCGT
>DPJL01000190.1 GCA_003543035.1 Micromonosporaceae bacterium | reverse complement strand
CCCGAGCCGCAATAGCCCGCGGCACCATGGCTTTGGCGTCCAGACCCTCCGGAAGGGTTGCCCAGACGAAGAGCCCACCGGCTGGCTGTGTCCACGTGGTGCCCTCGGGCATCAGGTCAGCGAGCGCGCTCAGCATCGCGTCCCGGCGCTCGCCGTAGATCTGCTGATAGGTCTTGAGCTGCTCACGCCACGGCATGGTGGTCAGATACGTGGTGATAATCGACTGCGCGAAGTTGCTGGGGCACAGGATGTTTGCCTCGCTCGTCATGACGAGCTTTTCCCGCACCGCGTGCGGCGCAAGGATCCAGCCGACCCGCAGCCCGGGCGCGAACGTCTTCGAGAAGGTGCTGAGGTAGAAGACCCCGTCGCGGCGGCGGGCGCGCAGCGGCCGGGGAGCCTCGCCGTCGAAGCCGAGCCGGCCGTAGGGGTCGTCCTCGATCACGAGCAGGCCGGCTCGCTCGCAGATGTCGAGCACCTGATCGCGCCGCTGTTCAGAGAGCGTTACACCGGCGGGGTTCTGGTAGGTCGGGATCGTGTAGAGGAACTTGACCGGGTGCCCGGCGACCCGAAGGGCGGCGATGGCCTCTTCAAGCGCCTCGGGGATCAGGCCGTCCTCATCCATCGGCACGTGCAGGACCCGAGCCTGGGCGGCCTGGAAGACGCCGAGGGCACCGACATAGGTGGGTCCTTCGGCGAGCACGACGTCGCCCGGGTTCAGAAACAGCCGGGCGACAAGGTCGAGTGCCTGCTGACCGCCAATGGTGACAACCACGTCCTCTGGGGAGGCCCCGACGCTGCCGTCGATACCGACATCGGCCATGACCTCGCAAATCCGCTCACGAAGCTCTGGCATGCCCTGCCCGAGCCCGTACTGAAGCGCGCTCTGCCCCTGTGAGGAGACGAGCTCGGAGATCATGCTGCCGACGGTGTCCAGCGGGAGCGCGGCGATGTAGGGCATCCCACCGGCGAGCGAAACCACCTCGGGCCGGTTTGCCACGGCGAAGAGTGCCCGGATTTCCGACGCGGTCATACCGCTCACTCTGTGGGCATAGCGATCCGTGTAGTCGTCAAGCGTCGTGCCGCTCGCGTCGCTCATCGGGTGATCATCCTCCAGCCGGCAGCTAGGTTCTCGATCCTATCGTCGGTCAGGAGTAGAGTCGATGAGTTGGGTGCGCGCTTGAGGGGGTCAACTGTGTCGCGCCGCGTGGTCAACCTCACTTTGGACACCCTTGAGGACTTGCCTCGAGGGTGTCGTAGCTGCGTTTATTGGGAGCTCGATCCGGTGGCGGCGGAGCGCGCTTGTGCCGCTGGTGATACTGGTCTCGAGAAGGAGGCCTGGGTGTCCCAGACCCTGCTCGAGTGGGGCTCCTGCGGCAAGATCGCCTATGTCGATGGGATGCCGGCCGGCTTCGTTCTTTATGCGCCACCGATGTATGTCCCCCGCGGCAATGCCTTCCCCACTTCTCCTGTCTCGGCCGACGCGGTTCAGTTGATGACCGCTCACGTGGTCGCCTCGTTCTCCGGCGGCGGGTTGGGGCGGATGCTGATCCAGTCGGTCGCGCGGGATCTGACCAAACGTGGGATCCGCGCCATCGAAGCATTCGGCGACGCGAAATTCGGCGAGCATGGCGATGACGAGAAGCGGCAGCAGACCATGTGCCTGGCGCCCGCTGACTTCTTCCTGGCCGTCGGCTTCAAAACGGTACGCCCACATCCTCGTTTTCCAAGGCTGCGGATGGATCTGCGCACTGCGTTGTCGTGGAAGTCCGATGTGGAGTATGCGCTGGAGAAGCTGCTCGGCTCGATGACACCGGAGACGCTGCTGCGGCCGGCGCGCCCAGCGACCAGGTCACTGGGCTAAAGCAAGCCTGATCTGGCTGACATCGATCATGCCGGTCTTTACGTCCATTTCGGACGGAAAGTACATGCGCTGCACCGCCGCGATAATCGCTTCGACCACGCGCTCGCGGAAGAGTGGGTCGACCAGCCGTGACCGGTCGACCGGTGACGTGAGATAGCCGATATCCACCCGGACGGCGGGCATCCGCGTGTATCTGAGCAGGTCCCAGGTCTTGGCGTGGGTCTGGCAGTTGCGCATGCCGGTGCGGGCCACGATTTCCCGCAGCACTAACCCGGCGAGCTGCTCCCCCATGGTGGAGGTCACGCCATTCTCAGTGCCGTAGTGATAGGCCGCGACGCCGTCTGCCGCCGGGTTCGCGTGGCCGTCCACGTGCAATGAGATGAGCAGATCGGCTTGGAGGTCGTTGGCCAGCGAGGCACGATCCAGATCGGACGGAGCTTCCACGGCGAGCGGGCCGCGCGTCAGGTGGACCCGCATTCCGGCGGCCGCCAACCGGCCTTCGAGACGACTTGCCAGGTCAAAGGCTATGTCCGATTCGGTCCAGCGCAACGGGCCATCCGGGACGACCACGCCTTGGTCTTCCCCACCGTGCCCGGGATCGATCACGATCAGTCGGCCGACCAGGCTCGGGCCCGATTGCCGGAACAGTTGTTCCTCACGGAGTTTGAGTGGAGAACCGCCGACCACCTTGCGGCCCAGGCGACGTAGCGCGTTCAGGGTCTGTGGGCCACAACCCCCGTCGGGATAGAGCCCCACCTCCCGCTGGAAGGCCGCAACGGCACGTGCTGTGCGCGCCCCATAGATGCCGTCAGTCCGGCCGACGTCGTAACCCATCTCCAGCAACCGTTCCTGCAGTTGCCGGACGTCGTCGCCGTTGAGTGGGTTGTTGACGCTGAAGTCGAGCGTGCGAGCGCCTAAGGTCCAACGCGCGGCGTCGAGCGCGCGCCAGGTCTCATCTCCCACCTCGCCGTCGACGGAAAGACCGCGCTGCTGCTGGAAGATCCGAACCGCCTTTTCGACCAACGGATCGAAGAAGGTGTCTTCGGCTGGCGACAGCAGCCCGAGCGTCACCAGGATCGACCTGATTTCAATGACGGCCGGGCCTTTCTCACCGCGTCGGATCGAACGCACCGCTGACCTCCAGGGTGGGAAACCGCACAAATGCCACAGGAGCCTATCGTGCCAAGGCTCCTTGGCGTGTGCTTCTCAGCCCTAAGAGCGGCCGCCAAATGGCCCCTGGCTGCGTTGCTCGTCACCTCGTGTGCCA
>DPJL01000493.1:3781-7594 GCA_003543035.1 Micromonosporaceae bacterium | reverse complement strand
CCGTCCACCGGATCGAGCAGCGACGGACCCTCGGGCAGGCACACGACAAGGCGGCCGGACGACGTGGGCACCGCCGCCCCGACATGGCCAGGCGTGGTCAGCCAGCCGGACTCGGCGGCCGACGGCGTCCGCCAGAGCACACGGCAGCCCAGAACGTCGACCCACCACACCCGGCCGGTGCGCTCGTCGTAGTGCGGCCCCTCACCGAGCTCGCACCGCCGCGAGTCGAAGACTTCCACTTCGGACACGGGTCAATCCTGCCCCATGAACGTGACAGTGAAAGAACCTAATTGTTGTTTCTTCTCGAAGTCGAACTCATGTACTACTGAGTCAGTAGCCTATGTTGCGCAAGGCGCT
The DNA here is from genome assembly GCA_003543035.1 of Micromonosporaceae bacterium. Taxonomy (GTDB): domain Bacteria; phylum Actinomycetota; class Actinomycetes; order Mycobacteriales; family Micromonosporaceae; genus Rhizocola. Next base: position 7,237 of record DPJL01000493.1, on the reverse strand, counting down.
GTCGCCCAAACGGTCGCGCAACTGCTGCAGATAGAGGCTCCACGGCCCGACCGGACTGCCGAACGAATCGTATTCGCCATTGCCTTCACGCTGTGGGCCGCGGCAACCGATGACCCAGTTGCGGGCGTTCGGGGGGCTGGCCACCTTGTACTTGTCGCCGAGGCAGTTGTAGAAGACTTGGTACGCCCCGGACCAGCCGTGCCCGGTACCGGAATTGCCTCGGTTGTAGGCCCCGATCTGCTGCCCGCCACTGGAAGATTGATGGACGACGTTGTCGAAAAGCGTGCCGGTGCCCCAGCGATGGTGCGGCCCCAGCTCCGAATAGGACTGTTCGGCCCGGCTGTCCAGGAACACGTTGGGGCCGGGGCTGTTGCCGCCGGTGACGAAGTCGTGCCGGCCGGTCTGCGAGAAGCTGCGCATCACCAGTACATGGGTGGCGCCCTCAAGGTCGAAGGGGTACCGGCGGCCACCGGTGATCTGCGACTTGTGATCAAGCGAGGCGCTGTCCTGCACCGTGATGTGTTTGGCACCCGAGCCCGCGCGCATTGTTCCCTGCGCGAAGTAGACCGATGTCAGGTTACGCAACCAGGCGTTCTGCACGCTGGTCAGCGACACCATCCAGTTGGCGTGGGCCTCATCGGTGGCGGAGGCGAAACTCGACTCGGCCCGCAGGTTCTCCACGCCCACCTTCTGGATCCGGCCGGTGAACGTGTACTTGTAGACCGCACCACCGCCGAACTGCGACTGCATCGCTTCCACGACAGGCGAGTCGACGGTGATCCGGTTGCCGCTGATGGCGGTGATTTTGCGTTCGTAGTTCATGGTCCGGGCGGCAGGTGTCCACGCGGTCGACGACAGGCACGTCGAACCGTCCACATCGGACGTGTCGTAGGAGGTTCCCTTGGTCGTGCAGGAGTCCATTCCCACCGCGTCGATCCATTGCTGATTCGGCGTGCGTACCACCACAACATCGTCGCCAACCCGCAAGCCCGAAGCGCTCGCCACGGTCATCGAACGCGAACCGACCGCGACGTAGGAGTCGGTGATGCGCTGGCGGCTGCCGGCGACCTCGGCGCGGCCGCCGGTTCCCGCGATATTGATGAGGTTGCGGGTACCTGTTCCAGTCGCCCGGACCACGGTGCCCTCGGAACCACGCAGGACGACGCCACTGCGGGCAAGGGTGAGGCTGCCGGACACCTCGTAGGTGCCGGTGTTGAGCAGCACCGCGCCGCGCAAACCGTTCGCGTCCGGGCTTAGCGCGCCGACAGCATCGAGAGCCGCTTGGATCCGGGCGCCATCGTCACCGGTACCCGGCGAGATGGTCTGTTTTACAGCAACGGACGGAAGGGCGACTCCACCGCCGCCGTAACCGGCGCGGGAGAAGTCGGGAATGGTGTCGCCATTGGAATGCGGGAAGTATTGCAGCCGGCCGTCTGTCCCAAGGGCCAGCCGCTGGCTCGTGCCGGCACTGACATGCGCCTCAAACTCGGTCAGGCTGTTCCAGAGGTTGACGTTGTTGCCATGCCCGAGGTAGCGCACATACCGTGCTGACACCGCGCCGAAGGCGAAGCTCTCCAGACCCGTACCAGTGCCGCCGCTCTGTCCGGACCAGACGGTTGCCCAGCTGGTGCCACTCGTCGAGGTCTGCAGATCGAAGCGGGAGCGCCGCGTGTTGCCGCTGAAGAAGGCGAGCCTGACCAGGCTCACGCTCTGTGCCGTGCCGAGATCGACCGTCAGCCACTGCCCGTCGCCTTGGGCGGACCAGCGGGTGGAAAGGTTGCTGTCCAACACATTGCGCGGCAGGTTGCCGTCGTCGCCGCTCGCGGTGGCGAGGCGGGCAGTTGCCTTTACCGGGCTGACAGCAGCCGGGCCGACCTCCGCCGCTGCTACCCCCACCACCAGGATCGGGACCGCGACCACCAGCGCAAGATACTTCTTCACAAACTGTTAAATTAGTTACCAGATTGTGTCAGGTCAATCTTTCGTTTCCTTATATGTTCCCTATCCACTCCCTTGGATCGATCACCGCAAGGTAGGCATCAAACAGGACGTCGAGGGTCGCGTTCCGGAATACGTCTGCGAGCGTGCCCTGACACCATTCGCGGTCGGCGTTTGGCTTCTCAGTCAAGGCGTAACGCAGGTACCCGTCGAAGGTCATGCTTATTGAGACCTCAAACTCCTCATACCTTTGCGGTCGCAGGGCGCGCACATCCATGGCATAGCCCGGTGGCGACGGATAGCGGTCTTCGAACGACTTGAACCAGCCCTCCAGCGCCGTGTCACCTCGGGCCCGCCGGCCTTCACCGAAGTCATAGACAATCAACTTGCCCTCGGGGGATAGCACCCGCCCGGCTTCCGGCAGGAACCGATGGAGGTCTACATAGTTCAATGAGCCCGCGGCGGTAATCAGATCGAAGGACTCCGCTGCAAATGGCAGCCGCTCAGCTCTGCCAACCGCGAAGCGTGCCGCCGGAGCCACGGCTCGCCGGTGGGTAAGCATGTTCTGCTGCGGCTCCAGGCCGACCACCGTCTCGGCCACATCACTGAGTGCGGCCGCGGAAAGGCCTGCGCCGCAACCGATGTCGAGCGCCCGTTTCACGCACCGGTCGAGGCGAAGCCGCCCAACAATCTGTTCATGCACCCGAGGCCGGTCAAAGGCATATCCCGCCGCTAGCCCCTCGCTGCGATAGACATCAGCCAACCCACTAGGAATCTCATGCATGGGGAGATCGTTACGGATGTCATGAGTCGAGTAAAGGAACTTCGCCTTGTGGTGACCGCTGACGATTACGACGAGGCACTGCGGTTCTACCGCGACGTCCTCGGCCTGACCGAGCGGGCCGCGTTCACCGCCGAAGGCGGGCACGTGACCATTCTCGAGGCGGGCCAGGCGACCCTCGAGATCACCGATCGGCCGCACGCCGCATACATCGACAAGGTCGAGGTGGGCAGGCGGGTCGCGGGGCACATCAGGGTCGCGTTTGAGGTGGCGGATTCGGCTTCGGTGACCGAAGAACTCAAAGCGGCGGGAGCCGAGGTGGTGGCGGAGCCCACGATTACCCCGTGGAACTCACTCAACTCCCGCCTCGAAGGGCCGGCCGGCCTGCAGCTCACGATCTTTCAAGAATTGGACTGAAACAAGATCCGCACCCCGAGCGATACATCTACATAGCCGGGCTCCCTTGTGCTGCGGAGACTGGGGGGTCCGGCTATCCATACTCGATGGTGATGCCCAACTCGCGGGCGAAAAGCTCGGTCAGCGCGAGCACGTCATCGGTCCGGATCGTCGCGCCCGCAATGCTTGCCACACCACCGATGCCGGCCAGATCGCAGCCGCTGAATCGCACGCCGGCCACCTTGGCATTGCTGAATTGAGCCGCCATCAGCCCGCAATCGGTGAACCTGGCCCCACGCAGGTCGGCGCCCGCGAAGTCAGCCCGGGTCAGATCGCACTGT
>DPJL01000493.1:0-3416 GCA_003543035.1 Micromonosporaceae bacterium | reverse complement strand
CGGAAGACCACATCGCGGACCATGCCATCGATGAACGTCAAACCGGTGAGCCGGCTGTCGGCGACCACGACCCGGCGCAGGCCGGAGCCCTCCAACACCACATTGGCCAGGTCGCTTTGCTCGATCAAACAATCAATCAGGGTGGTACCAGAGCCAACTGCGCCGGATAGGCTGACTTTCCCGAGCCGGCACTGCTCGATCTCGGCCTCGGCCAGATCGGCGCCGGAGAAGTCGGCGCCGTCCAGAGCGAGCTGAAACGCGCCGTCCAACTGCTCCAAGGGTTCTTCGGGTGAGTTGAGCCGATCCGGCAATCGTGGCGCGGCGGGCTCGTCACTTGGCGGACGTAGGGTCGGCATGCCGCCGACCCTACGCTCGACCGCTGACTATCTCGGCTTGCGCCACATCGGGAACATCGGCGGGCCGTCGTTGGGCAGGTAATACGGGTCGCCGAGCGGCTGATAGCCGTGGCGTAGGTACAGATCCCGCGACCGGGGCCCGGATGCCTCAAGGTAGGCGTCCACTCCCCGGTCGTCGAGCCATTCGTGGTGCCGTTCCAGCAGCTCGGCACCTAAGCCGTGGGACTGGCGATGCGGCCGGACGGCGAGCAGCGCCAGATGGTGGTGCGGGTCGTGTGGGTGATGAGCCAGCAGTTGCTCATCGAAGGCCTTAAACCGCGGCAACCATTTCTCTCCCACGGCCGCGGCCAGCCGCTCCGGATAGGACTCGATCTCCACTGGCGTGGTGGTGTTGTCAAACCAGATCGCGACGGCGTCACCTTCCCCGCCCACATGCACCACGCCGTACTTCTGCGCATGGTCGACGAGGATCTCGAACTGCGCCGCCAGCAGACGGCGGCGCACACTGTCATCCGGCACGATCCACTTCGCCGGCGGGATGTCCTCGAACGACTCGGCGATGAGCTCGGCCAAGGGATCTCTCATCAAACCCCCTTCGGCGACGACGCCGGGGTGGCCGCGACGTCGGAATCCGAGTCAGTGTCCACCTCGTCCGCGAAGTCGTGCGTAGCCGTCCGCTGGCCGGGCAGCTCGACCGCCACGGTCGCCTCGGCGCCGAGCCCGATCATGTCGTAGACCTCAGGCTTGGTGGACCGCAGGATGACGGCCCACAACGCGCCCGCGAGCGCGATGACAAGGAACGCCACCGGGAAGATCCAGGCCAGCGGGTCGCCCTCGGGCACGCCGAGCAGGTTGTTGAATCCGTCTAGCACGTGCCAGAACACATAGGACAGGGCGACCGCGGAGACCAGCGGAGCAAGGAACCAGCGCCAGAACGGCTCATCGTGCGAGCGCCGGGCGAAGTAGCTGATCACGGCGAGGCTGGTGGCGATCAACAGCACCAGGACACCGAAGCCGCCCAGCGCACCACCCCAGTAGAAGAGCTGGTTGACCGGGTGCAGGCCGGCGAGCGCATAGACGATGATGACAATCAGACCGAGGGTGCTCTGCAGCGCGGATGCCGCCTGCGGTGCTCCGGAACGGGCTCCGGTCTGGGCCAGACCCCTTGGCAGCACGCCTTCCCGGGCGAGGGCGAAGGTGTAACGGGCGCAGGTGTTGTGGAAGGAGAGCATTGCGGCGAAGGCACTTGTAATCAGCAGCACCGCACCGGCGTCTGCGAAACCGACCCCCAGTCGCGCACCCGCCAGGCTGAACATGAGGTTCTGCGAGTCGGCCGTCGCCGCCGACACGATGTTGTCCGGTCCCGTGGCGACCGTGATCGCCCACGAGGTGAGGATGTAGAGGAAGATCATCAAGCCGAGACCCGCGAAGGTGGCGGCGGGGATGGTGCGGCGGGAGTCACGGGACTCCTCCGCGAAGACCGGAGCGGCTTCGAAGCCGATGAAACAGGTGATCACGATGACCAGCACCGCCGCCAGCGCACCGGCACCGACGAAGAGGTTGCTGGGCGCGAAGGCCGCGAAGCTGATGCCCGCTGGAGACGGGTTGGCCAGGAAGGCGAAGTCGTAGATCAGGACGATGACGACCTCAGCGGCCAGCAGCGTCAGCAGGACTTTGCTGTTGAGGTCGACGCGCAGGACTCCGAAGAGTGCGGTGACGGCCCAGGCGATGAGCCCGATCGCCCACCACTGGATCGGCTGCCCGTCACCGAGGGTGACTCCCTTGGACTCCAGGAAGCCGGAAAGGGCGGCGCCGAAGATGCCGTAGAGGCCGAATTGCAGCGCGTTGTAAGCCAGCAGCGCCACGAGTGAGGCCGCGACTCCGATTGGGCGGCCGAGGCCCTGCGAGATGTAGGCGTAGAAGGCACCGGCGTTGGGGATACGCCGGGCCATCGAAATGTATCCGAAGCAGAACAGTGCGAGCACCGCTCCGATCAGAACCAGGCCGAGGGGAAAGCCGACGACACCGATGTTGGCCCAGCCGGCGACCAGCAGACCGCCGACGACCATCAGCGGGGCCGCTGCGGTGAGGGCAAACGAGGCCACCGATGCGGGGCCCAGCCGGTCCGCCGCCAACGCGGATTGAACCGCGGAGCGAGGGGGTGCGGACGTTGACATTTGGGTAACTCCTATCGAAGGGTTGGGTGCGGCGCTCAGCCCCGTGTTGCCGCGGTCTTGCTGACAGCGATCTCCGTTTCACTGATCAGCGTCCGAAGTGGAGTGGGCAGGTCCGCGATGACCTGCGCGAGATAGACGCGGCTGGCATGTGCTGTGTCATCCCACAACATGTCCCTGATCAGCCCGGTGGCGAAGCAGAGACCGGCGAGCATCTGATCGGGTAACTCCATCGGCGTTCGCGCGCTGAGACGGGAGGTGATCCGGGCTTTGGGCCAAGCGGCCTCGTTGATGGCGACTGGGACATAGCTGCGCGTCACTCCCCAAAGCCGCCGGCTTTCCACGACTTCCAGCACTCCGGCACGGGTGAGGCGACGCGCCACATCCTCAACCGACGTCCGTCCGAGAAAAGCCAGCCAATCCCGGACCGGGTGTTGTTGTGCCTCTCCTAAAAGATGCTCGAGCACCGTATGCGCCAGTAGGTCAGGCGGCGGCGCCGCCGAAGTGACAACCACTCCGGACGCGTCGACGGTCACCCTTTCCTGCAGGTAGAGCTCGGCCAGCAGCGCCGAGGCGAGTCCATATCCAGCCGCCTTCGGATGCAGCCGTGGCTGCCCCGTCGTGTCCGCGTGAGCGATCAGATAAAACTCGTCGGCTAATAAGAGGGGCACGGACCGATACAGTACCGATTGCCCGATGCTTTGTCTCCCTTTCGGATAGTGACGGGCGGCTGTCCGTATTGGACAACCGCCCTTTGGTATTGCCGGTGATTTACCTCAGCATTAACGCAATTACCGCAGCGTTAATGTCCAGGTGTTGATATAGCCCGTATCGATGGACGCGGCGTCCTGAACGCGCAGGCGCCAGGTGCCGTTGGCGACCTCAC
>DPJL01000339.1 GCA_003543035.1 Micromonosporaceae bacterium | reverse complement strand
ACATCGGTGTGACCTGGCGTGACGGTGCTGGTGTCACGCTCGGTTCGCGGACCGGGACCAGCTTCCCCACCAACGACTACGGCATCGTGCGCTACAACACGAGCTACACCAACCACCCTGGCGCCATCGCCAACGGCCAGGACATCACCTCTGCTGGTAACGCCTTCGTCGGGCAATCCGTGCGCCGTCACGGCAGCACGACCGGCAACCGGGGCGGGTCCGTCACCGGCCTGAACGCCACGGTCAACTACCCGCAGGGCACGGTCTACCAGATGATCCGTACCAACGTCTGCGCCGAGCCCGGCGACAGCGGCGGCCCACTCTACGCAGGCTCCACCGCCCTCGGCCTCACCTCCGGCGGCAGCGGTAACTGCAGCTCCGGTGGGACGACCTTCTTCCAGCCGGTGATCGAAGTCCTCAACCGGTACGGAGTTTCCGTCTACTGAGCGTTTGCTTATCGGCTGGCGGCGGCGTTAGGCTGCCGCCAGCTTTATGACCCACGGGAGTCCGGTGCACCGGGCTGAGAGGGGGCTTTGTCGCCCCGACCGTAGAACCTGATCCGGATCATGCCGGCGCAGGGAGGAGACGGCAGTGCTGGGCAGACTTCATCTCATCACCGACAGCCGATCTGGCGCGGACCCGGTGGCCCAGGTGCGCACTGCATTGTCCGTCGCGACGCCGGAGCTCGTGATCCAATTCAGGCCCGCCGACAGCTGGCCCGATCGCCTAGTTTTCGAGCAGGCGTCAAAGATCAAAACATTGACCCATGCTTCGGGGGTACCACTTTTAGTCAACGACCGGATCGACATTGCGCTGGCCGTGGGAGCCGATGGGGCTCACGTTGGTGCGGAAGACCTTCCGGTGGCCGTGGCGCGGCGACTACTCGGGCCGGGCAAGCTGCTCGGAGCCACCGCACGCGATGCCGCCACCGCTCGGCTCGCAGTTAACGATGGTGCCAGCTATGTCGGCGTCGGCCCGTGCTATCGAAGCTCCACAAAGGACGGTCTGCCTTCACCACTCGGGCCGGAAGGGGTAGCCGCGGTCGCGCCCTTTGCCCAGGTCATCGCCATCGGTGGAGTCACCCTGGACACGGTCCCGGCGCTGATGGCCGCCGCAGCACACGGGGTCGCCGTCATCGCTGCGGTTGCCGACGCTCCGGATCCGGCCGCTGCCCTTGCCGCACTGTTGAAAGCGGTCGCCAGATGAGAGTCGGGATCGTCGGCGGCGGAATCATCGGGCTTTCCATCGGCTGGGAGTGTCTTCGCCGAGGGCACGAAGTCACTGTGGCCGACCCGAATCCGGGGCAGGGGGCGTCTCATGTGGCAGCGGGCATGCTCGCACCGGTGGGAGAGGCGTATTTCGGGGAGCAGGCGCTGACGGCGCTTTTGGTTGAGGCGGCTCGTCTTTGGCCCTCCTACGCGGCCTCGCTCGGCGACGTGGGCTATCGCGATGAAGGAACGCTCCAAATAGGACTGACCACCGACGACGTCAACGAGCTCAAAAGGCTTTGGCAGCACCAGGAGTCATTGGGTTTCGAAGTGCGAAGGGTCGAGCCCCGCGAGCTTGAGCCCTCTCTCAACCCTCGAGCGCGCGGTGTGCTTGTGCCCGCCGATCACCAGGTGGACCCGCGACGGGTGGTGCGAGCGCTGCTCGAACGCGTGCCCGTACAAGCGGAGCTCGGCGAAACCGATGTCACCGTCATTGCCGCCGGGACTGCGAGCACTGCTTGGGGGCTCCCGGTGCGCCCGGTCAAGGGGGTCTTGCTGCGGCTACGGGGGCCAGTCTTGTTGCGACACGTCATTCGCGGACACTCGGACGGCCGTCCGGTCTACCTGGTACCACGCGACGGAGACGAAGTGCTTGTCGGCGCTACATCGCAGGAGGGTGCCGACACTGTGGCGAGCGCCGGGGCTGTCCGCGATCTGCTGCGCGCTGCGACCGACCTCGTGCCCGATCTCGCCGAGCACGCATTGGCCGAGGTCTGCGTGGGACATCGCCCGGCCAGCCCGGACAACGGGCCGATCGTAGGCCGTCTTCGCAAAGGCCTGCTTGTGGCGACCGGCCACTACCGGCACGGGGTCCTTGCCGCCCCGCTCACCGCACAGGTCATCGCCGATCTGATCGACGGAAAGCCGCTACCCGAGCTGTGGCAACCGTTTGCACCCGGGAGGTTCGCATGATCACCGTTATCTTCAACGACTCTCCGCGACTCATTCCCGCCGAGGAGACCATTGCCGGGCTGCTGAGGGAGCTGGTGCTGCCGGAGCGCGGAATCGCCGTGGCAGTCAACGGAGAAGTGGTGCGCCGGGCGAAGTGGCCCGAGCATCGACTCTTCGATGGGGACCGCATCGATGTACTCACCGCCGCCCAGGGAGGCTGAGATGGACGACCGCTTTGGGCTTGGTGGCGTTGATTTCACGAGCCGGCTGATTCTTGGTACCGGGGGAGCGAGTAGCCTGCGCGCCCTGGAACAGGCCGTCGTGGCGTCCGGCACGCAACTGGTGACGATCGCGTTGCGGCGCATAGACAACGGCGAGCACGGTCTTCTCGAGGTGCTGGAGCGTTGCGGGGTAAGGCTTTTGCCCAACACAGCTGGGTGCTACACCGCCGCGGATGCTGTGCGGACGGCCCATCTCGCGCGCGAGGCGTTCGCGACCGACTGGGTCAAGCTCGAGGTGATCGGGGACGAACGCACCCTGTTGCCGGATGCCGTGGAGCTGGTGCGAGCCGCTGAGCGATTGGTGGACGACGGCTTCGTAGTGCTGCCTTACACGACGGACGACCCCGTGCTGGCAAAGCGCTTGGCGGACCTGGGTTGTGCGGCGGTGATGCCGGCTGGTGCCCCGATCGGTTCTGGCATGGGCATCAACAACCCCCACCACATCGCGCTGATCCGTGAGGCGGTGAGTTGTCCGGTGATCCTGGACGCGGGCATCGGCACCGCGAGTGATGCCGCGCTGGCGATGGAGCTGGGCTGTGACGCGGTGCTTCTGGCCAGCGCGGTGACCCGGGCTGAAGACCCGACGGCCATGGCAACGGCGATGCGTCATGCGGTGCTTGGCGGCCGGCTTGCCTCGCAGGCTGGGCGCATCCCGCGTCGCACCTATGCCGTCGCGTCCACTTCGGACACCGGCCGCCTAACTGTCGCAACTCCACAGGAGTTGCGGTTATGACGCCCGCCAAAGCGACAACTCCTGTGGAGTTGCGGCTCGTAGTGGTGACGGATCGCGCGCAGGCGAAGCGGGGGTTGCTGGAGGTGGTGAAGGCGAGCCTGGACGGGGGAGCGCACACGTTTTTGTTGCGGGAGAAGGATTTGCCGAGGTCGGAGCGGCTCGCGTTGGCGGAGGAGATGCGCGCGTTAGGCGCGTTTGTGATAGCCGCAGGAACCGACCCGCTTGGCGGCGATGCGATCCATCTGAGCGCCATCGACCCAACTGTGACAGCCAGGTTGACGGGGCGGTCGTGCCACAGTCAGGCTGAGGCCATGGCCGCCAATGAAGACTATGTCACTCTTTCGCCGATCTTCAGTAGCGCAAGCAAACCGGGGTACGGGCCGGCACTCGGGGTTGCGGCGCTTGGAATTGGTACCCGCCAAATGGTTCTAGCACTTGGTGGAGTGCAAACCCCGGCACAGGCAGCGGCCTGTCGTGAGGCGGGAGCGGCAGGTGTCGCGGTGATGGGTGCCATCATGCGAGCGGACGATCCCGCCGCGATCGTGAGCGGGTTCCTGCGATGACGCCGCCGGTCGCGCTGTCCATCGCCGGGTCGGATTCCGGTGGTGGCGCGGGGATTCAGGCCGATCTGAAGACCTTCGCTGCGCTCGGCTGCTATGGCACCACCGCGATCACGGCGGTGACATCGCAGAACACGATGGACGTCAGGGATGTCTTCGCTTTGCCGGCAACGGTTGTTGGGCTGCAGGTCGCGGCGGTGCTGGAGGACTTTGCGGTCGCGGCGGTCAAGGTGGGCATGGTCGCCGGTGCCGAGATCGCTGCCACCATCGCGGCTCGTGCCCGGGCGGGAGACCTGCCCAATCTCGTGGTGGATCCGGTGTTGACCGCTTCGAGCGGGCGCAGGCTCGGGATCGCCAGTGCCATCGAGCGCCTATTGCCTTATGCCACAGTCATCACCCCGAATCTGGCCGAGGCTTCGGCGTTGCTGGGCTGGGAGGTGACCACTCCGGCGGATATGGCTGGTGCGGCGGGGCAGCTCGCGGCGCACGGAGCCAAATGCGTTGTGGTGACCGGTGGCGACGGTGTCGGCGATGAATCAGTCGACGCGGTGTGGACGGCCAAAGGTGCTCGGCTGATTCGAGCGCCGAGGGTGAACACCCGCAACACCCACGGCACCGGTTGCACCTTCTCGGCTGCGATCACGGCGCGCCTCGCGCATGGCTACGGCCTGGAGGACTCGATCGACTTTGCGAAGCGGTATGTGCGCACCGCACTCATCGCCGCTCAGGATTGGCGGCTCGGCAGTGGTGCCGGGCCATTGAACCATTTCGTTGGGAGAGATTAGTGAGACGCAAGGTATATGTTGGGCCGCTTAATGTTCCGTTCGCCGAGGTGGATCTGGCCGATGACAATCCGCCGGTTCGGCTCTACGACACCTCGGGTCCGTCCAATTTCGACAATCCGCAACGCCTTGCCTGGCTTGCGGATCGGGCGGACGGCCCGGTCACCCAGCTGGCACTTGCCCGGCAGGGTGTGATCACGCGGGAGATGGAGTTCGTTGCCATCCGCGAAGGTGTCTCCGCCGAGATGGTCCGCGACGAGATCGCGGCCGGTAGGGCTGTGTTGCCCGCGAACATCAACCACCCCGAGGTCGAGCCGATGATCATTGGCAAAGCCTTTCTGGTGAAGGTGAACGCCAACATCGGGACTTCGGCGGTGACGTCTGATGTGGCCGAAGAGGTGGAGAAGCTCACCTGGGCCACTAAGTGGGGCGCGGACACCGTGATGGATCTGTCGACCGGGCCGCGGATTCACGAGACGCGGGAGTCGATCATCCGCAACTCGGCCGTGCCGATCGGGACGGTACCGATCTACCAGGCCCTCGAGAAGGTGAACGGCGACCCGATCAAGCTCACCTGGGAGATGTATCGGGAGACCATCATCGAGCAGGCTGAGCAGGGCGTCGACTACATGACCGTGCATGCGGGAGTCCTGCTGCCCCACGTGCCGCTGGCGGCCGACCGGGTAACCGGCATCGTCTCGCGCGGCGGCTCCATCATGGCGGCCTGGTGCCTGGCGCATCATGAGGAGAACTTCCTTTACACCAACTTCGCCGAGCTGTGCGAGATCTTTGCCAGGTACGACATCACCTTCTCACTCGGGGACGGGCTGCGCCCCGGATCCATTGCGGACGCTAACGATGCGGCCCAGTTGGCCGAGCTTCGGACGCTGGGTGAGCTCACGAAGATCGCGTGGGAGTACGACGTTCAGGTGATGATCGAAGGACCCGGTCACGTGCCGATGCACAAAATCAAGGAAAACGTTGACCTGCAACAGGAGTGGTGCCACGAAGCGCCCTTCTACACGCTCGGTCCACTGACGACGGACATCGCCCCCGCCTACGACCACATCACCTCTGCCATCGGCGCGGCGATGATCGCCATGTACGGCACCGCGATGCTCTGCTACGTCACGCCCAAGGAGCATCTCGGCCTGCCCAACCGCGAGGACGTCAAGGCAGGCGTGATCGCCTACAAGATTGCGGCCCACGCAGCCGATCTGGCCAAAGGGCACCCGGGCGCACAGGAATGGGACGACGCGCTTTCCAAGGCGCGATTCGAATTCCGCTGGGAGGACCAGTTCAACCTGGCCCTCGACCCGGCAACGGCACGCGAGTATCACGACGAGACTCTGCCCGCACCGGGCGCGAAGACGGCGCACTTCTGTTCGATGTGTGGGCCGAAGTTCTGTTCCATGAAGATCAGTCACGATCTGAAGAAGGCCGGTATGGCGGCGAAGTCGGAGGAGTTCGTCGCCTCAGGCGGAAAGGTTTACCTGCCGCTGGCGTGACGGGCCGATAGGCAGAAACGCGATGATCGCCGTCGGGATGAGCCCTGCCACGACGGCGATCATCGCACCCAGGTAGGGCGCGGCCTGGTCGGGCACCCCGCGGATGACACCCGGCCCGCTGATCAGGTAGGCCACCGCGATGAGCAAAGGACCGGTCGCTCCGGAGAGGGCGACCTGGATGCGGCCTCGGCCACCGAGTCGGGCGGCCAGGGCGATCGCGATCCCCAGCACGACCGCGAGCACCGGCAGGGTGAACGAAGCCCGGGGGATCGGCTGCAATGCCTCGATGTCGAGCACTCCGAGCCTGGCCGGGCTGAGATAGAGCCGCCCTGCCAGCGGAACGGTTTGGGCCACCGAGACCGCCGCCAGCACCCAGGCGCCAAGGGCGAAGAAGGCCACGCTCGTCGTCATTGGAGGGTTGCCCGCAATGAAAGCGGCAAGCACCGCCCCGGCAACAACGGCGCCGCAGACGGTGAGAGCCATGGTGAGGGCGGGATGGATGGGAGCGGCCAGTTTCGTGTTGACGGCCGGATAGACCGTCAGCGGCAACATCGTGATCAAGCCACCCAGGCCGGCTCCGAGCGATGTGACGAAGCGCACGGCGAAACCCACCCGATCGGTGAGTATGCGAGCCTGATTCGCCGCGAACGACGCACCGCCCACCACAGCCAGCAAGGCGAACCAGGCTATCCAGGTGAGCTGGATGTTCCAGTCGTTTTCGGACCCGGCGAAGCTGCGGTCCAGGCGCAACGCGCTGATCCCGTAGACCACGCCCAGTTGTGCCGCGCCTAGGAGGGCAGCCGTGGCAAATGCGGCCGCAAACATCCGTGCCCAGAACTTCACGCGGGGACAATACCGCTAGTCGACCGGGAGTCGATAGCCCCGCTTCACCACGGTCTGCACGAAGCCCGGATCGCCCAGGCCGGCCCGCAACCGGGCCACTGCCATCTCCACCGCGTGCTCATCCGCGCCCCGGGGCAAAGCGGGCAGTAGGGACGCGCGCGAGCGCACCTTGCCCGGCACCGTGGCGAGCGCTCGCAGCACTGCCATCGGCGCGGGTGCGAGCGGGCGAAGGGATCCGTCGACCATGGCGGCATGCCCGCGCAACACCAGCGAGTGACCCGCCACCTCCATCGAGATCGCGCGCAGTGGCAGCTCGTCGGCTATCGCCCGGACCAATGCGCCCAATCGAGCGCGGGCCGGTGCGATCACCGGAATACCTTGCCGGATAAGGGGAGCGGCGGTCACCGGGCCGACACAGGCCGCTAGCACGTCGGACCGCAGCGCCTCGAGCAGCCCTTCGGCCCCTGTCCCGGCTGCTGCGAGCAGGGCGCCGACTGCGGGAGCCGAGGTGAACGTGATGGCATCGACCAACCGGCTCGAGATCAGATCGACGAGCCGGTGCAACGGTGCGGAATCCAAGGGCGGTGCCCAGCGATAGACGGGTACCTCGATAACCTCCGCCCCGGCCCCACGCAACGACGCGCAAAACTCGGGCTGCTGCTCGCCGTGCAATTGCACTGCGATGACGAGCCCGTTCACCCCGCGCTTGAGCAGGTGGACAAGGCACTCGTCGCAACTCTCCGAGTCCGGTGACCACTGGTCCATCAGCCCCGCCGCTCGCACCGCTCCGCGAGCCTTCGGCCCGCGCGCGACCATGTACGCGTCGGCCAGCACCGTCCTAAGTGGATCGGCCAGCCCCCAGCCCTCGGCGGCTTCGAGCCAGCCGCGCATGCCGATGCCGGTGTTCGCGATCACTATGTCCGGTGGGCTGTCGAGCAATCGGCGGGTCGCCTCGCGCAGTTGTGAGTCGTCGTGCAGCGGGACGATGCGCAACGCGGGTGCGACGACCACGCGGGCGCCCCGTCTTTCGAGCAGAGCCGCCAGCTCGTCCCGTCTTCGATCGGCGGTGACCCCGATCGTGAAGCCCGATAACTCTGTCATGGGACGGCAACTTCCACGACGCCGTCGGTGCAGCGCACCGGGTAGGTGGGAATGCTTACTCCTGGGACGTCCAGGCATTGCCCGGTACGCAAGTCATAGACCTGTTTGTGCAGAGGGGAAGCGATGGTCGGCGCGTCGCCGCGGGTGCCCACGATCCCACGGGCCATGACCTGAGCACCCGCCATCGGGTCGCGGTTGCCGATTGCGAAAAGCGACCCGTCGTAGGTGCGGATCAGCGCCACCTGGGAGTCGCCCACGAGAGCGGCCACCCCTCTTTCGGGCTGCAGCAGGTCAAGAGAGCAGACGGCGGTCCAATCGGATGGTGTCATGACTTCGCTCCTACGCTGTCCATCTCTGCCTCATCTCGCTGATGCAGAGATGGAGGGGCAAGCAACACCGGTCGTCGAGCCGGAATGGGCTGTCCCCGCTCGACCTCGAAGCTGATGTCTGGGTCGGGTGCCTCGGGGGCATTGACGAAGGAGACAAAGCGCGCCAGCCGCTGCGGGTCGTCGAGCGTGGCCCGCCACTCGTCGGCGTATGACGACACATGCCGGGCCATCATGGCGTCCAGCTCCTCGCAAAGGCCCAGTGAGTCCTCGACGATGACCTCGCGCAGGTGGTCAAGGCCACCGTCGAGGTTTTCGATCCAGGAGGCCGTGCGCTGCAAGCGATCCGCGGTGCGGATGTAGTACATGAGGAAGCGGTCGATGGTGCGCACCAACTCCTCGGTGGTGACGTCAGTGAGGAAGAGGTCGGCGTGCCGGGGCTTGAAGCCGCCATTGCCGCCGACGTAAAGGTTCCAGCCCTTCTCGGTGGCGATGATGCCGAAGTCCTTGCTGCGGGCCTCGGCGCACTCGCGAGCGCATCCGCTCACGGCGGACTTGATTTTGTGCGGCGCGCGCAGGCCCCGATACCGCAGCTCGAGATCGATCGCGAGACCGACCGAATCCTGTACCCCATAACGACACCAGGTCGAGCCGACGCAGCTCTTCACCGTCCGCAAGGCTTTGCCGTAGGCGTGGCCGGACTCGAAACCGGCATCCACCAGCCGACGCCAGATGTGGGGCAGCTGCTCGACTCTCGCGCCAAACAGGTCGATGCGCTGTCCGCCCGTGATCTTTGTATACAGGCCGAAGTCGCGAGCTACCTCACCGATGACGATGAGTTTGTCGGGAGTGACTTCCCCACCGGGAATGCGGGGGACCACGGAGTAGGTCCCGTCGCGCTGGATGTTGGCGAGGAAGTGGTCGTTGGTGTCCTGCAGGGCTGCCTGCTCCCCATCGAGGATGTATTCGCCGCCGAGTTGCAGCGACGCCAGGATTGAAGCCACCGCGGGCTTGCAGATGTCACAGCCGCGTCCGGTGCCGTGCTCCCGCACCAGGAGGTTGAAGGAGGTGATCTGCCGCACCCGGATGATGTCGAAGAGCTCCTGGCGCGAGTAGGTGAAGTGCTCGCAGAGCGCCTTGGACTGGCTTACCCCCGCCTTTTGCAGGAGCTGCTTGAGCAGTGGAACGCAGGAGCCGCAACCTGTTCCGGCCTTCGTGCAGGACTTCAACGCGGGCACGTCGGTGCAGCCTTCGGCGATCGCCCCGGAGATCTGAGCCTTGGTGATCGCATGGCAGGAACAGACTTGAGCTTCGTCGGAGAGAACACCGTTGCTCTGTCCGGAAAGGACGGACAGCGGCGAGTCGGGCAGCGGGCCGCCCAGCGACGCTCGCAGTGACGGATAGGCGGAAGCATCGCCCACCAGAATTCCGCCGAGCAATGTCTGAGCGTCGTCGGTGAGCAGAAGCTTGGCGTAGATACCGGTGACCTGATCGGTGACCACGACATCCAGACCCTCGGCAAAGGGCGTCCCGAAGCTCGCCACGTCCACGCCGAGGAGCTTCAGTTTGGTGGAGGTATCCGGGGTGGTCATGGTGGCTGTGCCGCCGGTCAGCCGATCGGCCACCACCTCGGCCATGGCATATCCCGGCGCCACGAGCCCGTAGCAGACCCCTTCCAGTGAAGCGCACTCGCCGATCGACCAGATGGCCGGATCGGCTGTGGCACAAGCATTGTCCACCAGGTATCCGCCGCGCGGGCCCTTGGGCAGATCGGTCAACTCGTCGCGAGGGCGAATGCCGGCCGCGATGACCACCACGTCGACCGCGAGCGAGCCGC
>DPJL01000243.1 GCA_003543035.1 Micromonosporaceae bacterium | reverse complement strand
GTTTCCGCGTCCACCTTGTCGCCGAGCTTGGCCACCTTGCCGTTGACGGTGACCCGGCGCCGATCGATGAGCTCTTCGCAGGCCCGCCGCGAGCCGACGCCGGCCGCCGCCATGACCTTCTGCAGCCGCTCCTCATTCGCCATTTGCCAGCTCCTCAAGGTCAAGGTTGTCCGGCAGGAACGGGGCAAGTGGCGGCAGTTGTTCGACCGAATCCAAGCCGAGCTTCTCCAGGAACAGGGTGGTGGTGCGGTACAGGTGGGCACCCGAATCCGGGTCGGTGCCGCATTCCTCGACCATGCCCCGGGTGATCAGGGTCCGGATGACGCCGTCGACGTTGACGCCGCGGATGGCCGAAATCCGAGACCGGGTGACCGGCTGCTTGTAGGCGACCACGGCAAGTGTCTCGAGTGAGGCCTGAGTCAACCGGAGTTGCTGTCCGTCGAGAACGAATCGCTCCACATAGGAGGAATAGTCGGCGCGGGTGTAGTAACGCCAGCCACCCGCGGCGCGACGCAGGTCGAAGCCCCGCCCCTGGCGCGTATAGGACTCAGCAAGGATGACCAGCTTCTCGCCGACCTGCTCGGGCGTCAGATCGAGCACCTGGGCCAGGATGATCTCGCTGACCGGCTCATCGACCACCATGAGGATCGCCTCGAGCGCGGGCACTATCTCGCTCTCATGGAGCTTCGGCAGCTCGGCGAGCGGCACGGGCGCCGGGAGCGGGGCCTCAGCTTCCTCGGCTTCCTCATCCTCTGCCTCGAGCGAGGCGCCGAGCGGGGCGGCCAAGTCCGAGGCGTCGATATCTAAGGCATCTACGTCGATTTCGCGAATACGCTGCTCCGGAACCGCTTGAGTCAGCAGCTCCACGACAGCCTGCGGCTCCTCATCCAGCGAGTCGTCAAGCGGGTCGTCAAGGGAGTCGTCGGAAAGATCAGCCTCGGCCGCGGCAACGGCCGCCTCTGCGGCTGTCCGCAGCTCGGCTTCCTCCATCGAGGCAAGGTCGGCTGCAGGAGTTTCCTCTTCGGTGGGGACTGCGGGTCGCTGCCAAGGGGGTACCCACGTTGAAGCCTGCTGTTCCAGGTCACTCATCTTCGGGTTCCCCATCCTCGTACTCGTCAATGTTGAGCTCTTCAGGCTCTGTTGAGCCTGATCCGGTCCAGCGCACGACCAACTCGCCCAGGGCGATCTCCTGCGCGAAGCCGACCAGCCCTTCACGATAGAGCTCGAGCAGGGCGAGGAACCGGGCCACCACCTCCAGTGTGCTCACACAGTCGCTGACCAGTGTCTCGAAGCTAGCCTCCTCGAGGAAGCGCAGCCGGTTTCGCAGCAGCTCGGCATGCTCGCGGACGCTGACGCGCACCTGGTGGATGTGGGCGATCGACACCACCGGCGCCTGCTTCGGCGTGAACGCCTTCGCGGCCAGCTTGGCGAGCCGTTCCGGCCCGATCCCGAGCACCAGATCGGGCAGCGCAGCAGCGTACTGCGGCTCCAGCGAAACCAGCCTGGGCCAGCGCCGCTCCCCGACCTCGGCAAGCTCGGCCAGATGAGCCGCCGCCTGCTTGAACGCGCGGTACTGCAGGAGCCGCGCGAAGAGCAGATCCCGCGCCTCGAGCAGCGCCAGGTCCTCTTCGTTCTCCACGTCGGCGGCGGGCAGCAGTCTGGCGGCTTTGAGATCGAGCAGGGTGGCCGCGATCACCAGGAACTCACTGGCCTCATCAAGATCCCAGGCGTCACCCATGGCCCGGATGTAGGCGATGAACTCGTCGGTTACCCGGTGCAGCGCCACCTCGGTGACGTCCATCTTGTGCTTGCCGATGAGCTGCAACAACAGGTCGAATGGGCCTTCGAAGTTGGTGAGCCGCACGGTGAAGCGGTTGTTGGTTACGGCCTCACTCACACGAAGACCCTATCGCGCGGCTTGGGCGGCGATGACCTCACGTGCCAGCTGGCGGTAGTTACGCGCTCCGGACGAGGCGGGATCCAGCGAGGTGATCGGCGAACCGGCCACGGTCGACTCGGGGAACTTCACCGTCTTGGTGATCACCGTCTGGTACACCTTGTCGCCGAACGCCTCCACCACGCGCTGCAGGACCTGGCGGCAGTGGGTGGTGCGGCTGTCGTACATGGTGGCCAGAATGCCCTCGAGCTCGAGATCGAAGTTGAGCCGCTCGCGCACCTTGTCGATGGTGTCCAGCAGCAGGGCGACCCCGCGCAGACTGAAGAACTCGCACTCAAGCGGGATGAGCACGCCATGCGAGACGGTCAGCGCATTGATCGCCAGCAATCCCAGCGAGGGCTGGCAGTCGATGAGGATGTAGTCGTATTCCTTGCGTACGTTGCGCAGCACCCGCGAGAGCGCCATCTCGCGCGCGACCTCATTGACGAGCTGGATCTCGGCCGCGGAGAGGTCGATGTTGGCCGGCAGCAGGTGCAGGTTGGCCACGTCGGTTTTGATGAGGACGTCCTCGGCGTTCACGTCGTCCTGCATCAGCAGGTTGTAGATCGACAGATCGAGGTTGTGCGGGTTGACCCCGAGCCCCACCGAAGCCGCGCCCTGCGGGTCGAAGTCGACCAGCAACACCTTGCGGCCGTATTCGGCGAGCGCCGCACCAAGGTTGATCGTGGTCGTCGTCTTGCCGACGCCACCCTTTTGGTTGGCCATCGCGATGATCCGCGCCGGGCCGTGCCGATCGGTCGGCATCGGCTCGGGGATCTCTTTGCGCGCCGTGTAGGCAGCAGGATCCGCCGGACCTAGATCAGCGCCTAGGTCCAACCCGGACGCATCCGCCCGCAGCGTTGAGGTCCACGAGTTGGACCGGTCGTTGCCTGCCATGCCGCTACGCCCTTCCACCCATCGTGGACGACTGTACGTCACCGCGTGTCCCGACATCGTCGAGACACGCGGTGTGGCAGGTCAGGCGAGTACTTGCTCCAGCGACAGGTGACTGAGGTGGTGTGCCTCGGCGACCGGGCCATAGGTCAGGTGACCGTCATAGGTGTTGAGCCCCAACGCAAGCGCGCGATCCTTACGCAGAGCGTCTTTCCAGCCGTGGTTCGCCAGCGAAATGGCGTAAGGCAGGGTCACATTGGTCAGCGCGAAGGTGCTGGTATGCGGCACCGCGCCGGGCATGTTGGCCACGCAGTAGAAAACCGACTCGTGCACCTTGTAAACCGGGTCCGCGTGGGTGGTCGGGTGCGAGTCCTCGAAGCAGCCGCCCTGGTCGATGGAAATGTCGACGAGCACACTGCCTGGCTTCATCCGGCGTACCAAGCTGTTGCTGACAAGCGTCGGAGCCTTCGCACCGGGCACTAGCACTGCGCCGACAACCAGATCGGCTTCCAGCACCGCACGCTCAAGCTCGTAGGCGTTGGACATGACCGTCCGAACGCGACCTTGGAACTGCTGGTCGGCCTGGCGCAACCGGTTGATGTTCAGATCGAGCAGGACAACCTCGAAGCCGAGACCGTCGGCGATCTGGGCAGCATTCATGCCGGAGACGCCGGCGCCGATGACGACGGCCTTCGCCGGGCGCACACCAGGCACGCCACCGGGGAGCACGCCGCGACCACCGGCGAAACGCATCAGGTGATAGGCGCCGACCTGCGGGGCAAGGCGGCCGGCCACCTCGCTCATCGGGGCGAGTAGTGGCAGAGCCCGATCGGCGGTTTCGACCGTCTCGTAGGCGATGCCGGTGACCTTCTGGGTCAGCAACGCGTCGGTGCACTGCTTCGAAGCGGCGAGATGCAGGTAGGTGAACAGGACCTGGCCTTCGCGCATGCGGTCGTATTCCTCGGCGATGGGCTCCTTGACCTTGAGCACCATCTCAGCCTCGGCCCATACCTCGTCCGGGGTCTTGACGATCTCGGCGCCGGCTGCCCGGTACTCGTCATCGGTAATGGATGAGCCGAGGCCTGCGCCGGTTTCGACGACCACGTCGTGGCCGTTGCGGATGAACTCGTTCACGCCTGCCGGAGTGATCGCCACGCGATACTCATGGTTCTTGATCTCGCGGGGGATGCCGACCTTCACGATTACCCTCCTGAGCGCCTGACGACGGTGTGTGCGGCCCCGTTGCCGCGCGCGGAACACCGTCCGCGGCGGCAGTCTAGGTGGGGTATACCCCGCTTGGACCCGACACTTTGTCAGTCACTCGAGATCAACAAAGACACTTTGTTGGGTACCAGATAAACGCCGCCCTCACCGACAACGATCCACGCTCAGGGTGGATCACGCCTCGAATCTGGGCCGCCCGGCCTCGCCTCGCGAAAAGCCCGCAGCTTCCTCTAGGCCGGGCGCAGCCGCTAATCTGGGCCGCCCGGCCTCGCCTCGCAAAAGCCTGCAGCTTCCTCTAGGCCGGGCGCGGCCGAGGGAACGACGCTGCCAGGATGCCCGCAACCGAAGCGGCGTTGGTGATTTCACCGTTAAGCACCATGTCGACGGCTTCCCGCAACGGAACCCGGCGAACCTCCATGTCCGCCTCTTCGCCCACCCGCTCGTGCCGGTGATCGTCGGGCACCTCGGTCAGCTCGCGGGCCAGGAAGAGCCGGATCATCTCGGAGGTGAACCCGGGCGACAGATGCAGGTCGAGCAGCCGCTCGATCTTGCCCGCGACCAGGTCGGTTTCCTCGGCGAGCTCGCGGCGGGCGGTGTCGGCGAGGTCTTCGCCGTCCACATCGATCAGCCCGGCAGGCAGCTCCCACAGGTACTGCCGCACCGCGTGCCGGTACTGCTTGACCAGCACCACGCGATCCTGCTCGTCGAGCGCGACGACGCCCACGGCACCAAACTTGTGGACGACGTCCCTACTCACCACGCTTCCGTCGGGCATGGTCACCTGGTCGGTCACCACTCGGAAGATCGGGCCACGAAACCGCTCGGTACTCGCGACAACTTCGTACAAATTGTTCTCCGCACTAGTAGCTCCGCAGGCCGCCGCCAGACCGCCCGCCGAGGTCTTAGACTCCTGCGGACACTCCGGGAAGCTGATCCGCTTGAGCGTATGCGATGGACGCTCCCACCAAACCGGAGAAGAGTGGATGCGGCCGGGTCGGCCGGCTCTTGAGCTCCGGATGTGCTTGCGTGGCAACGAAATACGGGTGCAGCTCGCGATCCATCTCGACGAACTCCACCAGTTTCCCGTCCGGTGACGTCCCTGAGATCTGCAACCCCGCCTCGGTAAGCGCCGCACGATAGGCGTTGTTGACCTCGTACCGGTGCCGGTGCCGCTCGGTGACCTCGGTGGTCCCGTAGGCCTGCGCCACCAGCGAACCCGGAGTCAGCTTGGCGGCGTAGGAACCCAGGCGCATGGTGCCGCCCAGATCGCCCTTGCCCGCCACGATGTCCTCCTGGTCGGCC
The DNA here is from genome assembly GCA_003543035.1 of Micromonosporaceae bacterium. Lineage (GTDB taxonomy): Bacteria > Actinomycetota > Actinomycetes > Mycobacteriales > Micromonosporaceae > Rhizocola. The sequence continues at coordinate 15,810 of DPJL01000243.1, read as the reverse complement.
ATGGTGGAGATGATCGGGTCCGGGGTGCGCTCGTCGAATTCGGATGAGCTCGCGCGATTGATCCCGGCCACATCGCGGGCCACCTCGATCGCCATGCACTGCAACCCGAGACACAGGCCCAGCGTCGGGATTTTGTTCTCCCGCGCGTACCTGACCGCCCCGATCTTTCCCTCGATGCCACGAACTCCGAATCCGCCGGGGATCACGACTCCGTCCACCTGCGACAGTGCCTTGGCCGCGCCTTCCGCGGTCTCGCAGTCGTCGCTCGTGACCCAGCGTAGGTTCACTTTTGCGCGGTGATGGAAGCCGGCCGCGCGGATCGCCTCGGATACCGACAGGTAGGCGTCGGGCAGGTCGATGTACTTGCCCACCAACGCGATCGTCACCTCGTGCTGCGGATTGTGCACGCGCTCGAGCAGATCATCCCATGCGGTCCAATCCACATCACGGAACGACAACCCCAACCGCCGTACCACGTAAGCGTCGAGCCCTTCGCGGTGCAGCACCTTGGGAATGTCGTAGATGGACGGTGCGTCCGGCGCGGATACCACCGCCTCCTGATCGACGTCACAGTAGAGCGCCAGCTTGCGCTTCATGTTGGCCGGGATCTCCCGGTCGGAACGGCAGACCAGGGCATCAGGCTGAATACCGATGTTGCGAAGTGCGGCCACCGAGTGCTGGGTGGGCTTGGTCTTCAGCTCGCCCGACGGCGCCAGATACGGCACCAGCGAGACGTGCAGATAGAAGCAGTTATCCCGGCCGATGTCATGCCGGATCTGCCGGATCGACTCCAGGAACGGCAACGACTCGATGTCACCGACCGTGCCACCCACCTCGGTGATCACCACGTCGGGCGTGCGGCCCTGCTCGTCCGGGGCCGCCATGGCCCGGATGCGGGACTTGATCTCGTTGGTGATGTGCGGGATCACCTGAACCGTGTCGCCGAGGTACTCGCCGCGCCGTTCCTTGGCGATCACCGCCGAGTAGATCTGACCGGTCGTGACGTTTGCCTTCGCGGAGAGATTGCGATCTAGGAAACGCTCATAGTGGCCAATATCCAGATCCGTCTCAGCCCCATCGTCGGTGACGAAGACTTCGCCGTGCTGGAAAGGGTTCATGGTGCCCGGGTCCACGTTCAGATATGGATCGAGCTTCTGCATCACCACGCGCAGACCGCGAGCTGTGAGCAGATTACCGAGGCTGGAAGCCGTAAGGCCCTTGCCCAGCGAGGAGGCGACGCCTCCTGTTACGAAGATGTGTCTGGTCGTCCGTGCCACGGGACTTCACCCTAACACCATCAGCCATGATCACCGGTACCCGACCCCGCTGCGACGTGCTCGGGGGTGTCGGCGGTGACCGTTTCGGCGGCCCGTGTCCGGTCCGCGGAGTGTTCCAGAGCGCGCAGGGCACTCAAGGTCAACAGCGGGACAGCTGTCGCGGCCGCGGCTCCGGCGACGTTGAGGGCCGCCCCGCCAAGCACCCCAGCGATGATGGTCGCCAACACGAAACCGATGCAGGCAGCACGGATCGAGGGATAGATGCCGAAGAGTCGCTTCAATCCACCCCACGGCCGCAGCAGCACCGCCCAGGTGAAGATCGCGGCTGAAACGGCCAGCACGGTCAGTGCGCTCGAGCTGAAGGCCGCCACATTGGCCGCGCCCACTCGATGCAAAGTCAGCGATGACGTGCCCTCTGCGAGCTGGTTGAGGAAGCGACCCAGGCTCCCCTGCTGTTCGACCGGGCGCCGGATGTCCACCAGCGCGAATCCGAGCGTCACGGCAGCCCCGGCGATAAGTGCCCAAGCCAGCCTGGTGAAAGTCAGCCAACCTCCGGAAACCAAAGCCGCGGTCAGGCAGACTCCCGCGGTGAGCGCGACGGCTCCGCCCGCGTCAGCGCCGATGCTCGGGCTGCCGACCAGAACCACGGCGATGGCTCCGATGGCGACCACCAGCAGCGTCCGGCGCCGAGCCGGAGCGGCACTGGCCAGCCACCCGGCGAGCAGCAGCACACCGGCGATGAACACGCCCATCACGACGATGCCCAGCCCGGCAAAGCGCCCGCCTTGCAGCGCGGAGTAGCCGACCACGCCGTTGAGCTGAAGCCGGGAGCCGGTGAGCAGATCGACGCAGATGATCCAGGCGGTGATCGCCGCGACAGCGCCAAGCGGGACCAGGGTGCGTTTGGCCAACGGCAGGCGCACCACCAGCGCGGTCAGCACCACTGTCAGCAGCACGGTCACCGAACCGAAAAGAGCACCGCGCGCGCCGTAGCGCCACCACGGAACGATGTCGGCGAGCACCGCGGCCGGCAGGATCAACGAGGCGGCGACGAGCAGCACCTCGAGCAGGTTGACCACCCGCGGCGACGGAGAGGTCGGGCCGGTCGGGCCGGCATGCAGATAGCTCCGCCGAAGGATCGGGATCACCGCCAGGTAGAGCCCGATCTGCAGCACGGCAAGCAGCGTGAAGAACCAGCCCGCAACACCGAGTGAGGCCGAGGCGCGGCGGTCGGCGTCGGCCAGCGCCACCAAGGCCTTGCCCAGATCATCAGGGCGGCCCTCGGCTGCCGTTGCCGGAGCACCCGCGAAGATCCGCTTGGGCGACTCCCGGCCGAGAATGCTCAGAGCGGTCGGGGCCAGATCCACAAGCTCCAGATATCCGTTGCGGCGGCCGGTCGTGATCGAGGTCAGCCATCCGCCCGCCCAACCGGGCCCGTCGATCACCGCCACGTGCAGCCGGCCGCTCCGATCGGTGTCGGAGATCCCGGCGATGATCAGTGCCGAACGCTCCGGCCGTGCCGCTTCGAGCCGCGTCAGGACGGCGTCGGCCGCCTTGACCTCGATAGCGCGCTGCTCGGGCGTGGTCCCGGCGATCGTGCCCACCTCGACGATGCTGAGCACGCATTGGGAGAGCAGGTTGGTCGCCTGCTCGGGCAGGCCCGGCGAATAGCGGTCGACTCGGCCGAATGGACGCGCGGCGGCTATGGCGGCTCCAGGCCCTACAGCAGTCGTACAGCGCACAGATTCCGCCAATGCCCCCGGCACAGCGCCGTAGGGCAACTCCCGCTGAGCGGCCACCACAGCGGTCTGATCGGGCAGGTTGGCGCCGATCTCGTCCGGCCGCTCGGGAGTGACGTTCAACTCGGGGCACTGCTGATCCATGGGCACTCTGCTGCGCTGGGCGAAATTGCCCGCGCCCAGCGTCACCCAACCGTCGGCCGGGCAGGTCGGCACATGGGCGGAACGCACGGCCAGCGAACCGATCGCGCCACGCTGCGCCAGGCTCCACAACGTAGGTGTGTTGGTCTGCGAGACGTCATCCCAGCGCAGGCCCGGAATACCCGCGATGATCACATAGTCAGCACTGGTCGCGACGGCCGCCGTGCGCGAGCCGGCGGCCCGGCCCGGCAGGTCAAGCAGCAACGAGGCGATGGCCGCGAAGATCACCGACAGCAGCAGGGCCACCGGGCGCCGACGCATCAGACCCGCCCTGCCAGCTCCGCATAAAGTATGCGGAGATCGGCAACTGTGGACTCCTCATCCGGCCACGTGGCAGCTTGACGATTGCCCCGGAGCACAAGCTCCTCGCGTGCTTTCGGGTCGCCGACAAGCCGGCGGAAGGCCTTGTCCAACGCCTCCGGATCAGACGGCGGAATCAGCTCGGCCGCATCGCCCACCAGCTCCGGGATGCCACCCACCTCGGTCGCGATCAATGGGATCCCCGCGTTGAGCGCCTCCTGCGCGAAGAGCTGACGCGCCTCCCACAGGCTGGTGACGATCGCCAGATCGGCCGCTGCCAACAGGTCTGCGACATCGGTGCGATGACCCAGAAGAATGACCGGCGCTCGCAGCTCCGAGATCTGCGCGGCGAGGTCCAGATAGGAGGGTCCTTCACCCGCGATGAGAACCCTCGGCACGGGGTCCAGCTCCCGCCACCGGGCAGCCGCCGCGACCAGGGTGTCGTAGCCCTTCTGCGGATGCAGCCGCCCAACCGACAGCGCGAGCGGCACGTTATTCGGTACTCCCAAGCTCGCCCGCACCGCGCCACGGCTGCGCCGAGAGCGACGCAAAGGCGGTGCAGCGACAGGCGATAGCCGCACATCCTTGGCGCCCACAGCCCGAGCGCGCACGACGAGATCGCTGGAAGCGCAGAGCGTCACGTCGGCGGCACGGCCCACCATCCGCTCGACGAGGGTATGCACCCGCCCCCGCAGGCCGGCCCGCAGCGGTGCGTTGTGCCAGGTCACCACCAGTGGGCAGGCGGGTCGCGCCAGGGCTGAAGCCAACCCGGCGCGTACTTCCTGGGCATGCACGATGTGGGGCTTCTCGCGGGTGAGCACGTGCCGCAATGAGCGAACCGCGCGCATGTCACTGGGGTGCAGATTCGGCGGGATCTCGATCGGGGTGAAACTCGCCCCGCGATCGGTGAACTTGAACTGCTGCTCGGTCGCGGCAGGCCCGCACACCTCGACGTCGACCTCGGCCGCGGCGAGTCGCCCCGCCACCCCGGCCACATGTGCGCCGATACCACCGGTGCTGGAGGCGAGCATAATCACCACCCGCCCGGTCCAGCCCTCCGCGGTGCTCATGAATCCCCCCTTCGCCTCAGTATCTTCCCGGCCCGGGCCAGCAGGGCCCGCGTATCAGAACGATCGAGCAGCCCGGCCAGCACCGCGAAGACCAGCAATGCCCCACCCGTGGACAGCATGCCCTGCCCGATCAGGGCCGAGATGCCCGGGGGTTGCTCCCCCCGAACGGCCAATAGCAGCGCCAAAGCGGCTGTCGCCGCCCCGATTCCGGCTACGAGTCCGGCGATCGTCACTTTGGACAATCCGGCCAGCGCTGCGGAGCCGCATCTGTTGCGTACCCCGATGGCGAGGGCAATGCCCAGCACGGTCATGCCGATCGAGTTGGCGGCACCGAGCGCCACGGCCCTGTCCCGCAACGGCAGAAGCTCACTGAGCACGAAGGAGGCGGCGATGGTCACCGTCCATCCCAGACCGATCGCGAGCGCGGCGAACTTCTGCGCCCCAACGGCGTAGAGGGTGCGTTGATGCAGAGCGCTTACCCCGTAGCCGATGAGGCCGGGCGCGAAGGCAATCGTCGCCGCGGCAAGTGCTGTGGCCTGCTCGGCATCCTTACGTAGGAAGAGATCCGCGAGCGGCCAGGCCACCGCCACCAGTAGCGCGGCGCCCAAACAGCTCAGCAGCACAACAGCACGGCCGGTCCGGGCGACTGTGGTGCTTAGGGTTTGCGCGTCGCCGGTGGCGTGTGCGGTGGCGACCGTCGGATACGTCGCGGTTGCCACCGGTACGGCCAATACCGCCCAGGGCAACAGGAACACCGTTTGGGCTGTGTTGTAGATGACGTAGGTGCCGTCATCGGCTGCCATCCCAAGCTTGATCGCGACCAGTCGCGCGATCTGCTGCACGCCGATGGTGACCATGCCGACAAGGGCGAGGCCGGTGATCAGCCGTCGCTGATCGGGCTCGATGCCGACACTGGGCCGCAGCCGCAAACCCAGTCCGCGCAAGGGAATCAGCAGACATCCGGAAAGTACGGCCGCAGCCATTGCCGTGCCGACCGCCAGGATCATGAGCTCGCCGCGGTTCACCGTAGGGAGATCGGGGCTTGCTCCGGCGACCACGGCGAAGAGCACATAGCTGGCCATCACGGTGACACTGGAAAGCAGCGGGGCCAAGGCGGGCCAGGCGAACTTGCGGTGCGCCTGCAGTACACCGGTCAGCACGATCCCGACGCCATAGAGCGGCACCATCGGCGCGAACACCCGCAGCATCAACACCCCCGCCGCGTGCTGTTCGGCCGGGGCGGAGGGATCCAGCGCGGTGATGATCGGGCCAGCTAGCACGGCGAGCAGAGCCGCGATCGGGACCAGGATGATCAGGGTCCAGGTGAGCAGGGCGGAAGCCGTGCGCCGCACGGTATCCCGGTCGCCGGCCGCGATCGGCCCGGCGAGCAACGGCACCACCATGCTCGCCATGGCTCCACCGGCCACGATCTCGAAGATGATGTTCGGAATGGCTGCGGCGGCGTTGTAGATGTCGCCCAGCGCGGTCGGCCCGACCGTCACCAGCAGCACGATGTTGCGGCCGAAACCGAAGATGCGGCTGGCCACAGTGAGCAGGGCGATCAGCGTTGCCGCCCCGACAATCTGCCCGCCTGCCGTCTTGGCGCTCCCTATGACCGCCTACCCCAGCCGTCGAGCTCTCGAAGTACCGGCGTCTTCTCGATCACCTTGGTGAAGCTGACCTTCTCACTTGTGAGGGTCAGCGCCGAAACAATTGCGAGCACGGCGGCCCGACCCCATCTGCCTGAGCCGGCCGCCACCCGCACGCCGAGCACGGCACCGAGCGCATTCGCACCGGTGTCGCCGAGCATGATCTCCTCGCCGAGATCCGCGGGAAGCAGCGCGACGCTTGCCCCCATCGGGCCAGCCATCATCGCGCCCTTGCGGCCCGTGCTGAGCGGGCCGGACAGCAGCAGGCCGGTCTTGAGTGCCCGCCCCGGGCGTAGATCCAGCAGGTTCAGCAGATTGGCGCTTCCGGCAATGACTCCCGCGCCCAGCGCCACATCGACCACGCGGCCAAAGCCACGGCGCTTGGAGGGCAGCATCGCCGATGCGAGTAGGGCGCAAGCCCCGACTCCGGCGATCTTTGCCATCCCGCCGGTGATCCGTCCTTCTTGGAGTCCCCGCAGATGACCGCGGAAACCCTTGTAGCCCTTCTGTTCCGGCCGGGCCCCGACGATGTCGTCATAGAGGCCGAAGGCTCCACTGCCCAGGCCAGCGGTGACCACCGCAGCCGCCGTCCGGGCATCGCCCGCGCCCAGCGCCGCCGTAACGCTCGCGGAGACAGCCAGAGCCGGGCCACCGGCCAGATTCACTGTGCTGCCACGGAAATTCGTCCGCTCGAGATCCTTGGTGTAGGCCGACGCGTTGATGGCACGAACGGCAGCGTGGGCAGCCACAGCGCCCAAGCCAGCGAGAGCGATGCGGGATACCAGTCCCATGGCCTACTTCTTGTCTTGTGGAAGGAGCGAGCTCGACTTGGGCCCGACGCCGTAGTGTCCCACCTTGTTGCCGACGAGCTCGTCCTGCACCGCGAGCGCGGTGGCGACCTGGCCCTGAGCGGTCGACGCGTTGTCCACAGTGGAGATGCTCTTCGCGAGCACCGCGTCGTCACGCACTTCCGCGACGAGGTTGCCATCGCCACCCAGCACGCCACCGACCACGGCCACACCCTGCTTGTCGAATTGCACCAACGTGGTGACGTAGGCCGCGTTCTTACCGCCGGCCTGGCGATCCACCGGCGGCAGGCCGGAGACGAAGACGACCGCTTCGGCACCTCCGGTCACGGTGCCGTCGACGGTCAGGTACCCGGCCTTGGAGTATGCGGTAAGCACTTCGGTCACATCGGTCGCTGAGATGGTGAGCGACCGTCCAAGTAGGACCGCCGCGAGCAGCGCGCTCGATGTCTCCACGCCGTCGCTGTTGAACGGCAGAGCCGAGTTGGGAACGCTTGCCGGCTGTGCCCGGGAGGCCAGGCCCAGCAGGGTCACATTCTCATCCGGGTTGAAGAACTTGTCGTTGAGTGCCACCGTGCCGGCGAGCTTCGCACCGGCTGTGGTCAGCTTCGCCGAGACGCCGTCGACCTGCTCCCGGCCCGAGGGCATGGAGACGATCAGCACGCGGCGGTTGGCCAGTTTGCCGGCCAGCATGATGGGCGCGGCTTCGGTGACGAACTGCTCTTCCCGGTTTGCCTGGTCGGTCAGTCCGCCGACCTGCTCACGCAGCTGCGTGTTCGCCTTGCGAAGCGCGTCGACCTGCTCCCCGAGCGCGTCGGCAGCCGGGCCGTTGAGTGCGGCGGTGCCGACGACTAAGCCGATCGCGAGCGCAAGGAAGACTGCGGTCAACGACACGACGTGGTACCTAAAGTTGATCACCTTGGTGCCTCTTGATCTTCCGGGGCCACTAGAAGAGCTGCTGGAGGTCGAACACCAAATTGTCCCACCACTCGGCGGCCAGCGAGAGATAGGCCTTGCCCACCGTGGAAACCGCCACAGCGGCGGCCATCGCGGCGATCGCCGACAAGACCAGCAACAGCACTGAGGAGCCGGAAATGCTCTGCTTGTAGAGCCGGCTGACGCCCTTGGCGTCGACGAGCTTGCCGCCGATGCGCAACCTGGTCAAGAAGGTCGAGGCCATCCCGCTGCGGCCCTTGTCCAGGAACTCCACCAGGTTGTAGTGGGTGCCGACGGCGACGATCAGGGTCGCGCCCTTCTCGTCGGCCAGAAGCATCGCGATGTCCTCGCTCGTTGCCGCGGCGGGGAAAGTGATCGCCGGAACGCCGAGCTGATGCATCCGGGACAGCCCGGGTGCGCGGCCGTCCGGGTAGGCGTGCACCACGACTTCGGCTCCGCACCGCAGCACGTCGTCGGTGACCGAATCCATGTCCCCAATGATCATGTCGGGCGCGTAGCCCGCTTCCACGAGCGCGTCCGCCCCGCCATCGACGCCGATCAGTACCGGCTTGAACTCGTGGATGTAGGGGCGCAGTACCTCGAGGTCGAGCTTGTAGTCGTAACCGCGCACCACGATCAGGCAGTGACGCCCGGCGATCTCCGTAGTGATCTCGGGCACACCGACGCCGTCGAGCAGCAGATCACGCTCCTGCTTCAGATACTCCATCGTGTTCGCCGCGAAAGCCTCTAGCTGGACGGACAGCCCTTCCCGGGCATCGAGCATGGCCTTGCTCACAGTTTCGCCGTCCTGGCACACTCCATGTGCCACCGGCTCGTCCCGGACGTAGACCGTGTTGCCATCGATGCGGACGAAATCGCCCTCGCGGATCTGCTGGAAGACACCTTCACCGAGATCATCGATCAGCGTGATGCCGGCTTCCACGAGCACCTGCGGGCCGAGATTCGGATAGCGGCCTGAGATCGACGGCTTGGCGTTGAGGACAGCCGCGACACCAACTGCGACCAGGGAATCCGCCGCGACCCGATCGAGGTCGACGTGATCGATTACAGCGATGTCGCCAGGGCGAAGCCGACCCACCAGACGCTTGGTCCGGCGATCGAGCCGCGCTGTGCCGGCGAGAGTCCCCGGTTCGACGGTCCGGGTCCGGCGCAAAGTCGGTAGTCGCATCGCATGCCATCCTGGCACGAGAATGTGTCGATTGCGTACACGACACTCTTGATCAGGCCGCACGCTCACGCTGGGCGAGGGCGAGCAACTCCTCCGCATGCGCTATACCCAAATCCGAGTCGGGCAGTCCTGCGAGCATGCGGGCGAGTTCACGCGAGCGTTCCGTCTCCTCCACCACGCGTACCCCGCTTGTGGTGATCGCCCCACCAGTGTCCTTCGCCACCACCAGATGCCGGTCGGCAAATGCGGCGACCTGAGGCAGGTGCGTCACCACCAGTACCTGGTGATTGCGCGCCAATCGGGCCAGCCGCCGCCCGATCTCGACCGCGGAGGTGCCGCCCACGCCGGAGTCCACCTCGTCGAAGACGAGAGTCGGCGGCCCACCCGCACCGGCAAAGACCACCTCGATGGCGAGCATCACCCGGGAGAGCTCACCACCCGAGGCTCCCCGCTGCAGCGGCAGCGAAGGCGCCCCAGGATGCGCCAGGAGCTTCAACTCCACCTCGTCGGCACCCTCGGCGCTGACACCGGATTCCACACCGTCCACGGTGAGGCTGACCTCTCCCGGCGAACGTGGCGCCACCACGACCTCGATCCGCGAGTGCGGCATGGCCAGCCCGGTCAGCTCGACGGTGACCTGCTCAGCGAAACGCACCGCGGCATCACAGCGAGCCGCGCGCAGGCGGGTGGCGAGTGCGGCCACCTCACCCGCCAGCCGGTGCAGCTCCTTTTCCATCTCCTCGAGTACCTCGTCCGAGGTGTCCAGCATGGACAGTCGCTCCTTGGCCCGCTCGGCCCAGGCGATCACACCGTCCACGTCGTCGGCGTACTTGCGGGTCAGCGTCCGAAGCGTGGCCCGCCGCTCGTAGATGGTCTGCAGGCGCGCCGGATCGGCGTCGAGGCTCGCCAGGTAGGCCGAAAGCTCCACGGCCGTGTCAGCCACCAGGGTCGCCGCTTCGTCGAGGCGAGCGGCATACTCCCCCAGCATCGCGTCCACCGAGGACTGCGCCTCGAGCGCACGCTGGGCGCCGCCAAGCATGCTGCTCACGTCCTCGGCATCGACTTCCCCGCCCCCGCCGATCGCCTGGTACGCAATCTGCGCCGCGGTGCGAAGGCCCTCGGAGTGTTCGAGCCGCTGGGCCTCCGCCCGTAGCTCCTCGTCTTCGCCGAGCTGGGGATCGACCCGCGTGATCTCGTCGAGGCCTAGCTTCAGCAGGTCAGCCTCCTGATGCCGGTCGCGCGCGTTGCGCCTGCGGTCGGCGAGGTCCTCTGCGACGGACCGCCAGCGGGTGAACAGCTCGCGGAACTCGCCCAGCAGTTTTTCGTGCTCCGGGCCGGCGAACCGGTCCAAAGAGGAGCGTTGTTCGGCCGGGCGCAACAGGCGCAACTGGTCTGACTGACCGTGCACTGCCACGACCTGCTCACCGACCTCGGCTAGCAGTGACACCGGCACGGCACGGCCGCCGACATGAGCTCGCGACCGGCCTTCCAGGGTCACCGTCCGGCTCAGCAGGAGGCTGCCATCCTCATCCGGCTCGGCGCCCGCGTCTGCGACCCGAGCCGCGACTGCGCTCGCTGTCTGAGGCGGTAAGCGCAGGCGGCCCTCCACGGTGGCCCGCCCGGGCTCGGCGCGCACCCGGCCCGCATCCGCTCGGCCGCCAAAGAGCAGGCCAAGGCCCGTGACCACCATTGTTTTGCCGGCTCCGGTCTCGCCCGTGATGACATTCATGCCCCGGGTCAGCGGAAGTGTGGTGTCCTCAATGACCCCGAGGCCGGTGATGCGCAACTCTTCCAGCACAGGCAGACACTAGCGCCACTTACCGACTATTGCCGCGCCAGCCTTCCACGGGGAGGTCAAACTTTGCCACCAACCGGTCTGTGAAGGGTCTCGGACGGAGCTGGGCTACACGCACCGGAGTGCCTCCACGGCGGACGGTGACTGTTGCGCCGGGCGGGAGGTCGAAGACTCGCCGACCGTCGCAGCACAGCACGGCAAGCGAAGTATTGGGATCGACGCTGACGACGATGGTGGAGTCGGGAGCGGTCACGATCGGGCGGCTGAAAAGTGCGTGCGCACTGATCGGCACCATCAGCAACGCTTCCACTCGGGGCCAGACGACCGGGCCGCCCGCGGAGAAGGCATAGGCGGTCGAACCCGTTGGGGTGGCACAGATTACGCCGTCACAGCCGTAGCGGGAGAGCGGCCGCCCATCGACATCGACCATCAGCTCGAGCATCCGCTCGGGGGCGCTCTTTTCCACCGTGACTTCGTTGAGCGCCCACGACTCGGCGATCACCTCGCCCGACAGCGTGGCCGTGGCCTCGATCGTCATCCGCTCTTCCACGGTGTACGCCCGCGCCACCACGTCCCGGACCGCCTGGTCCAAATCAGAGATCTCTGCCTCGGCCAGGAACCCGACCTTGCCAAGGTTGATGCCGAGCATCGGCACTCCGGCCGGGCGCGCCAACTCCGCGGCTCGCAGCACCGTTCCGTCGCCACCCAGCGCGAAGACGATCTCGACGCCCTCGGCAGCTTCGACCCCGGAGACCGGCGTGACCTCGGGCAGGTCCAGATCCGAGGCTTCTTCAGCCACCACCCGCACCTCGAACCCGGCATCGGTCAGATCCCGTGCGACGGTCCTGGCGTGGGCCGTCGAGTCCTTCCGCCCGGTGTGTGTGACGAGCAGCGCCGCCCTTGTCATTCGGCCACTCTATCCGGCACACCCGCGGCCACAACGGCCCGAATGTGTTCCTGGTCAGGAGGCGGGGCGTCCGAGCGGAACCAGACGAAAAACTCCACGTTCCCCGACGGCCCGGGAAGCGGGCTCACTGTCACGCCGGCCACGCCCAGGCCCAGATCCGTTGCGGTGGCGGCCACATCGAGCACGGCTTCGGCGCGCAACGCGGGATCGCGCACCACGCCACCGGATCCGACCCGTTCCTTGCCGACCTCGAATTGCGGCTTCACCATCAGGACGAGATCGCCTTCGGTACACCCGGCCAAAGCCGGTAGCACCAGGCGCAGCGAGATGAACGACAGATCGGCGACGGTGAGTTGAACCGGCCCGCCAATCGCTTCCGGGGTCAGCGTGCGGACGTTGGTGCGCTCGAGAACCCGCACTCGCTCATCGGTCCGCAGCGACCAAGCCAACTGTCCATACCCGACATCCACCGCCACCACCTCGGCGGCATCCTCCCGCAACAGCACATCGGTGAACCCGCCCGTGGACGCACCGGCGTCGAGGCAACGCCGGCCGGCGACCACCAACCCTTGCGGCACAAAGGCTGCGAGCGCACCGGCGAGCTTGTGCCCGCCGCGCGAGACGTACTCGGCCGAGGTGGGCTCACCGGTCACGTGCAACGCATCCGCCGGGTCGACCATGGCTGCCGCCTTGCTCGCCACAGTCCCGCGAACCGCGACCCGCCCTGACGCGATCAGGGTGGCCGCATGCTCACGTGACCGGGCGAGGCCGCGCCGCACCAGCTCGGCATCAAGACGGATCCGGCGGGCCATTACTCCTCGATGGAGGACAGCACTTCACGCAGCGTCCGGTGCGCCGCCTCGTAGGCAGCGAGCTGCTCCTGAGCCGAAAGCCCAGCCGCGTTGTGCACCGAACGCACGGCTTCGTCAACCGCCTGATGTCCCGCCGACTCCGCGGCAACGGTTTCCGCCGCCACGGCCAACTCGCTCACAGAGTCGCCTTGGTAGCCGTGGACTTGGCGGCAGTCGACTTCGCGGCCGTTGACCTCGCCGCGGTGGTCTTCTTCGCGGCCGTCTTAGCCGGAGACCTCTTGGCCGGAGCCTTCTTCGCCGCTGTCGGCACGTCGGAGGTCGCCGCCTTGGTAACGGGTGCCTTCTTGGCTACCGGAGCCCGCTTGGCAATCGTCTTCCTCGCCGGGGCAGCCTTCGTGGCCGCGGCAGGCTCGCTCAGCTTGGCCGCAGTTGCCCTCGCTTCGGAAGCCTTGTCGCGCAACTGACGCTCCAGCGACTCGATCCGATCGACCAGGGCGCCAAGCTCATCCGCGGTGGCCAGGCCCACGCGGCTCAGCGCACGATCCATCTCCACCCGGACCAGCCGGGTCACCGCTTCACGGTTGGCATTGCCCGTGGCGAGCAGCTCCTCAGCGAGGCCCTGCAACTGCGCGGCAGTCGCCCCGCCTTTGCCGGCAAGCTCTTTGGCCACCTTCTTGACGGTCTTTTCCGCCTTCTTCTTGGACGCCTCGGTCAGCCCAAAGGCCAACTCGAGGTACGCCTTAACCGCATCCTGCACCGGTTCACTCACCTTCCGGGTCGCCATGTGTTCACGCTACCGCGAAGAGACCGGACAGATCCTTCGCCACGTATGTTGGTCGCTGATCGGGCGGAGCGGACGCCGCAGCCTGCGCTGTGGCCACTCCTGTCAAAACCAGGAGACTGTCCATTCCGGCCCGGTGGGCGCCTGCGATGTCCGTGTCCAATCGATCTCCAATGATGAGAGTACCGGTTGAGCCTGCATCCCTTGCGGCGGCTTGGAAAAGTGCGGGTTCGGGCTTGCCCACCACGAGATCGGGTTGTCTGTCCAACGCTGTGGCCAGTGCGGCGACCAGTGCTCCGTTGCCTGGCAACTCTCCCCGTGGCGTGGGCAAGGTCCGGTCCCGGTTGGTGGCAACCCAGAACGCGCCCGCACGAACAGCGATGCACGCCTCGGCCAAGTCGGCCCAGCAGACCTGTGGGCCATAACCTTGCACCACCGCCACCGGACCATCGTCGGCGCTGGTGACCGGAGTCAGGCCGGCCGCCACAACCTCGTCCTGCAAAGCGGGTGCGCCCACCACAAGGATCGGTGAGCGCGCCGGATACTTCTCAGCGAGCAGAGCCGCGGCCGCGGCAGCGGAAGTGAGCACTTCATTCGCCGCGGCCTGGATTCCCATGCCGCTGAGCATCTGCTCTACTTCGTCCACTCGCCGCGAAGCGTTGTTGGTAACAAACTTGATCTTCTTGCCCAAGGCACGCAGACGGGACACGGCCTCGATTGCACCCTCGATGGGGCGGTCGCCAAGCACGAGCACCCCATCGAGGTCCAGAATCATCAGGTCGTAACGGTCGACCAGAGCGGTCACCGCTCGGTTTCCGCCTTCGTCTCGGTCACCTCAGACGGCGTCTCAGTTTCCGGCTCTGCCGTCACCTCACCGCGACCGCCTTCGTCCTCGAATTTTTCCTTCTCATGCTCGAGGTCGTCGTCGGCGTCCACATCGGACTCGTCCTCAGCGTCGCCGTCTTCGTCGTCGCTGTCCTCATCAGACTCGTCGTCATCTTCGCCATCGGCGTCTTTATCGGCATCGCTGTCTTCGAAGTCGTCGTCGCCGTCTTCATCGCCGGCATCGGACTGGTCGTCGATGTCCACATTGGACTCTTCGTCTTCGTCTTCGTCCTCGATTTCGATGCCGTCCAGCTCCATGAGTCGCTCGGCGGCGTCGGTGATTCCTTCTGCGTCAACCGCAGCGGCCTTGCCGAACCACTCCCTTGCCTCCTCTGTCCGCGCCGCTTCCAACAGCGCATCGGCGTAGGCATAACGCAACCGAGCCGCCCACGGCTCATCCGAATCCACTGACAGCTCACGGATCTGCAGCATCGCCGCAGCCGCATCGTGCTGCCCCATGTCGCCACGAGCTCCCGCCGCGACAATCAGCAACTCGAGAGCTTCGGCCCGGCCCAGTTTGTCGCGCTCGGCCGCACGGAAGAGATCGATCGCCTTCTCCGGCCTTCCCAGCGCCCGCTCACAATCGGCCAGCACCGCGATGTGGGTCTGCCGTCCCGACATCCGGTGGTACGTCCGCAGCTCCGCGATCGCGGTCGACCACTCTTCCGCGTGATACGCGGCCAGCCCGACTGCTTCGCGCACAGCGGCTATCCGGGACGCCAATCGGCGCGCCGCCAACGCGTGCTCGAATGCTTTCGCCGGATCCTCGTCAATCAGCTTGCCGGTCGCAACCAGGTGCCGCGCAACGGTTTCCGCGACTGGCTTCGCCAGCGGCAGAAGCTCCGCGCGAACAGCCGTATCGAGGTCGTCGGCCTTGATGTCCTCAGTCAGCTCAGGGCCGGCCGGAGCTCTTTCGCCTTGGTCCTCAAAGCGATTCGGCCCGCGATCGTCGCGACGCTGGAACCCTCTCTCGCGGTCGCTGCCACGGTCATCGCGCCTCGGGAAGCCACCCTCACGACGGTCTCCACCAGAAGTGCCGCGGTCATCGCGGCGCTGATAGCCACCGCTCGGACGATCGCCACCACGGTCATCACGCCTCGGGAAGCCACCTGCCGGACGATCGCCGCCACGGTCATCACGCCTCGGAAAACCACCTGCCGGACGATCGCCGCCACGGTCGTCACGCCTCGGGAAGCCACCCTCACGCCGCTCACCCGAACGGAAACCGCCGCGGTCATCGCGACGCGGGAAGCCGCCCTCACGACGGTCGCCGCCGGAAGTGCCGCGATCATCGCGACGCTGATAGCCACCGCTCGGGCGGTCGCCGCCACGGTCATCACGCCTCGGGAAACCACCCTCACGACGGTCTCCACCACGGTCGCCGCCGCGATCGTCACGCCGCTGGAAACCACGGTCGCCACCGGATGTACCACGATCGTCGCGGCGCGGGAATCCACCCTCAC
>DPJL01000420.1:40960-61545 GCA_003543035.1 Micromonosporaceae bacterium | reverse complement strand
CCCCCATCCCGCCGCCGCCGCTACGACGAGACCGATTCCGGGCGCCGAACCCGCGTCGGCAAACAGGCTCTGGCATTCCCTCGCGGCCCGCAGGGCATCTGCCCCATACCCGGCTCGGACGTGCACAGCAGAGCACGAGATGAGCACGCTCATCAGATCGCGTACCAGACCAAGACTGCGAACATCCGCCTCAAGCTGGGTGATCTCGCGCCGCGCCGTCGTGACATCACCCCGGAACAGTGCCGTCATCGCCCAGGACTGACGTGCGTCCACGGTGGCCGGGGTGACGGGTCTACCCTCGGCCAAACGGTAGGCGGACTCATGCAGCTCATCGGCTTCCTCACGGCCAAGCGTCAGAGCCATCGTCGCCTGCATGCCGAGGGCTCGGATGACCAGGTCGGCGTCATCGGCGAGCCGGGCCAGCTTCTCCGCCCGATGCGACTCCGCGTCGGCGGCGGTGTAGCGGCGCTCGAAGTAGGCCAGTGTCGCCGCATAGAAGGCGACCTCGGCCTCCAAAGCCACATCGCCTGCGGCATCCTGCTCCGCCGCCGCGAGCTGCGCACCCGCGCCGGTGAGATCCTGGCCCGCGAGGTCGATCAGTAAGAGCCGAGCCGCGACCCGGGTGGCGGCCGTTCCGCCCGAGGAAAGCGCAGTTGTCGCTGATTCCAGCGCCTCGGCCGTGTGCCCGGCCGCGTCGGCGTACCGGGCAGCGTCGAGCAGTCTTGCGGCAATCGCCGAGGTGTCCGCTGGTGGTGTGCGTGTTGCGGCGAGGCGGGAAAGTGTTGCGGCGCTGACGAATGCGCCTCGGCCGGCGGCATCCGCGGCGGCCGAGTCGGCCAGGACGGCCGTCGCCTCATCGTGGGTGGGGCTGCCGAGGGCGAGGTGCCTGATCCGTTCCACCGGTTCGTCCACTGTGGACATTAGGCTGGTGTGCGCGGCGCGACGCTGCCCGGCCGTGGCATCGGCGTAGACCAGCTCCCGCAACA
The DNA here is from genome assembly GCA_003543035.1 of Micromonosporaceae bacterium. Taxonomy (GTDB): domain Bacteria; phylum Actinomycetota; class Actinomycetes; order Mycobacteriales; family Micromonosporaceae; genus Rhizocola. The sequence goes on along the minus strand of DPJL01000420.1, from coordinate 60,559 downwards.
GCGGATGCCGGAACGACAGGCCCCCATCGGCTGCCACCTGGATGATCTGAGCTCGTTCCGCAGCGTCCAGGCCGTCCTCGGGCAAAGCGTGGCAACGGGCCAGAAGCGAGATGCTCGGACGAGCCATCGCCGAAGCAAGTAGGAGTGATTGGCGCGTGGCGACGTCAAGGCCCGCCAGTCGTTCTGAAAGAAGAGCCCGCAGCTTATCCGGTACCGGCAAAGGCTCATGCTGTGCCAAAGAGCCGCCGCGTTTCGCCAGTGCGCGCCCAAGCTCCACGGCGAAAAGCGGGTTGCCGCCGCTCGCCTCCAGGATCCGGCTGATCGCTGTGCGGGGCAGTGGGCCGAAATCTTGTTCGGCGAGCAATGCTGCGATCCCTGAGTAGGAAAGGGGTTCGACCACAAGCGAATCCATCGGGCTCGGGCAGAAGCGGCCCGCTGCCGGCTCGTTATCGGCCACTCGCTCTGCCACAAGAACGGTGACGTCGGTGCCCGAGAGCCGCCGGACGGCAAAGGAGAGGACCTCGGCGCTCGCTTCATCGACCCACTGCGCGTCATCGATCACCAAACAAACGGGTGTCTCGCTCGCGAGCCGGCGCAACAACTCCAGCACGGCAATCCGGACCGTTAGGCCATCCCTGGGACGACTGGAGCCGGGCGCGCGTAGCAGGGCGACCTCAAGCGCCTCGCGCAGATGCGAAGCCAGCCCTCGGGTCCGGGGCAGCACCTCGGCAAAGAGGTCGACGAGCACCACGTATGGCAGACCGGCCTCCACCTCGGCGGGAACGGTGCGCAGCACTAGCACGCCGGTTCCGGCGATGTGGCCGGCCAACGCGTCGACGATCGTCGACTTGCCGATCCCGGACGGTCCGTAGAGCATGACACTACGCCCCGTCGTCAAAGCCCCCGTGGCATCGCGCAGAACTTCACTGCGCCCGGCGATTCGCACCGCGACACCACCCCCTGGCAGGAAATCTGCCGTCAATCTAGGCAGTTTGCGCATCCCAGACAAGAGCAAAGTGTCTTAACAATCCGACCGGCTCTGTACCTGCGGCCGGTGGCGAGGAGGGACATGGCGGGGAAGAGTCGTGTGATCTGGGTGAACCACGGCCCCAACTACTATCTGTCCCAAGGGTTACCAGGTTGTCACCGCGGCCGGACCCAAGGGAGGCTTTGGTGCAGATCGCTTCGTTGCCGTACCTCGATGAGCACGCGACAGTCATCGCGGCGAGCGCCGACGAGGCCTGGCGCAGCCTGGGCGAAACACTGGACCGATCCTTTTCGCGTCCTGGTATGACCGTCTACGCGAGACTGGTTGGATCCGCCGACCGCACGGCGTCGGGGCCACGCCCCCTTGCCGAGGGCTCGACGTTTCCCGGCTTTCGGGTGGTCTCTGCGATCCCCGGACGTGAAGTGGTCCTCCAGGGGCGCCATCGTTTCTCGTCCTACGCCCTGATCTTTCGACTCGAACCTCTGGGTCCAGATCGAACACGATTACGCGCCGAGAGCCGAGCCGCCTTTCCGGGCCTGGCCGGCAGCCTCTACCGACTTCTGGTAGTCGGGACCGGCGGGCACGTCACAGGCGTGCAGCGCCTACTCTCGGCCATCCGCCGTAGCTCCGAGTAGCGCGCCGCTGACAGCCCTTATGGAGCCGGGATCTCCTGCCGTGTCCGTACTCCCACGATGAGTAGATAGAGGATCAGGCAAACCTCGGCAATCGATGGGGGTAGGGCCATGGCATCGCGAAGCATCCCGGGTGCGTCGGGCAGCGTGAAGACGATCAGCGGATCCGCGATAAATGTGAATGCGCCGATGATGAGCAGCACGCCGAGCAACCTGGGGAACATGTTCGAGCGGTAGGCGACGTACCCCATGGGTAGCAGCCACAGTCCAAAGAAGACACCGCCGAGGATGTAGCCGTAGTGGTGCAAGTCGAGCAATAGCAACGTAAGTGCGTCTCCTCCGGTACCCAGAGAGGTAGCGTAAGCGGGATCGGTGGCGACGAGCAGCGCGCCGAAGTGGAAGGTCAGGTTCACGAGGATGTAACCCGCGCCCACTGCGACGAAGACTATGAGTGCCGTTGCCGCGCGGTTGCTTACGTGATGCAGCAATCGGTACAGGGCCAGCCCGAGGAAGACGAAGGCGGTCGCCATGAGTATGTCGGCGGTGAGGCCCAGCCGGAACAGCGTCGCGTGCTCGACGATGTTGTCAGCCGTGGCGGCAGCGTCGCCAGGGACATAGACGGTGCCACGTACGTAGAGCTCGGCCCATCCGCCCAGCACCGCGAGAATTAGATACAGCAAGCCCGCGAACCTAGCGAGCACCTTGGGATTGGTCATGGCTCCACGGTTCAGGACCTCGGCGCAGGGCACCTCCCCACGGGGTCTGAGAGGCCTCCACCCTGGGGTGGAGACGGCCGGGCCGCAGGGTGGACCCGCGGCCCCTCCTGGCTCCGTAGCCTGGGCTTATGCATGTATCGCCGCACCAGGCTCAACTCCATCCGCCGTTGGGCCCGTGGTCCCGGGCCTGGCGTTACCTCGTCGCGGCCGCGGCCGGAATGGCAGCGTGGATCGCGGGCGCCGCCGTATGGCTGTCCGTGCCGTTGACGCTGGCCCAGGAGGATGTCGTTGGTGCGGCACTCATCCTCGACTTCGGGCTCGGCGTGGTGGCGCTGGCCTTCCTCCCGTTGCGGCGCCGGTTTCCGCTTGTGGTGGCGTGCCTGACGACCGTGATGTCGGTTTTCTCGGTGGCGAGCATAGGCTCATCGACATTGGCCATTGTCTCGATGGCGACCTGGCGTCGGTGGGCCTGGGTTGTGGTCACCGGATTCGTGTCCCTCGCCGGCGGGGTCGTTTCTGAAGCCGTGTACCGGCCACGCATCTCGCCCGGCAACGACAGCGTGTTCGGCATCGCGAGCACCGTCCTTCTCGCCATGGTGTTCTTCGCGGCCACCGTGGCCACCGGGTACTACATAGCGGCTCGTCGTGAGCTGATTGCCACACTGCACGAACGTCTGCAGATCGCCGAGCGGGAGCAGGCCCTGACTACGAAGGTGGCGCGTGACGCCGAGCGGACCCGGATCGCCCGCGAGATGCATGACGTCCTTGCGCATCGGATCTCCCTAGTGGCGCTGCACGCGGGAGCCCTCGCCTATCGCGAGGACCTCAACCGGGCGCAGACGGCGGAGACCGCCCAGACCATCCAGGCCAACGCGCAGCTTGCCCTGACCGAGCTACGTCAGGTGCTGGGAGTTCTGCGGGCAGACGGGAGGAGCGGCGATGTCGAGCAACCACAGCCGACCCTCGCCGAACTGCCGGCCCTGCTCGCCGATGCGCGGGAGGCCGGTTCGGTTGTCACGCTCGACACCTCAGATCTTCAGACAGATCCCGGACGGCATCTGCCAAAGCTTCCCGAGACTCTCTCGCGCACATCGTTTCGAATCGTGCAGGAGGCGCTGACGAACGCTCGCAAGCATGCCCCCGGTGAGCCGGTCACGGTGCGGCTCAGCGGTGCGCCCGGTGCGCGCCTTGAGCTCGAGGTCCGCAATCTGGTCGGGGTCAAGGCAGTCGCAGGTTTGCCCTCGGCCGGGGTCGGTCTGGCCGGGCTCGCAGAACGCACGCAGCTGGCGGGCGGGGCGCTGCAATGCGGCGAGCGACCCGACGGATACTTTGTCGTGCAAGCGAGTCTGCCGTGGACGGATTGAAGATGGTACGGGTGGTCATCGTCGACGACGATCCACTCGTGCTGGCCGGGCTACGGATGATCCTGGGTGGTGCCAGTGATATCGCCGTCGTCGGTGAAGCGTCCGACGGACAAGCCGCCATCGATGTCGTCAGGCGCGAGATGCCCGATGTGGTTCTGATGGACATCCGGATGCCACGGATGGACGGTCTTGCCGCCACCCGCCGGCTACGTGAACGGGGCACGACGGCCCGCATCATTGTCCTGACCACCTTCGACACCGACGAGATGATCCTGACCGCGCTTCAGTACGGGGCGGCAGGCTTCCTACTCAAGGACACGGAGCCGGCCGAAATCGTTGTTGCCGTGCGACGCGTCGCCCTCGGCGACCCCGTGCTCTCGCCCAGCGTCACCACCCAGCTCATCGCCACTGTCACCAAACCGGCGGACAACTCCCGGCAACGGACCGCCCGTACCCTGCTCGGCCGGCTGACCGACCGTGAACGGGAGGTCGCCGTCGCGGTCAGCGAAGGGCTGACGAATTCCGAGATCGCCCACTCGCTCCACATGGGAATCGCCACCGTCAAGACGCACATCGGCAACGTGTTCGCCAAGCTCGAGGTCACCAACCGGGTGCAGGTCGCCCGGTACATACACGATGCGCATTAGCCCTTCGTGAGATGGAATCCTGGTTGGCCGTGGTTTTCTTCCCATGCGGCGCCGTATTTCGTGGCCTTGCCGGAAAGCGTGAACGCGTCGCTCGCCGGGCTCTCCGAAGCTTGCGCGAATGTCTTGCCCAGCCGGTTGACGAAGACCTGTTGCGGGGCACCGGTTTCGTCGACGTAATCGATCACGAACACCCACCGGTAGAGCATCGTCTTGGCAGTCATGGTGAACTTCAGAGACTCCTGCTCGCCGGCTTTCAGCTCGAGGTTCCGGTCGGGAAAGTACGGCTTGCCTTCATTCAGGATCCTGGGCCGGGGTTCTTCGAGGCTGGCGGTCAGCTTGATGCTTTCCTTCTCGCCCTGGGTGATGAGCGTGATCGAGGTGCCGGACAGCAAGGTTTCCGAGTTGAGTTTCGCCACCCCGATATTGGTGACCCGGATGCCGGTAGCACGATGGCCGGTCAACACCATGGAGATGACGACCTCGCCGACCGGTGCACCTTCGTTCGGGCCGAGGTAGCTTTCCCAGGTTTCATTGGGTTTGCCGGACACCAGCATCGCGGCGATGGGGCCATCGCTTACCTTGCTACGCAAGGCCAAAAGGTCACCAGCGTTACCGATATCGGTCCGCACCGCGATGGTGAGCGCTTCCTTGGCAGGCGTGGCGGTGGGGGTGGACGCGGGTGTGGTGGCAGCCGGGTTTTCCTTGGGCGACATAGCATCCATCAATCGGTCGATCGCGCCCTGGCCGATCCCGGTGAACACCGCGCCCACCGCGAGCACCACAAGTGCTCCCCCGCCGCTCACCAACTTCTTCAGGTGAGTCCGGATGATGCTCTTCTTCGGAGGGTCAGCCGCCATGTCAGGCGACTGCTCATCTTGCCTGGTCACTGAGAATCACCGATCTTGTTTGGAGGGATTGGGGTGCCGTCAGCCCAGCCGGGTGACGGCCAACTTCGCCAGCTTGAGCGCCAGCGCACTGTCTCCGACAATCGAGACTTTGCCGATGCGGGGGCCGACTCGGAAATATACGTCCGTCCGCGACTTCGGGGATCCGAAGACTTCGATCTGCACCGCCTCGTCGCCCATCGCCGGGACCAGTATGGCTTCATGCTGTTGCCTGATCCGGGCCATCACTTGCACGGCCTGCTTGGTGTCGGCGCCGACCCATGAGATCCCCACCGTGACGACCGGTGAGGTGATCGACGATGGCTGGAAGCGACACCAGGATGCCGGCCGCACGGTGTCCACCACGGTGGCCTGTTGAGGTTGTGCCGCATAGGATTCGCCGACCTCAGCCGGTTGCAGCAGCGAGCAACTGTCCGGCCATTCCCCCGCCGGAGCCCCGCCCGCAAAGCCGGCCGGGCCGGACAGCGGCTCAAGGCGATGGCCTTCGAGATGGCTGGTATTCGTGGGAGTCGAGCGGGCCGTGTAGTAGCTGGCGATGATGCCATCCTTGATCGCCACCAGCGAGTCGTATTCGGTGCGCAACAGGTGAGTTGGGGTGACCGCCATCCGGCCGGTGGCCATGTCGATCTCATAGAGACCGGCCGGCGCCAACGGCTCCGGAAGCGGCGCAAGCGAATAGAGCTTGTTACCGACGAGCGACAGCGATCCAATCGCGAGAACCTTGGTCCAGCGAACCTTTGCCTGCCCCAACCCGACCGCGGTGAGCGTGTCCACACCCGCCTCATCGCGATAGGCCACGACAGCCACGTCGGATGAGCTCGTGAACCGAACATCGCCGAGGTAGCGGGACTCTACGCGCAGAGCGATGTCCCCGGATCGGCCAACGACAAAGAGACTTTCCTCGCCCTCCAGCATGGCCGCCCCACCGCGCACCGATAGGTTGCCATGCGTCACTTTGCCCTCAATGGGCATGTCGCGCTGCCACCGCGACTTTCCAGTGGCCGGGTCAAACGACTCCAGATATCGCTTCTTCTCGCAGACCACCTCGGCGACGAACAGATCTCCGTCGCCGCGCACCTCATCGGTCGTGCAACCACTAGCGACCTGGGCTTCCCACAACTTTGCGCCGTCGCCTGCACCAAGCCCACGCAATGTCTTGTTATCCCAAGCGACCACGACCACGTTCGCCGTCACCGCCGTCGGCCGCGCGAACCTACCCGGAGTGTTCACCTTCCAAAGGACTTTCCCATCGGACAGCCTCAACGCGGCGACAGCCGGTGCGCTGTTGTTGTAGTTCGACTGGATGACAATTGCTTGTGCAGTAAGCCTATTGCCGCGCACATAGTCAACGTTGGCATCCCAGCCGTCCGGGGCATTAACCCATTTCCTTTTGCCGGTACCGATTTCGAGCGCGGCAACCCGGTGTGGCGACATGGCGTCGTTCTCATTGCGGCGTTCCCACATCAGGATCGTGCCCGATTCGGCGTGATAGCCGATCGGCAGACCGACGTCCTTGTTGTCCCACGCCGAAGTCATGTCATAGGAACGCGGCTCGCCAGACGTGGCTGACTCCGGCCCGGCGCACCGCACGATGATCAGTGTCGCCGCAAGTGCCAGCAGGATCACGGCCCCTACGATCAGTAAGCGCTTGCGTACCAACGAAACTCCTCCGCCGCCGGGTGGTGGGTGCGGAGCCCGCTGCGTGGCCCCCGCCCATGCCAGCCGGAACAATACCGACTCCGGCCACTTTGCACACACCCCTGAGGTCAGGCCCCCGGGCTGACCAGTCCGGTCTCGTAGGCGACGACGACAGCTTGGACCCGATCGCGGAGTCCAAGCTTGGCGAGAATCCGGGCGACATGGGTTTTGACGGTCGCCTCGGACAGGTGGAGATGGGCGGCGAGCTCGGCGTTGCTCAGGCCTTGGGCCAGCAGACGCAGGACTTCAAGTTCACGCGGGGTCAGCGCGGACAGGTCACGATGAATCGCGGCCGTTTCAGCGTTGCGGCCGGCGAACCTCTCTACGAGACGTCTGGTGATGGCAGGCGCGAGCAGCGCGTCGCCGGAACGGACCATGCGGACGGCGGCGACCAGTTGTTCTGGAGTGACGTCTTTGAGCAGGAAACCGCTGGCACCGGCGGAGAGCGCCGCGTAGACGTAGTGGTCGAGATCGAACGTGGTCAAGATGATCACGCGTGGTTCGCTGGTGTCACCCTTGACGATGCGCCGCGTGGCTTCCAGCCCATCCATTTCCGGCATGCGGATGTCCATCAGGACGACGTCGGGCAGCGTGCGCCGGACCGCCTCGATAGCCTCGGCGCCATTGGTCGCCTCGGCCACCACCTCGATGCCGTCGGCCGTCAGGATCATCCGGAAGCCGGTACGGACCAGCGCCTGGTCGTCCGCGACCACGACTCGCAGCGGCGCGGTCACAAGGCCTCCAGTGGGATCAGCGCGGTGACCCTATAGCCCCCGCGTAGGCGTCGCCCAGTGTGCAGGGTTCCGCCGTAGACGGCCAGGCGTTCGCGCAAACCAATCAGCCCATAGCCGTTGCCGGTACCGGCCGAGGCGCTTGGTGTGCCGCCGGTGTCGGTGACTTCGACCCGGAGCAGGTCCACGCCGTACTCAACGAGCACCGTCGCGGACGCGCCGGCGGCGTGCTTGACCGCGTTCGTCAGCGCCTCCTGGACCACGCGGTAGGCGGTCAGCTCGACGCCGGGCGGCACGGGTCGTGGCTCCCCGGACGTCGACAGCTCGACCATGATCCCGGTATCGCGGACCCGCTGAACCAACGCTTCCAGCCGATCGAGACCTGGCTGCGGCGCGAGGTCGGTCGAAGCGGCGAAGTCAGGGTCGTCACTGTCCATGGTGAGCAAACCCATGACGTGGCGCAGCTCGGCCATCGCGGCCCGGCCACCGGCCTCAACGGCGAGGAGCGCCTCGCGGGCCTGATCCGGCTCGGTTTGCATGACTTTGCGGGCGGCACCGGCCTGGATGACCATGACGCTGACATTGTGCGTGACCACGTCGTGTAGTTCGCGGGCGATGCGGGCGCGTTCGTGCTCGGCCGCGCGGCGCAGCGCCTCAGCCTGTTCACGCTCCATTGTGGACAGTCGAGCGCGGCCCTCATCGGCATGCTGTTTCCACCGGTGCAAGCCGATGGCCGCGACGGCGATCGGGATCAGAATCAGGAACGGGACGGCATTGTCCGGAACCGTGGGCACCGCCGGTTCCCGAATCTGCGTGTAGAGGAACGCTGCCACCGGCAGGCTCGCCAGCGCGGGTACCCGGTACGGGCTGTAGACGGCTGCGGTGTAGGCGGCGATGACACACGCATAGAAGGAGAGCCTCAGCGCGGCGTCGTAGTCGCTCACCAAGGGCGCCGTGCCGAGCACGATCCAGAGCACAGCCAGCGGATACCGGCGGCGAAACACCAATGGCAGCACCACCACGAGGAACATTACGACCGTCAAGCCGGCCTGATCATGCTCGATTGGCAGAAAAGGCTCTGGCACCGGACGGGCCGGGCCCGGTACCGGATGGTCGGGGTCAAACGGGACAACGGGTCCGCGGCGTTCCACGTCGCCCTCGTCGTCGCCGGCCAGGATCGCGGCGAGGCCGAGGCCGAGCGCCAGGATCACGTCAAAGATCTGGCCGCGCCACGAGAGCGGCGGCAGCGGACCGGACGGGCGCAGTAGCCTGACCCCGGCCCGCAGCCGGTCGGCTACCGCCACGTTCATCACCTGGCCATTCTGGCCGACGGTTCGATCCTGCGACATCCGCCTAGCTGATCACCCGGGATACATCGCTGGACTACATCGCAGGGATGACACCGGTCTGTCTCATCCGTGCGCCCTACGGAAGATGCCTCCGGCAGCCGACGCGCCCGGTCTCCGAGCGGATCTAGCTTCAAACGCGCCAGAAGTAAACGAATCCGAAGGAGATCCAGCATGTCCGTACCGGTGATCGAGCTGAGCGGTGTGAGCCGCAGGTATGACGAGGGGCCGCCGGCGTTGGCTGGCGTGTCGCTGCGGATCGCGGCCGGGGAGGCTGTCGCGATCCTTGGGCCGTCCGGCAGCGGCAAGTCCACCCTGCTGAATCTGGTCGCCGGACTCGACCGGCCGAGCAGCGGAACGGTGACCGTGGACGGCATCCGCGTCAACGAGTTGGGTGAGGCCGGCTCCGCCCGGTACCGGCGAGCGAAGATCGGCATGGTCTTCCAGTTCTTCAATCTCCTGGACGACCTCACCGTCGCCGACAACGTCATGCTGCCCGCGCAGCTGGCCGGGATGGCCCGCTCTGCCGCGCAGCATCGCGCGGCCGATCTGCTCAGCACGCTCGGCATCGACCGGCATGCCCGCGCCTACCCGGGCCGCCTCTCTGGCGGTGAGCGGCAGCGCGTCGCGGTGGCCAGAGCCTTGATGAATCGGCCGGCGCTACTGCTGGCCGACGAACCGACTGGCGCGTTGGACACCGCCTCAGGCGAAGAGGTCCGCCAACTGCTCAACGACCTGCACACCGACGGCCAGACCATCGTCCTGGTCACCCACGACCTGGCCCTGGCCGAGTCATGCGCGACCCGCACTGTCCAGCTTGTCGACGGCCGAGTCGCCTCCGACACCGCGGTGGAGCGGGTGCGATGAGCGCTCTGGGAAAGGTGGTTCGCTCCGGCGTCGGGCGCCGTCGAGTGCAGACTGTCGTGATTGGACTGGTCGTCATGATCGCGGTCACCGCGGCCGTGCTCGGTGGGTCGCTGATGGTGGCCTCCAGAGCGCCCTTCGACCGGGCCTTCGCCCAGCAGAACGGCGCGCATCTGACCGCGCAATTCGATGCGGCCAAGACCACGGCCGCGCAGCTATCGGCGTCGGCGCAAGCGACTGGTGTCACCGCGGCGGCCGGCCCGTTCCAGACCGCGACGATCACACCGGAAAACAATCGCGCTCGGCCCGGACCGCTGACAGTGGCCGGGCGGGCCGAACCGGGTGGATCCGTCGACGCTGTCACGCTGACCGACGGGCGGTGGGTGACTGGCCCCGGCGAGATCGTGCTGCACATAGACGGCCGACTCCCGGCGGGTCTATTGCCGAAAGTGGGTGACGTATTGCGGCTGCCGGACCTCAGCGGCAGTCCGACTCTGACGGTTGTTGGTATGGCCCGGTCGGTCAGCGAGACCGCCGGTGGCTGGGTGACCCCTGAACAGGCGGCGGCTTTGACAGCTGCAGGTGCCCCCAGTGGCTATCAGATGTTGTACCGCTTCGCCTCAGCCGACACCACCGCCGAGATGGACACGGCGCGGGCCGCGGTGCAGGCGATCGTCCCGGCGGAATCGTTGTCAGGAACCAGGTCCTGGCTCACCACCCGAACAAAGAGCGCCGGGAACACCGTGCTGTTCGTCCCGTTCCTCATCGCGTTCGGGGTGCTTGGGGTACTCATGGCGATCCTCATCATCGGCAACGTCATCGCCGGGGCGGTCGGCACCGGTACCCGCCGGATCGGCATTTTGAAAGCCCTTGGGTTCACCCCCACTCAGGTGGTGCGGGCCTACACGGTCCAGGCCCTGATCCCCGCCGTGGCCGGCGCTGTGCTCGGCGTCGTGGCCGGCAACCTCCTGATCACCCTGGTCCTGTCGCAGACCAACCAGGTCTACGGAACGTCCGACTCCGGTGTCGCCCCGTGGGTCAATGTCGCGGTGCTAGCCGGGGCGTTGGCGCTAGTGACAGTGACCGCCTGGGCGGCAGCGTCACGGGCCGGACGGCTCCGCACCGTGGATGTGCTCGCCGTCGGGCGTACTCCCGGCCCTGGCCGGGGTCATTGGGCAGCCCGCATCACCGCACGACTTCCGTTGCCACGACCGGTGACGCTCGGCCTGGCTCACCCCTTCGCCCGGGCTCTCAGGTCGGCCACGATCGTCGCGGCGATCGCGTTCGGCGCCGCAGCTGCGACGTTCGCTGTCGGACTGGCCTCATCCTTGAATCAGGTTCAGGCGCTGGAGAGCCATGGCGACGTGGAAATCCGTCCGGGCCGGCCCGGATCCGGGCCGCCGCCGGGCGGCGGACCACGAGTCGCCGCAGGGCCCCCGCAGGCGCCGGACCCCGCGGCGGTCCTCAACGCGATCACCGCCCAGGCCGGAACAAGCGGATACAGCGGCGTCGCCGAAACACAAGTGACCGCCGCCGGGCTCACCGACCCGCTCGATATCCTTGCCTTTACGGGTAACAACTCCTCATATGGGTACCGGATGGTCTCCGGCACCTGGTTCACCCAGCCTGGCGAAATCGTTGTGGCCACACCGTTCCTGACCGCCACCCACACCAAGGTTGGCGACACCATCGTCCTGACCGCCAGTGGCACGCAGCTCACCGTCCGGATCGTCGGCGAGGTCTTCAATGTTGAAAACCGAGGCATGCAAATCCTTACCGATGCCGCCACGCTTGCCGCCGTCGAGCCGGAGCTGCGGGCCACCACCTACCACGTCACCCTGAAGCCCGGTACCGATGCGGCCCGCTATATCAACGATCTGAACGCCGCACTGTCCGGAGTGGACGCGACGGCCATGACGGCTGACGACGACACCTCCGAGTTGCTTCTCGTCATCAACTCACTGACGACCCTGCTCACCCTGATGCTCATCGTCGTGGCAGCCCTGGGCGTGCTCAACATGGTGGTCCTGGAGACCCGCGAACGCGTGCACGATCTCGGCGTCCACAAGGCTTTGGGCATGACGCCGCGGCAGACCATCGCGATGGTCATCGCCTCGGTCGTGGTCACCGGACTGATCGGTGGCGCCATCGGCGCACCCATCGGAGTACTCCTGCAGAAGGCGATTCTGGGCGAGATGGGCCGCGTCACAGGCTTCAACCTGCCCGCGTCAGTCATCAACATCTACCACCCCACCGAACTGGTGCTCTTCGCCCTCGGCGGCCTCCTAATCGCTGTCCTCGGCGCGCTCCTGCCCGCCGGCTGGGCCGCCCGCACCCGCACGGCCACCGCACTCCGCACCGAATAGGAAGGGCTCCCAGCTCTACTCAGGGGTCGCCGCTCAGGGTTCTGCCAGGGTCGGCCCCTGAGGTCGCTGATGCCAAATCGCACCACACTTGGGCTATGAACAGCATTCACGAGAACTTCGAGAATCAAGGGCTGGTGCGCCCGCGCGAGGGAAGGCTGCTGGCCGGCGTCGTCGCTGGGCTGGGACGCCGGTTCGGTATCGACCCATGGCCGGCTCGGCTGCTCTTCATCTTGATACTCCTACTCATCCCCGGCAGCCAGATCCTCATCTATCCAATCCTGTGGATCCTCATGCCTGCAGAGAAGACCGCAGCCGCTCCCGCTCCGACGATTACCGGAATGCCGGCCTGACCACACGCCTATAGGACACCAGAGCGATCTGGCGTCCTATAGGCACGGGCCAAGGTGCGAGTTTGTTACGGGGTGCAGATGGTTCGGCGGGTCTGTTGAGTGCCGCCGCTGCCGGTGTAGTGCGACTCGAAGATCTGCGGTTGGCCGGCCGCATACGGGTCGTAGGCGACGAACCGCACCAGGCCGATGTCCTTGGCGTAGTAGTAATCCTCCCAGCGAGCGCTGCCCAGATACGACCGCAGCCAGATCACCGGGCCCAACGTGTACCCGCCGACGTTCAGGCTGGTGTAACGCGCTTCCAGCTTGATGGTGGACTGCTGGCTGTAGGTGGGTCGCGATGACGCACACGGGGCGGCTTGATAGTAGAAGCGCACGGTGGGGTTGCGTGGGAACGTTTGGCCCACGTTCATCGTGCGAGGTGCCCATTCAGAGCCCAACGTGGTGCCCGTATACAGGCCATACCATTCGTTGGCGCTGGGCGAAGTATCCCGGTACCGCATAATCCTGGTGCTGGTAAAGGCCATCTCCTCCCAGTTGGTGTTCTTGACCTGGAAGTAGCGCCCGTTGCCCGATTGGATCTGCATGGTCTCGCCGGTGCTGAACTGGTAGACCGGGCCGTTGGTTCCGTTGGTGCGCATCATGTATTCGGCAAGGTCGTATGGTCCGCCGGTGCCCCCGGTAGTCAGCGAGATGTCGTCAAACGAGATCCACCCCCACGCCGTTGCGGGAGCATTGGAAGCCGCGAGCGCGACGTGCACGACCTGACCCGCGCCGACCGTGAACGTGCAGGTGAACTGCTGCCACGAGGTCGTGTTGGTCACCGCCGTGGCGCAGTAGCGCCCGGTGAAGACTCCCCAATCGGCCTGGATCCATGCCTGCTGGACGCCACCCGAGGTGCGGATGCGGCCGCTGAGTGTGTAGGTCCCGGCCGGAGCGTTGGCGATGTTCTGCCACGACGCGATGAAGCCGCCTGCCCCGTTGGGATGGGCGAATGCGTTGGGATACCCGAGAGGTGGGGCCGCGCAGCATGTCTCCACGCCACCGAGCGGATCCAGATTCCAGGAGCTTCCTCCTGCGCTGAAGTTGCCGTTGGTCACCGTCTCGATGGCCGCGGCCGGTGTGGCCGCCACGAACGGGCCTGCGGCCGCAGCCGCCAAAACGGCGATCACGCTGATCAAGCGTTTCCATCGTTGCATTGGCTGAGCATGGGGCACATTTCTTGGTTTAAGTTTGTCGAATTCTTGTTGTTGAATGGGCGTATGCGGGTGCGGCTGCTGGGACCGATCGAAGTGGACGACGGAGGCCGGTCGCTTGACGTTGGGCCACCTCAGCAGCGGGCCGTTCTGGCAGCGCTGGCGGTGGACGTCGGGCGGGTGGTCGGGGTGTCCACGTTGGTGGATCGGGTGTGGGGTGAGGCCGCGCCTACCGGTGCCCGTTCCGCGCTCCACGCCCACCTGACCAGGAACAGGCAAATGCTCGGTGAACGAGCCTCGGTGGTGCGCCGGTCGGGCGGCTACCTGCTCGACCTTGATCCTGATGCGGTTGACGTCCATCGGCTGGCGCGCCTCTTCGGCCAGGCTCGCGAGCTCAAGCGGCCCAATGCCGAGCGAGTGGATCTGTTGACGCAGGCATTCGCATTGTGGCGCGGCGAGCCGCTGCCCGGCCTGACCACGCCATGGGCCGAAAGGATGCGGGCCGGCTGGTGCCAGCTACGCATCGAGGTGGCCATCGCTTGGGCGCAGGCCAAGATGCGGGCCGACGACGCCGCCGAAGTGGTAAGTCCGCTCAACGAACTGGTCGCCGAGCATCCGCTGGTCGAGCCACTCATTGCCGCCTACATGCACGCCCTCTACCTCGCCGGCCGCCCGGCCGAGGCGCTGGCCTGCTTCGCGGTGGCCAGGCAGAGGCTGGCCAATGAGCTCGGCACCGAGCCTGGGCCACAGCTGCGTGAGCTTTACCTGGCTCTGCTGCGTGGTGGAGTCGAAGCGCCACAAGCACCTTCGCCGCAGCCAGGAGGCGAATGTCAGCTACGAGCGCCCATCGCCGACTTCGTCGGGCGGACCGAGGCGCTGAACGAATTGCTGATCGTGTTGCGTGGCAACGGTTTAGCTTCGGTCCAGGGGATGGGCGGGGTCGGCAAGACGGAGCTGGCCGTGCTTGCCGCCAATCGTGTACGAGACGCATTCCCCGACGGCGTGGTCGTCATCAATCTGCGTGGTGTCTCGGCCGCTCAGGCGCTCCGCGAGTTGGGCCTGCACGGCGACGACGAGGAGACCCTGCAACGGCGCTATTGCGGCCAGCTCAGTGGTCGCCGGGTCCTGGTTTTCGCCGATGATGCCAGCGACGCCGCCCAGGTGCGCCCGCTGATTCCACCTCAGGGCAGCGCCCTGCTGGTGACCAGCCGTCAACGCTTCACACTGCCCGGCATGACCATCGTCCACTTAGGACCATTCTCCGAGGCAGAATCAGTGACATTCCTAAAGACCATTTGCCGACGAGTACCTGATGAGCACGCCCACCCGATCGTCAAGGCATGCGGGTTCCTGCCACTTGCGATTCGGGTGAGCGGCAGTGTCCTGTCCAACAATCCGGCGCTGTCCGTAGCGGACTATGCGGCGGCGCTGGCCGACCAACGCCAACGGCTGGCACACCTTCGCGACCCAGACGACACCCAGCTCGACGTCGCCGCCTCGCTAGGGCTCAGTTATTCCAATTTGGACGAGCCGAGCCGATCCGTGTTGCGCCAGCTCGGGGTTTTCGCCGGTCACTTCTCGACCGAGTTGGCGAAGGAGGTTGTCGAGTCATCTGACGACACATTGCATGTGCTGTTGCGCCGCAATCTCATCGAATACCACCCTGAACCCGGCCGATGGCGTCTGCACGACTTGGTACGCGACCTGGCTCGCCACCACCTGCAAGACACGGGTGAATGGGAACGGGCGATGTGGCGCTATGCCTATGCCAGTCTGCGCATCGTTAAAACGGTCGAGCAGCGGCACCGGTCCGGCGACGATACCTTGCTCGCCGCGCTGGCCAAGTTCGACGCCGAACGGTCGCATGTGGACGCTGCGCGGCATTGGGCCGCCGAGCACGCCGGCACCGAGGCAGCCGACCGGCTCCTCGTCGCAGAGGCCACTGCCACCTTCGGGCTCATCGGCTTCATGCGCTATGACCGCCGCCATGAGATTGCCCCGGCTGTGGAGCGTGCGTTGGCTGCGGCTCGCCGGCTCGGCGACGTGCAGGGCGAAGCGTTGATGCTCAACCGATTGGGACAGCTGCACCTCGACCTCGGCGACCACAGTCAGGCGATCGTCCACTTCGGACACCAGCTCGCCTTGCTAGAGACCGCCGCCGACGCTATGGGCCAGGCCCGTGCCCTCAACAACCTCGGCATCTCCTATCTGGCCGTGGGCAAGCCGAACCGGGCTGTCCCGTTGCACCAGCGGCAGCTCGGCCTGGTACGCGAAATGGGTGACCTGCGGGGCGAAGCGATGGCTCTATGTAACCTTGGGCAGGCTCGCGTCAGCCTCGGCCAGGCGGACCTCGGACTTCATGATCTGACGTCCGCGCTGATCATCGCACGCAAACTCGACGACCGATACGGCGAATGCGCTGTCCTGCATAACATGGGCCGAGCGAAGCTTGCCGCTGGCGACCCGGTACAAGCTGAAATGCTTATGGAGCAAGCGCTCGGCCACGCGCGCGAAATGGGCGACCGCCATAGCGAGTCGAAGATTCTCTCCGATCTGGCGCACGCGATGTTGTCCCTCGACCGGCTCGCCGCGGCCGTCACCGCCGGCGAACGAGCCCTCGCGCTCGCCCGCGATCTCGACTGCCGGGACGCCGAATCCCAAGCCCTGTCGGCTCTGTCTGCCGCCCAGCCGCTATCCCACGAGGCGAAGCCATTTCGCCACCGCGCCCTATAGCTGCCCGCCGGAACAATCCTCTATAGGTTATCCTGACCTTTGTAGGATTGTTCCGACTTGGCGTCCCTAAAGCACTGACTTGCGAGTGGGTTCAGCTACGCCGTTGGTCGAGGCGGAAGGTCACTTCGACACCGGCCTGGCTCTTGCCGATGAGCTTGCACAGAGCCACCCTCATGGGAAGCCAATGCGGGCCTTCGCCTGACGGCATAAAGCAAACGCTCCGTCCTTCTCGATTGGCGCGGTGAAGGTGTATTCCAGCGGTTGCATGTCAGTTCTCTTCCAGCACAGCGCGAAGCCGGGTGGCGAAGACCTTGGGGTCTTCGACGAAGCCGAGGTGGCCGCCAGGAAACATCGTTGGCTCGATCCCAAGCGCCGCAGCGAGAGCTCTCGACGTACGGTCGCAAAGCTGGTCGGTCGACTCCTCACCAATGCCGACGACAATGCGGGTTGGGCTGTCGCGCAGGGCGGAGATGTCGGGCTGCCAACGAGTGGTGGCTCGCAGCATGTGTGCGAACTGGAAGTGTTCGTCCGCAGCCGCTTGCGGTTCCTTCTCCCCGCCGAACATGAACTCGAACACTTCCTCGGGCAGGTGAATGTTCGCCGTGGACATGAACTTCACCCAAGCACCTCTGACGTCACCGGCAAGATAGGTCGCAATCATGTCTTCGGTCTGGGTGCGCAGCTGATCGCGATCCTCCAGCAGCTCGTCCAACGGAGGCTCGTGCGCGATGAGGGTGTGTACCTGTTCGGGGTGCGCCTGCGCGAAGGCCAAGGCGCTTACGGCACCTCCGCTTGACCCGAGAACGACAGCCGGGCCGGCGTCCAGATGGGTCAGCAGCCGGGATAGGTCGTCGGCGCGGTCCTCCGGAGTCGAGTCCCGGTCCCGATCGGCGACGGTGCTGCGGTTGATTCCCCGCGGATCGGTGGTGAGCACGGTGTGGTCGACCGCGAGCAGATCGGCAAGCGGCGCAAAGGAATCGGCGTCCATCGGAGCGGCGACGAGTGCTACGAGTGGGCCGTGGCCACGTACCTCGTAGTAGAGACGGGCGTCGGGGACTTGAAGGGTGGCGGCTCTCATGATTTCCTCCCGTGTCTAAGTACTAGACGGTACAGTACTCGCTAAGTACTGGACCGTCTAGTATGTTTTCCGGAGAGGAGGATGACGATGGCAGACGAACGCTCGGCCCGTAAGCACGGCGCGATTACGGACGCCGCCCGCGAACTGTTCCTGCAACGTGGATATGCGGGCACCAGCATGGACGACATCGCCGCGCGCGCCGCAGTCTCCAAGCAGACGGTCTACAAGCATTTCGCGGACAAGCAACGACTCTTTGCCGAGCTCATCACCGGTGACATTGCGCATCTCGACGCCTCGATGCAGGCAATGGCGGAGGCCATGCCGGACAGCCAGGACGTCGAGCAGGATCTCCGTGGATTCGCTCGACGGTTCCTCGCCCACGTGATGCAGCCGCACTTGCTGCGGATGCGCCGGGTCCTTATCGGTGAAGCGGACCGCTTTCCCGAGCTAGCGCAGGCCTGGTACGCCAATGGCCCGGAGCGCTCGTTCGCCATGTTCGCGCAATGGTTCGAGGCGCTCAATCGACGCGGACTGTTGCGTGTGGACGATCCGATGCTCGCCGCCCAGCACTTCAACTGGCTTGTCCTGTCGATCCCGCTGAACAAGGCGATGGCGTCCAAGCTCGACGCGCCGCTGTTCACCCCGCGTGAGCTAAGGCATTATGCCGACGAAGGGGTGCGCGTTTTCCTGGCCGCCTATGGTGTCCCCATCGTCCAATGAGGACGGTCCTGATGCGTTTTTGTGGCCCAATTGTAGGCGGCTGCTGACAATCTTCATCAAGGTGACTTGATGGAGATATGACTATGATCCGGACGAGGCGATGGGTGCTTTCCCGGGGCGCGGTCACGGCGGCTGCGGCACTGACCGCAACCGGCGCGCTGACCAACCCCGTGATTGCGGCGCTTCCGGTGGTAGATATGGAAATGGTGCTCCTAGCCGCTCAGGTTGACCCACCCAAGGCCGACACCGGGCTCACCCCGGGGGCGAGCAGTTACGTCATAGAGGTGGAGCGGGCGCTGAACGCCAAAGGCCTGCTGTCCTCGGGAGCAGTCGACGGACACTACGGCACCTCAACCGTTTCGGCTTACGCCGCTTGGCAAAGGTCCCTGGGCTACTCCGGCATCGATGCCAACGGCATCCCTGGGCCGACCTCGCTGACCAACCTGGGACAGAGCAGATTCACGGTCAGCAGAACAGTTTCCACCGGCTCGCGGACAGATTCCTACGGCGGCAAGCGGGTCAACACCCGCACCCGAAACATGCTCGCCGCCGCCGATGCCATGCTGTCGTGGAACCTTGTTATCACGCAGGGTTCTTACACCTCTTCAAACCCCTCTTCGGCGGGTACCCACGACGGCGGCGGAGTGGTCGACATTTCGGTGACCGGTCTCACCACAACCCAACGCTGGCAGACCATAAAGGCGCTGCGGACAGTGGGCTTTGCGGCCTGGCTGCGCAATCCCTCGCAAGGCAACTGGCCCTACCACATCCATGCCGCCGCGGTCTCAGACCCGGACCTTTCCGCCTCGGCCCGTAACCAGATCCACGACTACTACTTCGGCAAGAACGGGCTGGCGTCGCACGCTCCGGACGACACTCCGTCGAGCTACCGAGTGGCGTTCACGTGGTGGGAGAAGTACAAGAGAGGCTGACATGCCACTGGGCCGCATCCGATGTGGATGCGGCCCAGTGCCCCTGTGCTACTTGCTTGTGCTGATCGGTGGAATGTTCTGATTGAGGTGGAAGAAGTTCGCCGGGTCGAAGCGCTCCTTGATTTCGGCCAGCCGGTTCCAGGTGGCCTCGGGGTACGCCTGCCGAACCCGCTGCGGCCCTTCATCGCCCAGGAAGCCGACGTAGGCACCGGAGTCGTTCTGCCGCAAGGCATCCGCGAATTCTGACACCCATGCCTGACGCGCAGTCTTGTCAGCTTCGCCGTCGTAGAAGGCGGCAACGTTGACCATGATGCGGCTTTGGCGATGGGCGAAAGC